>NZ_JAMXFD010000011.1:28381-188307 GCF_025370875.1 Laspinema palackyanum D2c
GAGTACGCCCAAGCGGAGCAATCCTACCACCAATCTTTAGAAATTAGACGGCAACTTGAAGACAAAGCGGGGGAAGGCAACGCCCTCCTCAGTCTCGGAAATGTTTACTCTTATCTGGGAGAGTACGCCCAAGCAGAGCAATCCTACCACCAATCCTTAGAAATATCCCGGCAACTCGCAGACAAAGTGGGGGAAGGCAACACCCTCTACAACCTTGGAAATGTTTACCGTTCTTTGGGAGAGTACGCCCAAGCGGAGCAATCCTACCACCAATCTTTAGAAATTAGACGGCAACTTGAAGACAAAGCGGGGGAAGGAAACACCCTCAACAACCTCGGAAATGTTTACCATTCTCTGGGAGAGTACGCCAAAGCGGAGCAATACTACCGGCAATCTTTAGAGATATCCCGGCAACGGGGGAGTAAAGCGGGGGAAGGCAATACTCTCAACGGTCTCGGAAATGTTTACGGTTCTCTCGGAGAATACACCCAAGCGGAGCAATACTACCGCCAATCCTTAGAAATATCTCGGCAACTGGGAAACAAAGAGGGGGAAGGAAACACCCTCCTCAACCTCGGAAATGTTTACTATTTTCTGGGACAGTACGCCCAAGCCGAGCAATTCTACCGCCAATCCTTAGAAATTAGACAGCAACTCGGAAACAAAGAGGGGGAAGTCATGGCCCTCAACAACCTCGGAAATGTTTACTATTTTCTGGGACAGTACGCCCAAGCCGAGCAATACTGCCGCCAATCCTTAGAAATCTCTCTACAAATTGGAGACAAAGTGGGGGAAAGCAGCACTCTCAGCAACCTCGGAAATATTTACCGTTCTCTGGGAGAGTACGCCCAAGCGGAGCAATTCTACCGCCAATCCTTAGAAATAACCCGGCAACTCGGGGACAAAGCGGGGGAAGGCAACAACCTCATCGGTCTCGGAGTTGTTTACAATTCTCTGGGAGAGTACGCCCAAGCGGAGCAATTCTACCGCCAATCCATTGAAGTTCAGGAACAATTACGTCCAGGGTTGACCGATGAGCAAAAAATCTCCCTGTTTGAACAACAGAAATCAACTTACGAATTCCTGCAAACCGTTCTGATTGCTCAAAATAAACTGGATGCGGCCCTGGAAATTTCTGAACGGGGACGTGCCCGTGCTTTTGTGGAATTACTCGCCGATCGCCTCTCGGATAATCGAGAAACCCCAGTCACGGTGACCCCGCCCAATCTGCGAGAAATTCAACAAATTGCCGCAGCACAACAGGCTACGATTGTTCAATATTCTTACATTCGTGAACCTTTCACCTTTGGTAACATGGAGCGATTGTGGGAATCGGAACTGTATATCTGGGTGATTAAACCCACTGGAGAAATCACCTTCCGGCGCACGGACCTCAAACCGTTAGGGCAAGAGGAAGGCGGTTCCTTAGCCAAAGCGATCGCAGATGCCCGGTGTTTTGATAACTTTGCCTGTCTGAATAACATCACGGTTTCCCAAAGTCGGGAAGGAAGTACAGAAGTCCGCAGTGCAGGGGGTTTATTTAATTACCAGGCGCAAGATGAGCAAGTTAGTTCAGTTTACCAACAGGAAAATCGGGAGTTGAAACAACTGTATCAACTGTTAATTGACCCCATCGCCGATTTGCTGCCAACCAACCCGAGCGAACGGGTGATTTTCGTCCCTCACAATGCCTTATTTTTAGTCCCGTTCCCGGCGTTACAAGATGGCCAGGGTCAGTATTTAATCGAAAAGCATACTATTCTCACCGCGCCTTCGATTCAAGTCTTGGGGTTAACTCGGGACCAGAAACAGGCTCAGACGGCGGTGAATTCAGAGGTTTTAATTGTGGGCAATCCGACAATGCCGGTGGTGGGAACAGCACAACTGACTGCCTTACCTGGTGCAGAATTGGAGGCGCGGGAGATTGGGCAATTGCTGAATGTCACTCCCCTGATTGGGGCAACGGCAACTAAAGCGAGTGTCGTGCAGAAGATGCAGTCTTCACGGATTATTCACCTGGCGACGCATGGCAGTTTTGACCCGAATATTCCCTTAGATAGTTGGTTGGCGCTGACGCCTTCGGGTGCGGATAATGGATTGCTCACCGCAGCGGAAATTTTTGGGTTGAATCTGAATGCGGAGTTGGTTGTGCTATCGGCTTGTGATACGGGACGGGGGAAAATTACTGGGGATGGGGTGATTGGTTTATCTCGGTCCTTTATTTCTGCGGGTGTGCCGAGTGTGTTGGTGTCGTTGTGGAAGGTGCCGGATGATTCTACGGCGTTGTTGATGCGGGAGTTTTATCAGCTTTGGGAGGAGAGTGGGGATAAGGCGCAGGCGTTGCGGCAGGCGATGTTAACCACGATGCAGCAGTATCCGAATCCGGTGGATTGGGCGGCGTTTACGTTAATGGGGGAGGCGGAGTGAGATTGGATTTTTAACCACTGATTACACTGATTTGCACTGAGGGGGGAGATTTAGGGAGAGGGTTTGAGGGGGTGAGGGTGGGAGGTTGTTGCTCCCACTCTTACTTTTTGAAGGGTTTAAAATTGACAAGGCCCACTTCTGCCATTGGGACAAACTGTGAGGTTATCGGTGGTAATTCCGATGACTGTTGCTCCGGTGATATCGGCATTGGTTAGCTTTGCTGCGGATAAATTGGCTCCGGTTAAGTCTGCTCCCATTAATTTGGCTCCGCGCAAGTCGGCATTGATTAGGTTAACTTTTTGCAGGTTGGTTCGTTGCAGATTGGCGTCGATTAAACTGGCATTGTTTAAGTTAAATCCACCCAAGTTTAATCCGGCTAGTTGTCGGTTTCGTCGGGGCCAATTGACGATTTTCCAATTGAGTAAATCTTCGGAATCAATGCGGGTGGTATTAATATCAATTTGAGTATTCAGTAAATTCGCACCCCGAAGATTGGCTCCGCTTAAGTTGGCTCGAACTAAATTGGCTCCGCTTAAGTTGGCGAATTCGAGGTTGGCATTGGTGAGGTTGGCCCAGTCTAAACTGGCGTCGGTTAAGTTGGCATATTTGAGGTTAGCCGATTGCAGACTTGCTCCATTCAGATTGGTCTGTTGGAGGTTAGCGTTGATTAAACTAATTTCGGCTAAGTCGGCGTTATTTAAGGTTGAACTGCTGAAGTTGCTGTCATCTAATTGAGCTCCGGCTAAGTTGATTTGACTTAAATTTTTGTGGGTGGCGGTGGTCAGATATCCTTTGCGTAAGGCAAATCTTAACAAGGGGTCAGAGACTCGGGGATGAAAGAGTAATAAAAATGGGCTTAAAGAGAGCAGGACAAAGGCAACGCTCATGGCGTTTTTCATGTTTTGTCCAAGGCCGGTATTTCGGGTGAATTGGGAGTTGTAAGTGGCTGAAAGTAAGCGGCTATTTTCTTGGTTGGCGACTTCGAGTTGCCATTGGGTTTGGGAGAGTTGGGTTTGCAGCAGAACCCGCTCCTCATTGGCTTGTTCCAGTTGAGTTTGGAGTTGATTGCGCTCATCGAGTAACCAAGCGGTTCGGGATTCGCTGATGCGGCGTTCTTGCCGTTCTTCGCCGAGTTCGGTTTGGATTAGGGAGAGTTTGGTTTCGAGTTCTGAGGATTTGGCGGCGTTGGTTTGGAGTTGGGTTTGGAGTTGAGAGCGCTCCTCATGGGAGACCCGGCCTCCATTGTTTTTGTAGTGATGGAGTTCCGATTGAGTATCGGTGAGTTGGCTTTGCAATTGCCAGTAGGCGGTGGCTGCTTGTTGGAGTTGGTTTTGCAATTCTAGGACTGTTTCTCCATCGCTGGAATGGGAGTGAGCGGTTTGTTGTAATGTTTTTTCGAGTTCTTCAATCTGACGCTGGAGTTGAGTGGTCCGGGCTTTATGCAGTTTGCTGTCGGACTGGGCTTTGGTGAGTTCGCTTTGGATGCGATCGCGCTCTTTTTCTTCCTGTTCTAAACGGTCTTGCAAGCGCCAATAAGCTTTAGCCGCTTCGTGAATTTGCGACTTATATTGAGCACATTCCTGGGTAAATTCTTCCAGTTTAATCTGGCTGGTTTCGAGTTGAGATTTCAGGGATTGCTGGGCTTTTTTGGCGTCTTCTAGCTGGGACTGGGCCTGTTCTCGGTCTTTTTTGGCGGTTTCTAGTTCAGCGTGGGTGGTTTCTAGTTTGCTATGCAGTTGCCAATAGGCTTCTTCGGTTTGCTCAAACAGGGATTGGAGCTGATCTCGTTCCTGATTGGAGAGTTCTAGCTGGGTTTTGAGTTGGGACAACTGCATTTGAGTCTGAGTGACTTGCTCAGAATCAATGGGTTTAGACTGAGACTGCGATCGCCAATGGTTGCGGGCCCAACTCAGTTGTGCTCGTTCTTTCCGCAAAAAACTATCCGGGATTCGTCCCAAGGTCAAGGGGTATGGCGTCAAATCCCAACCACAGGTCGAGCAATTTTTGACCTCGCCCTCAACATAAGTTGCTTGACAAACTGGACACTGTGCCACTGCTCTCTCCCGCATCGAAATCAGGACTATGATATTGAAGGAGGGGAACTGGATTTTCTCCTCTGACAGATTATCTCCCAACATTCGACTTTTGCGATCGCCTCTTTCGGATTTTACCGGGGAAACTACCCGAGAGGGACCTAACTCTAGGCTATCCGGGGGCCAAATTCTCCGGCAACGACCGGCGGGGGATTAATCCCCCGCCTAACAGCTAAAGTCGGTTGAAACCGACTGAAAACACCACTGTATCAGGCTTGCAGTCGTCTTTAGACGACTTAAGCTATTAGACCGGCGGGGGATTAATCCCCCGCCTAACAGCTAAAGTCGGTTGAAACCGACTGAAAACACCACTGTATCAGGCTTGCAGTCGTCTTTAGACGACTTAAGCTATTAGGCCGCCAATCGTTTAAACCCCCGCCGGGTGTTGCCACTGGTGCAAGATCTCAGTTGAAACCGACTGAAAACCCCACGGGATAAGACTTGCACTCGTCTTTAGCCGACTTGATTCTATCAGGCTGGGGATTTATCCCCCATCGGTGTTGAGCCGGGTACTGTAGCGGCAACTTGATGTTCAGAAGCGGGTTCTCCCGGACTGCGGATGGCGCGGAACATTCCAAAGCGGCAGAGTCCCGTGCCAAAGGCTAGACGCATTAACAGAATTGTGGGAACTTCCCGCACAGATTTAATAAATCCAGATACTCCAAATTGCATCCATCCTTGAGGTCGAATGATGCCTTGCCAAATGGTATCAATCCAGGAGGGGAGGGTTTGTTTGGTCCAGTCATCGGTGGTGACTTCTGCGGCTACTAATCCGGTGGATTCTAACAGTTCAGAAAAGCCTTCAATGCTGGAAAAAGCGGGATGAGACCATTGTTCGAGGAGTTGCTGCATCACCGGGCGTTCCCAGAAATTGAGAGGAGTTTGGCGATCGTCCCGTTGATTCCAGTCGGCAACGACTAGGATACCTCCGGGTTTGAGGACCCGCAATAATTCTTGAGCAAATTGTGCTTTATCTGGCATATGCGGTCCGGCTTCAATGGACCAAACGACATCAAAACTGCGATCGCTAAAGGATAAAGCGAGGGCATCATCTAGGGCGAATTTAGCATCTAAATTCGGGGGGGTCAGTTCTTGTGCCCGCTTGACTTGTTCAGGACTAATGGTAATACCCGTAACTGAAAACCCATAGTCTTTCGCTAAGAGGCGACTGCTTCCGCCAATGCCGCAACCCACATCTAAAACTGTCGTTCCTGGGGGTAATTTATCCAATCCTCCCCAACGCACCATTTCATGTACAAAGTCTTCTTTGGCTTGGAGAAAATCTTTGGATTCTGGGGGAGAACCATAATGCCCGAGATGAATATGTTCTCCCCAGTAATATTCTAAAATCCCGTCTTGAGTCCATTCGTCATAAGAATTGGCGACAGAATCGGGAGATTGATATTTGCGGGCGCTGCTGAGATACAGAATAAGGCTAACAATAAATAGGGTGAGCGTTAGTCCAAAAATTAAAGTCATAAGCTGATTTGCAAGGTTTAACTAAAAAACAGAGGATTGGCGAGAAGCAGATGATATTAAAACCGGGTTGGGTTAGGTGAGGGCCCTCTCCCCCCTAACCCCCCTCCCCTGAGAGGGGAGGGGGGAATTTTATGGGTCAGAAACCCCCAATTTTTTGGGGGTGATGATAGTCAAAATGAGAGGAGAATTGACGAGGCCATTTCTGCGGTTAAATTGCCGGGGATAAACGGGCTGGAACGGGGAAAGGAGGCAGAACAAATGCTGTGGATTCCCGAATGATGTCCGGACGTTCTTTGTAGGGAACTTTTCCCTCAGAAGCGGCGGTATATTGTTGACAAAAGGTAGCTAAATCAGGTGCGGATTCTGTTGGAGGCAGTCCACTCAAAACAAAGGTAATTTTATCGGCCGCTGTAAGGGTAGCATTGCAAGCATCGCTGCAAGCTGCCATACAGCGCACCGGCTGAAGTTGGATTACCGATTCCAGGTTTTTGGCTTGCAATTCACTTTGCAATTGCTGAATTAAATACTCTCCCCCCGATAGCCCGTTTTGAGTGGGTTCTTTACGGGAAAATCGGCAGAGGGAACAGACAAATAGGGTAGCTTGGGTCATGGACTCTCTATCAAAGTTGAATGGATGGGACACCCGTAAGGGATTGTGAAGGTTGGCCGATCGCCCGTTTAACGCACTTGGGTCAAACTCGCGATCGCTGAGTGAATCATGCCCTGAATTCGGCGGCCTGATTGAGACAAAACAGGAATAACAATTCGGCTGTGGTTTGGCTTAAACCCAGACAAATCTTGACCCTTTATTCGGTTAGGAACCTTACCCCGTTGAAATCGAGCGTTCTGCCTATCCTACCACAACTCAACTGCAATTGTGCTTAATTTTTAACTCCCTCGCCCAGAAACAGCCACATCAAGAATAAAAAAAACAGCTTTGATGCAATAGTTTTTGTATTCAAATCAAGATAAAATGAAGAAAGTGGATTAACTTAAAAACCCCTTTCTTCCTCTTCTCCACCTTCTTCAAAAGGGAAGGGGTTTGGGAGGTTCGTTCACGGTAATTAGGGGATTGCAAAATATAAATCATCCAACCGTTTGTAGTGACTCCTTCAGGAGTCTTCTTTAAAGAAACCCCTGAAGGGGTTACTACGAACATTTTGGCGGTTTTATTTTTTGGAGTTTCCTGAATGGAGCAACCATGATACAATCCCTTTGATATCCGCTAACTTTAATATCCTAATGCTGCACCTGCGGGACGACGGGGGTCGTTTGCTCCCCAGAGGGTGTCTCCTTCTACAGCAATGGATGAGGCTGCACCCCAATTTGGGAAGGAATCAATGTGATATCCCATTGCGGACAACCGTTCTACAGTCTCTGGAGAGAGTGCCAAAGGTTCAGTCATCACCCTGTTCGGTAATCCTTGGTAGTGGAAGCGGGGATGGCTGACGGCTTGTGCTACGGTCATGTTACGATCGCTGATATGAGTAATGACTTGTAAGACGGTGGTGGGAATGGTGGAACCTCCGGGACTGCCGGTAACCAGGAACAATTCATCGTTGCGGGTGACAATGGTTGGACTCATGGAGGAGAGAGGACGTTTCCCCGGTTCGATGCGATTGACGGTTCCTTGGACTAACCCAAATTGATTGGGAACTCCAGGTTTAGCGGTGAAATCGTCCATTTCATTATTGAGGAAAAATCCCGTTCCCGGTGAAATTTCCATTGCCCCAAATAAGGAATTAATGGTATAAGTAACTGAGACGGCATTGCCGTAGCGATCGACGATGGAGTAGTGAGTGGTATCGGTTCCGGTGGATTCGGGAGTCTGATGGAAAAGCGGTTCCGGGGGAATGGCTTGATTTTCGGGAATTTTGGCGCGAAGTTGTGCGGCATAGTCGGGAGAGAGTAGCCGATCGCTGGGATGATCCACAAATGCTGGGTCCCCTAAATAAGTATTGCGATCGGCAAAGGCAAACAACATCGCCGATAGCATCAAATGCAAGCGGTGGGTTTCACTGCGGTTGAGTTCGGCGATGGAATATCCATCTAGCACATTCAGCATTTGGCAAAGGGTGGTTCCGCCTCCCGGTAGCGGTGCAGAAATCACCCGATCGCCTCGATAATAACATTCCACGGGGGCGGATTCGGTCACGCTATAGGTGCTAAAATCTTCTAAAGTGAGAATTCCCCCATTTTGTTCACTGGCATTAACAATTTTCTCGGCAATGGGTCCCGTATAAAAGGCATCCGGTCCTTGATCCGCAATCTGTTGTAAGCTGTTGGCTAAATCCGGTTGGATGAGGCGATCGCCAACTTCGTAGGGAGTTTTACCCTCTTTTAAGAAAATTGCTGCAACTTCTGGCTGATCTTGGAATTCTTCTACACTGCGATTGAGAATCTCAATGTCACCGGGTTGTAAAATAAATCCATCTTGGGCTAAGGCGATCGCACCAGCCATCACTTGAGCGCGATCAAGCTTACCATACCGAGTTAAGGCGCGATCGAGTCCCTTCACTGTACCCGGAACCGCAACCGCCAAATATCCCCTCCGACTCAATCCCTCCACGACTTCCCCGGTTTCATCCAGATACATCTCAGGGGTCGCCGCCAGGGGTGCCGTTTCCCGAAAATCTAGGAACACCTCTTCCCCATTCGCCTGACGAATTAGCATAAATCCACCCCCACCCAAGTTGCCACAACAAGGATGAGTAACGGCTAAAGCATACCCCACCGCTACCGCAGCATCCACAGCAGTTCCCCCCGCTTTCAGGATTTCTAACCCCACTTGAGAGGATTCCCTAGAGGCGGTGACAACCATGCCATTCTTTGCCGCCACCCCTTCGGTGATGGGAACATTGGCGAGGTGACTCTTGCTGGAAAGTTGAGCATTTACAAACTTCAACCCTTGAGACAGGGGTGGAAACGGACGATCCAGGTTTCTAAAAATCGCCATCTCCACTACAATCGATAAGGGAATGGCGATCGCCGATGCCACCATCAAGCGCAACAGTCCAGTTTTCAGGGGTGGGGGAACCCGACGCATAAATTCTCGACCCGTTTAAACAGTGAATCTATCTAGTTTAAATCATTCAGGTCTTCGCCAGATTAAAACAGTCCCTCCATTCGGATGCTTCCCATCCCTGAATCCACACCCGTCGGAACCCTCTGCCTCTGATTCCAATCCTCTGGAATCAGTAGGGACTAGAAACCGTGGCAATTCCTTCACTTCTCCCTTGCCGGTCATCTTCCATACAGCGTCAGGGGAATTCTGAAATCCTTCTTTAGATAGATAGCCGTTTCAAGCCTTTGACCGAAAATTGATATAACAAATGTTACATCAACTGAAAAAATATGGGGTCTTCCTCCAGAATCACCCCAGGGGCTAACAAAACGTTGCCCCTGAAGCAACCCCAAGTTGGACATCTGATTCGGGAACTGCGACAGCTTGCGGGATTAACCCAAGAACAGTTTGCATTGAGGTTGGGGGTGGCTTATGCGACAATCAATCGCTGGGAAAATGCTCGCGTCCAGCCATCTTCTTTAGCCTTGCAGCAGATTCGAGCAGTGATTGACGAACTCGGGGATTCCCCATCACCCAAGCTCCGAGAGGGGAGTCGGGACCTGCTGTTGAGCTATTTAGGAATAGAGGATTAGAGCTTCGTACCCAAGGAAAGCAAAGTAATGGAAGTGGAGGATAATTATTTGACAGTCGGTGGCAAGATGGGTCTGCTGATGGGAAAAATAGACTGGACGGGAACCCCCCTCGGTGCGATGGAAAGTTGGCCGGGGAGTTTGCGGAATGCGGTCAATTTGAGCTTGACTTCTCCCGTGGCGATCGCCATTTTGTGGGGACCGGATTGGGTCCAATTTTATAATGATGCTTACCATCAGCTACTCCAAGAAACTCCGCAGTTGCAATTATTCGGTCAGCCTGTGCGGGACTGTTGGATGAGCCATTTTCCGGCAATGGCAAGAGCAGTCGCCTCGGTATTTGCCACGGGACAAGCTCAAGAGTTAGAAAATCAATGCTTTGAGTGCGATCGCTGCAATTGTGCTGAGGAAGTAACAATTACCCTCTCTTCTAGTCCGATTTTCGATGAACAAGGGGAAGTTGCTGGGATTTTTAATATCATCACCCCCACCCTTGAGACGCCGAAAACTCTGCACCCGGAGCCAGAACCGATAGAGTTGATGGTTTCATCCGGGCGGAGTCCAGAACCATCCCCAGAGGGTGAGCAATCGTTGAGAATTCTGCCGTTTGAGGAATCGGTGCAATCAGCAACCCACCGGATCTCGAATGTTTTAGAAGGCATTCCCGATGGATTTATCGCCTTGGATGGGAATTGGCGGTTTACTTATGTCAATTCCGAAGCTCTCAGGCTGTTGCAGCGATCGTCCGATGAGTTATTAGGCAAAGCTTTTGGTGAGGAACTCAGTACCGAAGGGAGTCACTTGGAGTGGTTGAATGCTCCAGTGTTACAGCGATCGCAACTCCAGAGAATTCGGGTAACGGAGGAATATTTTTTATCCGAATCGAATCAGTGGTTAGAGCTCTCGGCGTTTCCCTTAAATGAGGGAATCGGGATTTATATTCGAGATATCAGCGATCGCAAGCGGACCCAACAGCGCCAATCGGCTCAATATGCGATCGCCCAGGTGTTAGCTGAAGCCAGCACTTGGGTTGATGCCGTTCCCGCTATTTTACAAGCCTTGTGCGAAAGTTTAGGGTGGCAAGTGGGGACGATTTGGATGCTCAATCCCCAGGATAATCGTCTGCACTCCTTCCAAACTTGGCATTCCCCCGGTTTAGAAGAACTCCAGGAGTTTTTGGACCTCACCGCACAAATTAGCTTTGCGCCCGGGGTCGGACTACCCGGACGAATTTGGGAGAACCGTCAACCGGCGTGGATATCAGATTTAGAACTAGATGGGAACTTTCCCCGAGCAGCAGCAGCCATCAAAGCGGGACTGCGGACTGCCTGTGGATTTCCGATTCTGTTGGGAGATAAACTCTTAGCCGAAATCGAATGCTTTAGCGATCGCCTCCAACCCTTGGACCCGGATTTGCTGGACTTAATGGTAGCCATTGGCTCTCAAATTGCCCAATTTATTGAACGCAAACGCACGGAAGATGCCTTGCGCGAGAGTCAAGAATTATTTTCTCACTTCATGAGCCATAGCCCCTTTGCTGCCTTTATCAAGGATGCTACCGGACAGATAATTTATGTCAATGGGCCATTAGAGCGATGGTTGCAGCGTCCGAATGCAGAAATTCTCGGCAAAACTGATTTTGAATTATTTCCCGTTGAGGTGGCGAGGAATTTGCAAATTAACGATCTCCAGGTGCTAGAGCAAGATATACCCATTCAATTTTTAGAAACAATTGAACGAGAAGACGAGGAAACCTGTTATTATATGTCCTACAAATTTCCCTTCTGGGATAGCACAGGACAACAGTTTCTCGCGGGGGTATGCCTCGATATTAGCGATCGCATTCGGGCAGAAGCCGCCCGGGAAGAAAATGAACGGCGGTTATCCCTCGCACTCAGTGCCGCCAATGCCGGAATCTGGGAATGGGACCTCACGACCGATCGCTGGTTCTGGTCCGATGAAAATTATCGCTTGTTAGGCTATGAACCGGGCGATTGTGAAACCACCTATCAAAACTGGTTGCAAGCGGTGCATCCGGACGATCGCCAAACCGTTGAGGCATCGGTACAAACCACCCTGAATAGTCCCAGTAACTTTAACTTAGAATATCGAGTCTTGCTACCCAACGGGTCCGTGCGCTGGTTGAGCAATATTGGAGAGACTCTATTAGATGAGAACGGTCAAATTAAGGGAATGAGCGGCATCCAAATCGATATTACCGATCGCAAGGGAACCGAGGAAGCCTTAAGAACCAGCGCTCAACGGTTGAGCCTTGCTTTAGAAGCGGCAAAAATGGGAGATTGCCGGTGGGAAATGTCCAGCGATCGCATGACCTTTTCCCCAAAAGCAGCAGAAATCCTGGGGATTGTCCCCGAAGCAGATCTCACCTGGGCCGAAATCCAGGAAATGTTACCCGAGGAAGATCGCAATCAGGTACAGCAGGCGATGGAACGAGCCATTCGCGATCGCCAGGACTATGACATTGAATATCGCATCCGACGTCCCGACGGCAGGCAACGGTGGGTAGCGGTGAAAGGGCTGGCTGAATATGATGCCAATGGACAAGTGCTGGGAATCTTAGGGGTGATGCAGGACATTAGCGATCGCAAGCAAGAAGAAGTAGAAAAGCAAGAACTGCTTGATCGCGTCAGCATGAAGCGAAAACTGCTCAATGCCATCTTAGAACAATTACCCGCTGGGGTGGTTGTCGCCGAAGCTCCCTCGGGAAAAATTCTCTTGTTTAACGAGCAAATTAAACAAATTTCCCGAATTCCAGACTTAATCCCTGTGGACGACCTGAATCACCCGAGCCTATATGAGGCATTTTATCCCGATGGACGGGCTTATCAACGCCAGGACTGGCCGTTATACCGTTCCGTCTATAGCGGGGAAGTGGTGAGAAACGAAGAAATCCATTTTAGTCGGGGAGATGGTACAAGGGGGATTATTCTGGTCAATTCCGCCCCAGTATATGATGAAAATGGCACTATCAGAGCTGGAGTGGTCACCTTTTCTGATATTACCGATCGCTATTTGGCCCAAGAAGCCATCCGCCAAACCGAAGGCGTATATCGGGCGATCGGGGAAAGCCTAGATTATGGGATCTGGATTTGCGATCGCCAGGGACATCACCTGTATGCAAGCGATTCATTTTTGCGTCTAGTCGGCATGACCCTGGAAGAATGGAAGGGTTTAGGTTGGGTACAGGTGTTGGAACCGGAAGCAGCCCAACAGACCCTCGCTGACTGGACTGCGGGAGCAACAACAGGGGAGTTGTGGGACCGGGAACAACTCGTGCGTGGGGTCGATGGCAACTGGCATCCGATTCTGGTTCGAGGCGTACCTGTGCGAAATCAAGCCGGAGAAATTATCTGTTGGGCGGGGATTAATTTAGATATTAGCCGTCTCAAACAGGTTGAGGGGGAATTGCGCGAATCAGAGTATCGTTTCCGGCTGTTGGCGGATAAGGTGCCGATCCAGATTTGGATGCAGGATGAACAAGCCTGCTGTCACTTTGTGAATGAACGGTATCGTGAGTTTACGGGTTTGTGCCAATCGGATATCACTCAGGATTGGACCGAAAGTTTGCATCCGGATGATTGGGCGGATTATATTAGAGAGTATAGCTTGGCGATCGCCAATCGGAGTGAGCATCGCTCCGTTGTGAGGATGCGTCGCCATGATGGGGTTTATCGGTGGATGGAAGTGCTAGGGTTGCCCCGGTTTGAAGGCACTCGCTTTGTCGGCTATGTCGGGTGTAATACCGATATCACTGAGCGTAAACAGGCTGAAGAAGAACGGGAACAACTCCTCGCCCGGGAACGGTCGGCCCGAGAGGAATCGGAAGCAGCTAACCGGATAAAAGATGAATTTTTGGCCGTCCTTTCTCACGAGTTGCGATCGCCCCTTAATCCAATTTTGGGCTGGTCAAGACTCTTAAGAACTCGCCAATTTGACAACGCATCTCGCGATCGCGCCTTGGAAACCATTGAGCGCAATGCTCGCTTACTCTCTAAACTGATTGAGGATTTATTAGATGTATCCCGCATCCTCCAGGGTAAAATTGCCCTCCATGTCGGTCCCGTCGAGTTAGTCTCCACCCTAGAGTCAGCGTTGGAAACCGTTCAGTTAGCTGCCAGTTCCAAAGAGATTCAGATTGCTACCCATTTTGAATCGGATATTGGGCTGGTATCTGGCGATCGCGATCGGATTCAGCAGATTATCTGGAACTTATTATCCAATGCCGTTAAATTTACACCCACCGGAGGACGGGTGGATGTTTACCTGGAACGGAAAGGCCCTTGTGCTGAAATTAGGGTAACCGATACCGGAAAAGGGATTGAGTGCGAGTTTTTGCCTTATGTCTTTGACTTATTCCGCCAGCAGGATGGGAAAACCACGCGACAATTTGGGGGTCTGGGATTGGGATTGGCGATCGTGCGCTATCTCACTGAATTGCATGGAGGAACCGTTGCCGTAACCAGTCCCGGCGAAGGACAAGGGGCGACATTTACGATCTGTTTGCCCCTCACTCAGGACCGGGGAACCCCTGGGGATAGTCTTGAATGTGATTCGGTGTTGGAACCCGACGCCTCACCTCTGAGGGGAGTTCAAATTCTGTTGGTAGACGATGAGGCGGATATGAGAGAACTAGCCACAACAATTCTAGCTGAAGCTGGTGCACAGGTCAAGGTTGCAGCCTCGGCAGTCGAAGCCATTAACTGTCTCGATCGCCATAGCTTTGATGTTCTCGTCAGCGACCTGGGAATGCCCGATATTGATGGATATATGCTGATTCAGCAGGTGAGAAACCGGCCTTCAGAACAGGGGGGCGCGATTCCGGCGATCGCCTTGACTGCTTACGCAGGAGAGTCCAATCAGCAAAAAGCACTCCAAGCGGGATTTCAACTGCACCTATCCAAGCCGGTAGAACCTGAAGTCTTAGTCAAGGCGATCGAGCAGTTAATCCCCGGGTGATTTTGCTTCATTGGTCATTGGTCCTGGGTGCTTGGATGGGGGATTCTCTCTCCTTTTAAACCAGGGCCTAAACATCGGTAGGGGAGGGCTTTCGGAATCCCAACCCTGAAAAAGATGCGGAGGGCCCTGTTATTCACCCACCGAATCCTAGTCTGTCCAAAGGTGGATGCTCCGAGCAGTTGCTCACCCGAATATGATGAATTCTTAATATTTCGGCTTTATCCAAACTTGGGTTTTGAGAGGCGCTACAAATCCCTGAAAACCTTGTATATTAAGTCTTGCACCTGAAACCATCTCAGGGGAGCAGTTTCCCCTTGCCAGGGCTTAAGTCGCCTCAATTCTCTCAATGTTATCGCAAATCCAACCTTCAGACCCCTAGGAGGATGGAACTTTAGACAGAGTAGCTGCGTCTTGGGCGCGTTTAGATTGACCCAGAGAGTGAAATGGCAACCCAAATGAGCAAATTGTTATAAAAATTTAACCTTTTTTGAAGAAAAATGGAATATACTTCTATAGAAACTTTAGTATGATTAGCTATTCACTTGGTCCTTCAGGCTAAAGTGCAATCCAGTCAATGTGCCGAAGGGATTTTCCCGGGAGAACGCCTGGGAACGAGCAACTGCCTCGGACAGGCAGCGATCGTTGCGATCGGTCCCGGCTTTGCAATCCTGCTCACCCCGTTAGAGGGGTGGGGTCCCGATCAATGGGGCGATCGCACAGAGGTCCATCGCAACCGACCCTACCGAGACCGGCACCGAGACCCACCGAGGAAACCCTCTTAATAACATAAAAAAATTTAGGATATAGACCATGATAGACCTGTATTCCTCCGATGAAAGCGCTCATCCTCACTCCCTATCCCTGAAACGATTAGACCGCGCGATTTCTCTGTCCCAAGGTCAATTTTGCCTAATTTTGGCTTGCTGTAACTCCGTTGCTCTGCGATCGCAACTCGTCAAGCAATTACCGATTAATTGGTCCGGAGAGATTTACCAACTATCTTTGCAGCCCTCGGTCAAAACCCTTTATACGACCGTGCAACAAACGCTACACAATAAACAGCCCAATGCTTTAATGATTTTGGGATTAGAATCCGTTATTTCTATTGAACAATTACTGACAGCTACCAACTTTGTCCGGGATGATTTTCGCAAAGACTTCGCCTTTCCCGTCATCTTGTGGGTGAATGATGAAATCATGCACAAATTAGTTCGGTTAGCCCCCGATTTCAAAAATTGGGCCGCCTCTACCATTCGGTTTCCCATGATAAATGAGTCCGTGGCGACACCGGATTTAGCCTATCAATTAATCTAACAAATCTCCCGAGGGTTCCTCTGTCCCCGAACAGTGAAACTTCCCCAACCAAATTCCCTAAAGGTGACAAAACGCGGTAACGTAAGCGATGTTAATCCAGTCCGTCGTTACTGTCATGTTAGAGATTCAAACGTTAATTGATGAAATTCAGAAAGAAGCAAAACGGGCTGAATTTCCCCTAGATGAACCCGTTTATCAAAAAGCCAATGCCGAACCGACTCAACCGATTCTCTATGCGGGGAACTTGCAAAGTCAGTTATGCGTTTTTGGCCGAGATTTGGGTAAAGATGAAGTCGCAACTCGGCAACCGTTATATGGTGCAGCGGGTTCCCTGGTTCGCAAAGGACTGTATCGGACTCTTTTTAACAGCGAGGCAGGGGATAAAACGGAACTAGAAAAGGTGCTGGACCAAGTTTTATTGACCAATACCGTCCCCTACAAACCCCCGGGAAATAAAGCCTATAGTACAGCGGTTAAACAGCGCTTTCGGCCCTATATTGAGCGCCTCCTCGTCTGCCACTGGCAAGGCGATCGCATCATCACCCTCGGAAACGATGCCTTTGACTGGTTTACTCCCTACGCCCCAAAAGGGACCTTGAAAGAATTTTTTCAGCGTGGCGATCGCTACAGTTCTAGCCAACCCATTACCCTTTGCGCTAAAGACTCTCAAGGTAATCTCCATCAGCGTCCCATCACCTTACTGCCACTCCCTCATCCCTCCCCCCTCAACCAGAGATACTACGCCCAATTTCCCCAACTCCTACAGCAACGCCTGAGTGACATTTTTCAGTGAATTTATGGAGGAGTTATCGGTGATTTGTCCTGTTTTTGGACGAATCACCGATGATTTGGCTGTTATGAAGTTTTACGAAGTCCCTCATAAATTTTTCCTAATTAAAGTTGGGTGGTTTCACGGAAGCATTTCGGGGCAACTTTATCATATCTTTATAAATGAGATTCAAGAATTCATGAAAAATTTAAACAGCAATTAGCGGAGATATAGTAATGGCAACCTTAAGCTACGGTTTCAACCCCTCCTTCCTCCCCTTGAGCGATCGCGATCAAAAAGCCCTCAACTCCATGTTTGAAGGCATTGAAGGCGACCCCCTAGCCGAGCTGGAAACCGTCTTAAACGAATCCTTTGGTGCTAGACCCCAACAGAGCAATAGAGTCCGCCAATCCTCTCTAGTCCATACCTCCGCATTTAGGTGAACTACAAGAACCCCACCCTAACCCTCCCCAAGACACAGGGGAGGGGACCGGAAATGTAAAAAACCTGCTGTTGTAAGTCCTCCCCATCTCCCCATCTTCCCCAACTCCCCCATCCCCAATCTCCCCTAAGCTACGATTAGGATATAAATCCCCGAAGTTCCTATTTAGCTTTGAAGCATTGATTCAGTCTGAGACCTTAGAACTCCTAGAATGGCCGCGCCTGTGCCAGCACCTAGCAACATTTGCTGGGACCAAGCTGGGAGCGATCGCTGCCGGTGACCTCCAAATTCCTGAGACGTTGGAGCAGACACTGGTGCTGCTTGCTCAAACCCAAGAAGTCTATGAATTAGAAAATCAGGGACTCACTACCCTGTCCTTTGATGGCATCCATGATATTGGGGACTCCTTAGAACGGGCGGACTTGCATGGCATCTTATCTGCGGAGGAACTGCTGGCGATCGCCACTACCCTCTCCGGTGCCCGACAACTGCGCCGCACCATCGACGATCATCCCCAATTATCCGTTCTCAACCGTTTGGTTGCGGATCTGCGAACCTATCCAGAAATCGAGCAGGAAATCCATCGATGCATCGACGATCGCGCTCAAGTCGCCGATCGCGCCAGCACCCTATTAGGGGAAATTCGCCAGCGTCAGCGATCCATCCGCGACCAGATTTATCAGAAATTGCAGAGTATCTTGCAACGGCATAGCAACGCCGTCCAAGAACAACTGATCACCAAACGGAGCGATCGCTTTGTGATCCCCGTGAAATCTCCCCAAAAAGATGCCATTCCCGGCATTGTTCACGATAGTTCCATGAGTGGGGCGACCCTTTATATAGAACCCCATAGCGTCGTTGAACTGAACAACAAGGCGCGGGTCCTGCTGCGCCAAGAAAAAGCCGAAGAAGAAGCAATTTTGCGGGCGCTAACGGCCAAAATTACCGAAGTCGTCGAAGATTTAGAGCGATTATTGGCGATCGTCACCATCCTCGATCTGGCAACCGCCCGTGCCCGGTACAGTTACTGGTTAAATGCCAACCCCCCGACCTTTATTGACCGAGGGGAAGAGGCCCAAACCATTACCCTGCGGCAATTGCGCCATCCCCTGCTCATCTGGCAACAACAGCATGAAGATGGCAATGCCGTCGTTCCCATTGATTTAATTGTCCAACCTCAAATTAAAGTTGTTGCCATCACCGGGCCCAACACTGGAGGAAAAACCGTCACCCTGAAAACCTTGGGGTTAGGGGTACTCATGGCGAAAGTGGGGTTATTTATCCCCGCCAAAGTACCTGTAGAACTGCCTTGGTTTGACTTTGTACTGGCGGATATCGGAGACGAACAGTCCCTAGAACAAAGCCTTTCCACCTTTTCCGGCCATATTCGCCGGATTAGCAGGATTTTAGGGAGTTGTACCCCAGACTCCCTGGTGTTACTGGATGAAGTAGGGGCTGGAACTGACCCCACCGAAGGCAGTGCCTTGGCGATCGCCCTGTTGCATCATCTGGCGGATTGTTCCCAGTTAACCATCGCCACCACCCACTATGGCGAACTCAAGGCCCTCAAATATGAAGACGATCGCTTCGAGAATGCCTCAGTAGAGTTTGATGAAGCCACCTTACAACCCACCTATCGCTTACTCTGGGGGATTCCGGGCCGTTCTAATGCCTTAACCATTGCGCGCCGTCTCGGGTTGAAGTCTGAAATTGTGGATCAGGCAGCCAACTTAGTCGCACCCACCGGCACCCAAGACGTAGATCGAGTGATTGCTGGATTAGAAAATCAGCGCAAACAGCAGGAAACCAAGGCGAAAGAAGCGGGTCAATTGCTGGGAGAAACCGAACGCCTGTATCGGGAAGTGGCGGATAAAGCAAAATCCTTGAAAGAACGGGAACGGCAACTCCAACAGTCCCAAGAACAAGCGGTTGCAGAGGCGATCGCCGTTGCCAAGCAAGAAATTGCCCAAGTGATTCGCCGCTTGCAACAAGGCAACGTCACAGGACAGGATGCCAATCAAGCAACCCAGGATTTACAGGGAATTGCCGAAAAACATCTGCCGTCGCGACAGCAAAAAGCCGCCAAACCGAAACCGGGATTTCGTCCCAAAGCGGGCGATCGCGTGCGGATTCCCCAAATTGGACAAACCGGCGAAGTATTGGCAGTCGGAGAAGGAGATTTGGAGGTTACGGTGCGGTTTGGATTGATGAAAATGACCATCGGGATTACAGAAATCGAATCCCTGGATGGTCAAAAAGTGGAACTCCCACCCAAAAAACCAGCCGCTACCCAAACCCCCAAAGTTTCCCCAGCAGCAGAGGCAGCAACGGAAAAAGTGGCAACCCAAGCCCCCATCGTCCGTACTTCCCGAAATAACCTGGATATCCGAGGGGCCCGAGTTGCCGATGCGGAGATGGAACTAGAACAGGCGATCGCCGAACAAATTCCCCTAGGCGGTGCGTTATGGATTGTTCATGGCAAAGGCACGGGTAAATTGCGCCAAGGAGTGCACGACTTTTTGAAACAACATCCCCAAATTAGTCACTATGAACTCGCCCCTCAAAATGAGGGCGGTTCCGGTGTTACAATTGCGTATCTTAAATAGGGAATGGGATGGGAGATGAGTGAAGATAGGGGAGATAGGGGAGATGGGGAGGATAGGGGAGACTGGGGAGTAGAAGCGACAACCGGCGGGGGTTTAAACCCCCGCCTAATAGCTAAAGTCGGTTAAAACCGACTAAAAAATCTGGGCGGATTAAGGATGTCCCCATCTCTCCCACCCTCCCCATCTCCCCCATCTCCCCCATCTCCCCCACCCTCCCCATCTCCCCCATCTCCCCCATCTCCCCCACCCACAGAGGTTCACGATGCGCCAGACCCTAAAATTAGCTCCCCCGGGTCAACCTAACGGTGTTCCTAACAAAGCGACACCGATCGCTGCTTCTCCACCTTGGGAGGAAGTAGTGGGTGTGAATGCACCGACCCCGGCACAGTTGGATAACATCAAAACTCAGTTAGATTTAGTCTTGCTGGCCCTGGAATGCTTGGCGGACATTGGTTCCGAAGCCATTCTGCGAACAGCAGAGGAATTGGGACTTGAATCGGTGGTGGCCGATCGCGTCTCCTTGTGGCGACTGCGCCAGTCCAATCCCATGCGGAAGAGTCAGGGGGGTCGCAAAAAGCTGGATGTGGAGGAAGCGCGATCGCTGGTGATGATTATTTGTCACCTCGCCAAAACCCACCACGAATTAATCCGCCGGGGTGTGGCCCTGCTGGAACAGCTTTCAGAACAAAACCGCCCCCCTCATGAAGCCTCTATGTTAGGGGACTTCATTGATACGTTTTGCAACACCTACCAAGAACGCATGGAAGATGGAGACACCACCTCCCCGGACCTGCTGACTCACTTAGCCCTCAAACTGCTGATTGATTTACTCTTCTACAGCGGTCCGGGCGGTCATCGGCGGCTGTGGTTGGCTTTGCTCGATCGCTCAATCAGTCGTTAACCATTCCTTTAGCACTATACCCCCTCAAAATTTTCTCATGCCATCGTTCAATTCTGTTATGCGAAGGTACACGCCCCCCACTTGCACCCTAGAGATTGTGGCAAAAAGCTCCCCTCTCTCCAAGTGGATGGGCAAACCTGTCCTTAAACAATTGCGCTTTCAACTCAGTTTTGATGCGCCGCAATTGCCCGAGGAACAACAAGTTACCATTCGCGGCGACGCCCGAGCACTGGATGCTTTGTCTCATGCCGTCACAAATTATGTCCAAGACTTCGTGCAGCAGTCGCCCCAACGCCTCAATGCTACTTATTTCGCTGCCGAAGCTGACGCCACCTCTACGCCGTCGGAAGTCCAAACGGAGATTACAGAACCCACCACGCGCTTACAATCTCCTCACCCGACCCTAGAGGAAAAACCGATCGCCGGTTTCCCCTCTCCCCCACCGGATCAAGTCTCCTGGAATTCTCAAACCCTTGAACCCGTTCTGGGTATTTATTTAAAACCTCGGGGGTTACTGGCGCATGAGTTACATTTCGGTGAACTCGCAACCCCAGAATCGGGTCCCGTGGTGAATTTGGGAACGTTACAATTATTTGACTTAGCCACGGCCCTAGATTATGCGGCAGCGGATGCGATCGCCTTACCGAATTTAGGCGGAGTCGCCGGATTGTCCAAGACTCCCCCTTGGCTGGCGATCGCAGCAATGGCCCTTTTTACCGTCGGCGTCAGTGCTTCCCTGTTAAATCTGCTCAATCCCGCTACAGAAGGGGATACGCCCACGGTAGCTCAAAGCCCAGCGGAACCCTTACCTGAGCAGAATGTAGTCCCCGTTCCTCCCCCAGTCGTCGCCCCTCCGACCGTTCCCCCCGGGACAAATCCGGCCCCAAATGGCGTCCAGACCCCCCCGAACGGTCAACAGCCTTCCGCCTTACCCCCCAAGGCCCCAACTTCGCCTCCGGTTCCTCCGGCAGCGCCGCCCGTGGGTCAGACGAGTCCTCCTGCTGCTGCACCTCAAGCGGGAGTAAACCGTCCTTCACCGGCATCGCCTCCAGTGGCACCACCTCCGGCTGCCTCGACACCCAGACCCCTCCCTGAAGGGCGGCAGAGTGGTTTGCAGATGCCACCGCCTGGATCAGCCCCCCAGCGCCCCCAAGTCGAGTTGGAAATTACTCCGGACGATTCGGACCCGATGCCTCCCATGCGTCCGCTACCGTCCCTCGCCGACGACCCCATCCCAGAACCCCCGGATTGGGATGAACTGATGGCACAAAGGGGAAATTCTACAACTGCACCGGAACCAAGTTTCCCACCGATGCAACAGACACCGGAACGGGTCCCGACTCCGGCACCAACCCAACCCGCTTCTCCTCCAGAAACCCGCCAAGAAGGCAATCCCGCCCCAGCATCGCCTAATCGGTCCCCCTTGGATGATGCACCGCCTCCTTTGCCTAATGTCCGCCTAGATTCTTCGGCAACGGTCCCGGAAGGAGGCGAGGAGAGTTTGGTATCCGAGGCAGAAGGGATGGATGCGATCGCCCTAAAAGCGCCTCCCACATCGTTCCCAGAGTCGGAATCCAGTGCTGGGGATGTCCCCGCAGAAAGTGCCACCCGCACTCAATCCATCTTTGAGGACCCACCCCAACTCGCCGAAGCTAAGAGTTATTTCCAAGATACCTGGCAACCCCCCCAAGGGTTTAAGGACAAGTTGGAATATGTCCTCACCCTCAATCCCGATGGTTCGATTCAGCAAATCGTCCCTCTAGGAATCGCCTCGGGAACCCACATTGATATTAGTGGAGTGCCGTTGCAAGGGACGCCGTTTGTCTCACCCTTACCGGAGGCCCAGTCTCTGCAAATTCGCGTCGTCCTCGAACCCGATGGTCGGGTCTTGACTTTTGCCCAATAATTTGGGATAATTAAAGGTTATTTTGAAATCGGGAGATTGACCTCAGTTGGGTCAGTCTCCCGATTTTTTTGGGGAAGGGGAGAATTGATACAAAACTTTACATATATTTAATTTGCAATTTTATTTATACCAAAATTTAAGGAGTGCGAGCATCTTGATCGCTCTTGATAATTAATAGCGAGCAAGATGCTCGCACTCCCCAGATGGTGACGCGGCTTCAGCCAGATTACGAGGAAGTTTAATGCAAATTAAATGTTTAAAAATTCCCAAATTGAAAATTCTTTCAAAAAAACTAGGGGGTGAGGGGTGACACCCCCCATCGACCGTGTTATATTAAATTCTGTAGATGCACCCTGATGGCAAGCGCCCAAGTTTTTGGGCGTTTTTTTTTGTCTAAAATTAGGAAAGGGTAGAGGTAGAGGGGAATCCGGGAGAGGCGATCGCCCTTTGCGTGACATCAAACAAGCTAAAATCGGGAACCCTCTGAATTAACCCCTGGTTTTATCCCCCGCGATTTTATGATTGCCATTGAAGAAGTCGTGAATGCACTCGACTGCCAAAACTATCGAGAAGCGGCAAAATTACTCAAAGCGCTGCGTGAAGAATCACCCCAGAATCCTTGGGTGGGGTTTTATGTGGGTCGATATTATGAAGAAACTGGGAAACTGGATAAGGCAGAGAAGGCGTATCGACGGGTACTGCGAGAGGTAACTAATCCCAAGATTGTGTCTCAGGCGCGGCAGGGGTTAAAGCGCATTGAAACCCTCCCCAAGGAACGAGTCAAGGAGGCGATCGCCCAAGTCAAGAGTGATCCCTCCCAGCTTAAACCGGGGTTGCTGGTGATTGAACCGATTGATGTGGCGCAAAGAAGCGAACTGGTGGTCAAGTTTGCGCGGATTATGCAGCTACAACCCTATAACGCCAAACTGTTGCTGCCAACGAGAACCTGGCGGATGTATCGAACCGGGGCGATCGGGGAATTGCGAGTATTTGTCTCGGAACTGCGACAAGCGGGAATCAATTGTTTTTGTGCCACTTTAGAGGAAATTAATCAAGTGCGGGTGTTCCGCATCACTCATTTTGAAGCCATTTCTCCCCAGGCGGTGGTCATTTGCAAAGACGAGAGCGATCGCCTGGGTCAATTAGCCTTTAATTGGTCCGAAGTCAGCCAACAAGTCGAAGGCAACCTCCCCATATTCAAACAAGTCGCCGTCGAAAACCATCGCCGCACCGAAGTCACTTATAAACAAGAAATGCACGAATATATCGGCATGAAAGACTTGCATATACCCGGGAGAGGCTGCATCCTGCGTCTGTGCGAAGAACATTATGAATTTGACAAAGGATTTTCCTTCATTCCGGGACAAGAAAACCAGGGAAAAGCGAAAAAATATACCATTGACAGCATGAGTATGCACTTAAAATGGCAAACCCTGAGTAAAGTCCTCAAACAACACCTATCAGCAGTCCCCACCTGGTCCGACTTTACCCCCTTCGCCGAAACCACCCTAGCCGAAATCGATATGCTAGAGCGCATCCCCTCTCACATTCATCTATTTAGAGTGCAACCGAGTGTTTGGGACCCGGCGTTTCATTTGTATAGCAGCCTAGTGTTTCTCAAACCCTATTTGTAAGCGAAGGACAGATTGAACTCTAGCCTATAAAAAAAACCCCGCAGGCTAAAGCCTGGGGCTATACGGACGAAGCCTGCCTTCGCAGGCTAAAGAGTAAAACGAGTTTTACCAACCGGATTTGGGATCAAGATGTATTTGTAGGGGCTTCGAGGCTTGCGCCCTCTACTCGGGCGATTCGCGAATCGCCCCTACAGGGGTTGAGTCTCCGTTACAGCGCCAGCAAAATTTTTCTGAATGACGGGGTGGCAGGACCGCATCAATCTGATTATGATAGATTAATAAATCAACCCGACCTCGGCAGGACTCATCATGTTAGCCACCACCCCCACTTACACTATCACCTGGGAAAAGTTGCCCGATGATTTTGTGCTGCCTGATGACCCAGTGGATCATATCAATCAACCAACTCTTGCGGTTGCCTTAAGCGAAAGCCTACACTTTGCGGGAAAACACCCGAAAACCGCCCTCACCACTACCAACTACGCCATTTGTGCCACCCTCAATGGCCAATTCGTCGTCAAAGCGCCAGATTGGGCCTACATTCCCCACATTACCGTTGACCTTTCCGAAGTCAATCGCAGTTATACCCCCCGACTGCAAGGAGAAATTCCCGCCATCGTTCTGGAGTTTTTCTCAGAAATAGAAGGGGAAGAATATTCCATCAAAGAAACCTATCCCCCGGGAAAATTCTACTACTACGAGCAGATTTTGCAAGTTCCCAGTTATGGCATTTTTGACATAGAAACAGGGACATTAGAATTGTATCGGTTAGGGGAAAACAAACGCTATAAACTAGAATCGGCGAATGAAGGAAGCCGGTTTTGGATACCCGAAATGCAGCTATTTTTGGGAGTATGGCAAGGAAAACGAAACAATTGGCCCGGATACTGGCTACGCTGGTGGGATGAAGATGGGAATTTACTCTTATGGGGTACAGAACGGCTCGAACAGGAACAGCAACGGGCTGAACGATTAGCGGCTCAACTTCGTGCTGCGGGAATCGAACCCGAGGAATGACCTATTCTGAGAGGACGGAGGGTTAATCTGTCCTCTTCAAAATTAACGCCTTGTCGTCAATACACCCCATTCATAGATTTATTCTAGCCCTGAATTTTTTTAAATCCTTCCCCTCATCCAATTGACCATATCTGCAAACCAATTCCCTTGACTTGCCGAGAAGGTTTGCAACCCACTGACTCGCGCCTCAGTCACCACGCAAATTGCCCCCTCAAACTTACTTAAATCCTGGAGGAATCTCTCACTAAATCCTGAGAGTTCCGGTGCAGTTAGAGAGTTGTAAAATACTAAGGCGATCGGCTGTTCCGATTCTAACGTCAATTCATCCCAATAGGATTGCAGATCCGCCATTGTTCTCGGTGTGCCATCTGCACTTTTGGGACAGTTAGCGCGGCGCATTTCGTTGTAGATTTTAGCAGCAGGATTATCTTTATCGATAAACTTGCTGCCATCAATGCAGATTAACTGGAGGCATGAAGACAATCCCATTTCTTCCAATTTGGCATGGAGGCGCTGGGGTAAATTGGAGACTGGTTCTGGTTCTACTTCATCCTCCTCACCATGCCAAGCCCGATAAAATTCAGGATAAGATAGCTTTTGGTCGGAATCCCAAATGAGAGAGTAGCATATCTTAAATAAGTAAGGATTATTCGTACTTACTGGAGTGGTGAAGCAGCGTTTTAAGCCATAGATAACTTGGGCATAATTCTGATTTGTAGTAACAATTTTCTGTAAACTTTCTGCCCCTTCACTCCGAGTATATTCATCCGTAGCAATTTCTATTAGCTGGATTAAAGTAGTAACAGCCTGGTGATTTCCTGTACCAATTTTCCCTAAGCTAGTTACCGCTTGCCTACGGGTATCCTCATCACTGGTAGTTTTCACCAAGTTTACTAAGCTAGTAATAGCCTGTTGATTGCCAGAGTCAATTTTCCCCAAGCTATATGCTGCTTCCCTACGGTTATACTCTTTAGTAGCAGTTTTCACTAGGTTTACTAAGGTATTAATAGCCTGTTGATTGCCCGGGTCAATTTTTCCCAAGTTCTCTGCTGCTTCTCTGCGGGTATCCTCATTTGTAGTAGTTGTCATCCGCTCCACTAATGCTGTTATCGCCTGGTGATTGCCCGGGTCAAATTTTCCCAAGCTCTGTGCTGCTTGCCTGCGGATAGATTCAGATTCAGATTTGGCGATTAAATTGACTAATGCCGTGATCGCCTGGTGATTGCCCGGGTCAATTTTTCCCAAGCTATATGCTGCTTGCCTGCGGATAGATTCAGATTCAGATTTGGCGATTAAATTGACTAATGCCGCAATCGCCTGTTGATTGCCCGCGCCAATTTCCCCTAAACTTGACGCCGATTCCATGCGGATAGATTCAGATTCAGAGGTGGCGAGTAAATGAATTAACACCGCGATCGCCTGTGGATTGCCCGCGCCAATTTCCCCCAAACTTGACGCCGCTTGCCTGCGGATAGATTCAGATTCAAAGTTGGCGATTAAATTGACTAACGCCGCGATTGCCCGTCGATTGCCTGCGCCAATTTTCCCCAAGCTTTGTGCCGCTTCCATGCGGATATATTCGGATTCAGAGGTGGCGAGTAAATGGATTAACACCGAGATCGCCTGTGGATTGCCCTGTCCCATTTTCCCCAAGCTTCGTGCCGCTTTCAGGGGTGTATATTCAGATTCAGAAGTGGCGACTAAATCGATTAACGTCGCGATTAGCTGTGGATTTTCCGGGCCAATTTCCCTCAACATTTCTGTCGTTATGTTGCTGCTACCTACACATTCAGGATCGGCCATTAAATTAACTAACGCCGCGATCGCCTGTGGATTGTCCGGGTCAATTTCATACAAACTTATTGCTGCTTCCCTACGGATATATTCATCGTCAGAGTTGGCGATTAATTTGGCTAACGCGGCGATCACCGTCAGATTGCCCGGGTCAATTCTCCCCAAACTTGATGCCGCTTCCATGCGTGTATATTCATCTTGCGAGTTAGTGATTAAATTGACTACCACCTCCATCGCCTTGGTTCGTTCTGTTTCTGCCAGAACAGTTATCGCGTTTGATTCTATGGGAGCGAGAAAAGTCCACCACTCTTGCTTTTCTTCATTAAAGTAACCAAACCCCAACTCCACAATTTGAGGAACAATATCATCAGCCTGATCGCATTCCTTAAACTCGGCTATTCCCGCAGCAACAAGAAAATAGGCGCGATATTCATAAAACCCGCGATCGCACTTCTCTTGGTTTTCCCATTCTCCGCATCCATCCTCAAACGTGACTAACCTCTCAATAAACTCCTCTTTCCTTTTCTTCTCTATATCTTTGCGCCCCAACCACAGCAAAATTGTCTGTTTCCACAGGGGGTCAAAGATGCGATAGCGCTTTCCCGGAACTGGGCGATCGCAATGTTCTCTAGGCAGAAAAAAATCCCAATCCTCAAGACTTAACGCGGCGAAATATTCCTGAAACGTGGCGTGATAGAAAGCGTAAACCTTCTCATCGGGGTCTTCTGCTGCGACTCCCACCTGATTTAACCAACCCAGTTGCAGCGCTAAGGCAAACAGAGACTTATCATCATCACAATCCCCCAGTACCTCGGCAACTAACTGATGCCGCAGGCGAAACGGAGAGGCGGCATCATCTATTCCTTGCCGCGCCAACTCTCCTAATGCCTGGTTAAGTTGCTGACGCTGCTGTTCGGTGGTGGGGAAATAGTTCTGTTTCCACTGATAAATTTTCCCCACAAATCGTTTGTAGAGTGCTGCCTGAGTTTCCGGTAACCCTTCGGAGGTTTGCCAAGTGCTGCACAGCAGGGTCAACCGCAGGGGATTTTTCACCAAATCCTGTAGGCGCTGATATTCCGCTTTGGCTAATTCCTGGCGCAGGGCTTCCCCGTTAGCGGCATCACTGTGTTCAAACCACTTGCCGATAAACGCTTCCACCTGGGTGGGATAGTTAAAATTCAGCATCCGATAAGTCTCGAACGCTTCCAAAGCATTGAGATTCGCTTCCCAGACATTAACCCGACAAGTCAGAACCACCCGCGCTGAGGCGATCCAGCCTTTGAGTTGAGTGGCGATTTGCTGGAGTGGCAATCCTGCGGTGGCCCTTTCCGTCGCCATCTCATCCACCCCATCCAGCAGCAACCACACCCGCCCTTGTTCCAGTTGCGCCAAAAAGTCTTCCCGCACCTGTTCACTCAGGCGCGACGGGGGAATCGCTTGTTTCAGCCAAGTTTCCAGCAAATAGTCCCCCAGTTCCCGTCCCTGCAAGTCAGCTAAAGAAATCCAAATCGGCAAATCCGGGCGTTCCTCTAAAATCCAATCGGCGATTTTTTGCAACTGGGTGGTTTTTCCGGCACCCGGTTCGCCGATGATGGCAATCTGCCGCCCTTTGGTTTTGCCTTCCCCTTTGCCGAGGATATTATCCAAAAACTGCTGGTGTTCAAAGCGCTGCTTTTCTTCATATCCCGTGGGTTCGTAGAGTTGCGAACCGTCTTCGGCGCGGGTCTCCCCCGGGCGTTTGTCGCGCTGGCGTCGTTCCACTAGCGCCAGGGGAACGTGAATGTCATCGAGGTTAAAGTTGATATCCTCGTTGGCAGTGAGAAGGTTACTGCTGAGTCTGCGGTTGAGCATCGTTTCGCAGACTTCGCGCCAGTCGATAGCGTTGGTTGTGGGTTCATCCGAAGTTGGGGGGTTCCAGTCGTTGAGGTCCACAACCTCCTTTACGTCTAATCCCAAGGCGGTGCAAATGCTAATAGCTGTCTTCCGTAGAACACGGTGGCCCCCACAAAAGCGCTCAACAGATTTCTCACTAAACCCTGATTCAACTGCAATATCTAAATCAGTCCAGACGTTTCCGTCACAGTCGCGTTGAGCAGCTTTTGCTTCTGCGAGTTTTTGGATCCCTTGTTGATGTGCCTGAACCGTATTTTTTTTGCCCTTTTGCCCCATGTTGATTATTGGCGCTTTTGTAGATATCCCCAGTTTAGTCCAACTCGATGATTCCAGGATAATCCAAATCATTGATGCAGGTTCCACTGCTGAAGGCATTTACCGAGGGACAAAAAGGGTCATTTAATTTTGACCTTTAATGTCCAGCGCTGTCCCTCGCACCCCAATTAGAGTGGTCTCAAACCTACTAAAACAAGGAGACCAAAGATGCCGGAAAATCAAGAAATTCGCCAAATTCAACCCATTGAAGAGGTGCCTGTGCCAGAGGAACTCATTCAATGTCCCCATACCTGGAACCAAGATGGAAGCAGTCCCCCCGACATGATTAACTCACTCGCTTTCTTGATATCTGCGACAGCCGCCCTGATTACAGCAATCAAAGAATGGCGCAAATAGCAACCCGCCTCTAGCAGTAATTTTCCAGGGTCTGGCAAGGGTAGGAATTAGAGGGGTGCGATAATTCTCCTACCCTTTAGATGATCAATCTGGTGGTCCATCTGGTGGTGTTGCGGGTTCTGCGGAAAAAATAGGCAGTGAAGGGGGCATCGGATGAGGATGAATGCGATCGCCCCCTGATGCTTCCATTCAACCGTTAGGGGAAAATAGGATTAATCCTAATTCAAAGGCTGAAAATAGGTATGACACCAAAAGCAGATGAACGAGTGAAAACTGTAGAGTTTACAGAAGACTGTCTCCGGGTCGAACTGATGGACTGTCGCATCATTTCTGTCCCCTTAGCTTGGTATCCTCGGTTATTGCACGCCACGCCGGAACAACTCTCTCAATGGCAGATTTGTGGCGGTGGTTATGGGATTCATTGGCAAGCTCTTGAGGAAGATATTAGCACCGAGGGTTTACTTCGGGGTTCTCCTGCACCTGGATATTCCTAAGTCAATGGGTTTTCCATCGATAGTTTGCGGTTAGGGTTCAACTCATTGGAGGTCGTTACACCTGGTGATTTTTTATTCTCATCTCGCTCAACTCAAGCGGATTTTAGCGGCATGGCAAACGGGAGCATCGGAGCGATTAATCGCGAAAGCTACGGTGCTTGAAGACCGTTTATTAGTCACGGACTGCGCCTTACAAACCTGGGAAATTCCCTTCCAGCAGTTACCGATTTTAGCAAAACTTTCCCCGGAAAACCGAGCGGAATTTGAAATTGATGAAGATGGAAGTTATCTCTATTGGCCGAGTGGCGATATTCACCTGGATATGGAAGCCCTTCGAGCCATAGTGGATCCGGAATGGCAGACTCGTCTCCGGGTTGAACGGGCAATTTATGACCAATATTTTGGGGAGGCGGTGGCAGCGGTTAGGAAGGCGCATCATCTCAAACAAACCGATATTCCGGGGGTTTCATCCCGCCAGATTCGGCGTATTGAAAAAGGCGATCGCCCGAAATTGGAAACCCTGAGAAAATTATCTCAGGCGCATGGTCTCACGGTCAATGAATATATGGAGGAAATTGCTGCCACTCTATCTCAATGGAGAAGTATTACCTAGGTAGAAATCAGGAGAAGAGCCGGTTAATTTCTATGCAATGGTTGGTAGCGATGTCGGCTTCTGCTTTGGCTATCAGTTTATCTAATTTTCCCGAGGCTAAATCCTCTTTCATCTGCTTATCCCAGGCATCATCTAAATACTGCTGAAGCCATTGGGCCAGTTGACGCACTTCCGCTTCGGGCAATTGGGCGATCGCTGTTTCGATTTCGACTAGGGTTTTCATCTAGTTTGGTTTGAGAGAAATTACGCTCAATTTTACTGTAATTACCGCTGTAAATCAACAATTATAGGCAAAAATTCATTGATATTTTCCCATTCTCCTCCATTCCTGTACCATTAAATTATCCCGAATTGAGGTCTAGTCCAAATGACTCAGCACTTACAAATCCTCTTGCCGGAAGAAACGATTCAACTGATTGACCAACTCACGAAACCTGACAATTCTGCTGACGATGCCCTGCATAAGCGCAGCGCTTTGATTAACGAGGCTGTTAAATTTTATATTGCCCAGAAGCAGCGAAATTCTCTCAAAAAACAGTTACAAGAAGGGGCTACTCGCTGGGCTGAACGAGATTTGGGTTTGGCGGATGAATGGTTCGATATTGAAGAGGAAGTATCGGTGGCAACAACCGGCGGGGGATAAATCCCCCGCCTCATAGCTAAAGTCGTCTAAAGACGACTGAAAGTCTTATCCCGTAGGTTTTTAGTCGGTTTTAACCGACTTGAGCTATTAGGCGGGGGTTTAAACCCCCGCCGGGTGTTGCCACTACCCCAAATCCTCAACAGCCCTTGACAAAACTTGAATTTTATGGTAAATCTCCGAGATATGATGCCAGACCCCTGAATTTCTGTGAAGCCATAACCGTTTCCTGGAATTTTTGCCAGTTACACTGAAATAAGCTGTAAGGTCCATGAAAACCCTTAGTCTTGTTGGAAGGTGGTACTGTGCCAAATCGTAATTTTTTGATTCCTCTGTCCATCGCCCTTGGTCTGTTTACGGTGGTTCCACCTGTGATGGGACAGGCTTTGTTGCCTCGGACTCTCCAGCTTGATGGGACTCAGTTGGAACAGCAAGGGTTGTTTTTGGCGGAAGAAGCGGCTCAGTTGGCGAGATTTCAGCAGTTTGAGTTGGCTTTAGCCCGGGCGGAACTGGCGGCGCAGCTTGCGCCGAATGCTCCCCAAACTTGGGGGATTTTAGGGAGTTTGTATTTGCAATCGAAGGAGTTGCCGAAGGGGATTGCAGCGTTGGAACGGGCCCGATCGCTGGATCCGGAGAATCATGTGGTGATGTTTGCCCTGGGTTCGGCTTATTTTCAGCAACAAAATTACCAGCAGGCGATTAACTCCCTGCAAGCGGGATTGAAGTTGCAACCGGATGTACCGGGGGCATTATTCGATTTGGGCAATGCCTACTACATGACTAGAGATTATCGGCAGGCGATCGCCCAATATGAACGAGCAGTGGCCCAGGATGAAACATTCTGGCCAGCGATGAACAATATTGGTTTAGCGGAATACGAACAAGGGAATGCCTCTGCTGCAATTGAACGCTGGGAAGCAGCACTCAGCATTGACTCGGAAGCTGCGGAACCGATGATGGCGATCGCGGTGGCAACCTATGCCAAAGGCAACCGAGAACGGGGTCTGGCCCTCGGAGAAGCGGCATTACAGATTGATCCGCGCTATGGGGAAGTGGAGTTTCTGGTCGAAAATCTCTGGGGGACTCGTCTGATGGAAGATACCAAAAAATTCTTGGAAACCCCGCGCATTCAAGCGACCCTGGCGCAATTGGCTCCCACGCCACATCAGCATTAATCGTAGACTGAATCCCATCAAGGTGGAAGGATGAAGGATGAAGGATGAAAATCACCCTGTAACTCTATCTTCCATTCCAACAGACCCTATCCCTCATCCCTCATCCCTCATCTTTCATCCCTCCTCTTTGGGCAGTAGGGCCGCAATCTGGTCAACGAACTCTTGATGATCCACTACGGGTTTAGAAATGTAGCCATCGGCCCCACTCTGTTCCAGAAAAGATTCCTTATCCCCCGCCATCGCGTGTGCCGTTACCAAAATAATCGGCAAATAGGAGGTTTTGGGGTCAGCTTTGAGCATTTGAGTAATTTTGATGCCATCCACTGCCTTGCCTTGGTAAACGCTGCGAGACAGGGACACATCCATTAAAATCACATCTGCCTCACCGGCTTGGGCAATTTGCATCACCTCTTCCACATTTTCGGTATGCTTGACATTGAGGCCACCCCGCTTGGTGAGGATTTTAGAGAAAACCCTAGCGTTGACCAGATCGTCCTCCACAATTAGAACGGTTCTCATATCCCTTTCCTTTTCATTTAATCAATCGGATGCGCTTTATCGTCAGACTGTCAGGAATGATAGTACGCTGACAAAGTGTCCTCCGATCTTCTTCACTTCGCTAACGATAGCGTTATTGAGCGCAAAAAAGCAGGACACTGTTGGAAGTTGGTTTGGTTTAAGGAACGAAACTCATGGCTAAACAATTGAACCTACTGTCTACTGGACAGGTTATCCCGACTGCGTTGCACGTTGAAATGCAACAGTCCTACCTTGAATATGCCATGAGTGTGATCGTGGGGAGGGCGTTACCCGACGTCCGAGATGGCTTAAAGCCTGTCCACCGGCGGATCATGTACGCGATGCATGAATTGGGATTGTCTCCCGATCGCCCTTATCGGAAATGTGCTCGCGTGGTTGGGGATGTCCTAGGTAAATACCACCCCCACGGCGATCAATCCGTTTATGATGCGATGGTGCGGATGATCCAGGACTTCTCCAGTCGGTATCCCCTCCTCGCGGGTCATGGCAATTTTGGTTCGGTAGATAACGACCCCCCAGCGGCAATGCGTTACACGGAAACGCGCCTTGCCGAAATTGGCAGCGATGCCATGCTTCAGGAAATCGGTGAAGCGACGGTTGATTTTATCGGGAATTTCGATAATTCTCAACAAGAACCCATTGTTTTACCGGCACAATTACCCATGCTGCTGCTCAATGGCAGTTCGGGAATTGCCGTGGGTATGGCAACCAATGTCCCTCCCCACAATTTAGGGGAGGTGGTGGATGCATTGATTGCTTTGATTGATAACCCGGATCTGTCTGATGAGAAATTATTTACCCTAATTCCTGGTCCCGATTTCCCCACCGGCGGCGAAATTATTGACACCGAAGGGATTCGATCCGCTTACACCACGGGACGGGGAATTATCCCCTTGCGCGGGGTGGCACGAGTGGAGGAAATCCAAGGGGGACGCGGCAAACATCGGCGTCAGGCGATCGTGGTGACGGAGTTGCCGTATCAGGTGAATAAATCTGCCTGGATTGAAAAAATCGCGGATTTGGTGAATCATGGACGCTTGGAAGGAATTTCCGATCTTCGTGACGAGAGCGATCGCGATGGGATTCGCGTTGTCATTGAACTCAAACGGGAAATGAACCCGGAAGTAGTTCTGCAACATCTCTACCACCAAACCGCACTGCAAAATAACTTCGGTGCAATTCTCTTGGCACTGGTAGAGGCACAACCGCGCCAATTATCCCTGCGGCAAATGTTGCAGGAGTTCCTAACCTTCCGGGAACAGACGCTGAATCGTCTTTACACCCATGAACTCGAACGCACTCAGCAGCGGTTGGAAATTGTCGAAGGATTACTCAAGGCGCTGAACAACTTAGATGCACTCATCGAGATTTTGCGGAATGCGCCGGATGGCACGACGGCAAAAGTTGAGTTGCAAACCGAGTTGGAACTCACGGAGAACCAAGCGGATGCGATTTTAGGGATGCCGATGCGCCGGATCACGGGATTGGAACGGCAAAAATTGCAGGATGAACGGGACCAACTCAATACCAGGCGGGAGGAGTTGGAACGGTTACTCGGCGATCGCCGGGAATTACTCAAAGGGTTGAAGAAAGAGTTGCGATCGCTCAAAAAGAAATATGGCGACCCTAGGCGGACCCGGATTTACAGCGTTTCGCCCGATCGCGAGACAGTGCTGGTGGCAACTCCTGACTCCGGGGAAGAAACCAGCAAAACTAAATCCCGCAAAGGCAAAAAGGCAGAGATTTCGGAAGAAGTTGCTCCCTCTCTCCCCCTATTTGCGACTCCCCCAGAACCAGAAGAAACGGTTCTGGAATTTACTCGACGCGGGTATGTACAACGGTTATCTCCCTCCACTTATGAGCGTCAGCAACAGAAACAGGAGGAAAATCCCGAGATTCAAACCCTCGAAGCGGGTGCGGATTTTGTAGTAGAAACCCATGTTGCCTTTACGGATCAAGATGTCCTGATTTTGACCCGAGATGGCAAGGGATTCTCGATTAAAGTCGGAGATATTCCCGCGAATAAACGAGGCGCAAAAAAAACGCCGTTCGTGAGTTTGTTTCCCCCGGCAGTGCATGGGAATCCTGATGCGATCGCCACTCAGTTTATCCTCTCAGATTATCCTGAAACTCTGGATTTAATCTTCTTGACGGAACGGGGAAGAATTAAACGCTTACCGCTGTCAGAATTCGCCAATTTGACAGCAAGAGGATTAACAGCAGTGAAGCTAAAAGAGGGGGATGCATTAGCGTATGCCAATTTAGCAACGGTGGGACAAGATATCGCGATCGCCACCTCTGGGGGACGATTACTCCGATTTGCGATCGATGATGAGAATCTGCCGATTACCAGTCGCGCCTCCATGCCACAACAAGCATTGCGTTTAGGCAAGGGTGAGAATTTGGTCGGATGTGTCGCCCTCAGTCAGCGTGAGAAACTCTTGCTGGTGTCTAAATTGGGATATGGAAAACGCTTGCCGATGGATTTAGTCCGACTGGCGAAACCGGGGGATTTGGGTACTCAGTCGATGATGTTTAAAAATAAGACTGATGCGCTAGTAGGAATGGTGGCAGCACTTCCAGATGCGGAGTTGAAGTTACTTACCAGTAGCGATCGCTTCTTGCGGTTGCCGGTTAATTCAGTGAAATCCAAGCGCAAAGATGACGCAGGCGATCGGTTAATCAAACTCGAACCCAAAGAAACCCTCGTCTATCTGAGTGTTTCCTCTCCCGAACCCGAACAATATGTGTAAGGGATTAGCCCTTTTCCGGTTCCCTCCCCTTGGCAAGGGGAGGGTTAGGGTGGGGTCCCCAAGGGTGCGGATTTTCCCAGACTATCAAGACCGGATTCCATACAATAGTGTTTAAGTCTTTTCATAAGATAACCCTATGAAACTCAATCTAACTGACGATACCTTACAAATTGAATTAGACTTTTGGGAGCAATTCTTGGCATTCAGCTTTGAGAAAACATTGACAATTCCCCTAAGTCATATTATCAATGTCTCCACCGCCGAACCCACCAGCAACTGGGCGGAAATTCGTGCCCCTGGAACATTTTTACCCGGAGTCATCAAAGCTGGAACCTACTACAATCCGGGTGGAAAAGAGTTCTGGTATGTCACCCGCGAAAAAGATTATCTCACCCTAGAGTTACGAGATGAACCGTTTAAACGGATTGTTTTAACGATAGATAATGCCTTAGATTGGGCGAACCGAATTCAGGGAGAAATTTAGGGTAACCGGCGGTAGGTTCACAGCCTAAAAACCGGCGGGGGTTTAAACCCCCGCCTAACAGCTAAAGTCGGTTAAAACCGACTGAAGACTTTAATAGAATTGGATTCAAGTGGGTTTTTAACGGACGTGGAGATGCAAAATTTAGCATTTATGCAGGCGGAAGATTAGAGGTATTTGAAAGCAGGATTACTAAAATGAGCCTGTTGTCTCAGATAAGTCCTAACTAAACAGCGTAACGCACTAAAAAAACAGTCGGTTTTAACCGACTTTAGCTATGAGGCGGGGGTTTAAACCCCCGCCGGTTTTTAGGTTGCCTAAATTAACCCCCAGCAACAGCAGGAACAATACTCACCTCATCCCCTTCCTTGAGAGGCGTATCAGTCCCCTCTAAAAAGCGGATATCTTCTTCATTAACATACACATTCAAAAAGCGCCGCAGTTGTCCTTTTTCATCACAAAGACGCTCTTTAATGCCGGGACAGTTAGCTTCGAGGGAATCTAACAATTCCGCCACATTACTACCACTACACTCAACGGTAGCCTTATCGCTAGTAAACTTCTGGAGAGGAGTCGGAATTAAAACTTTAACGGACATGATTCGCCAATAAATAGGATAGGGGAGACAGTTCGTAGTAACGACTTCAGTCGTTCTCTTCGTTCGTAGTAACGACTTCAGTCGTTCTCTTCGTTCGTAGTAACGACTTCAGTCGTTCTCTTCGTTCTAAATCAAACCCATATTAAACTAAAACCTGCTGCCATTCCAAGCGATCGAGCGTGCGAGAACGTTCTAACGCCCGTTCAAAGCTCTCTAATTTCGGCTCAATGGTCAGGGGTTCACCAATATAACCGTGAACCGCTTCCTGGGTTTTTAATCCATTTCCAGTAATATAAACCACCGTCGTTTCATCCGGGTCAATCTTACCAGCTTCCAGAGATTTCTTCAGCACAGCAATCGTCGTCCCGCCAGCAGTTTCGGTAAATATTCCTTCCGTTTCTGCCAGCAGCTTCATCCCTTCAATGATTTCTGCATCAGTGACGGATTCAATATTGCCATTGGTTTTGTGAGCAATTTCTAAAGCATAAACGCCATCAGCAGGATTCCCGATCGCAATGGATTTTGCCACCGTATTAGGTTTAACCGGCTTAATAAAGTCCCGTCCTTCCCGGAATGCAGCGGCGATCGGCGAACAACCCTCCGCTTGAGCCCCTGTAAACCGAACCGCTTTCTCGTCAACCAATCCAACTTCAATAAACTCTTGAAATCCTTTGTAAATCTTGGTGAACAGAGAACCCGAGGCAAGAGGTGCAACAATGCGATCGGGCAACTGCCAACCCAATTGTTCTGCGACTTCATAAGCGAGGGTTTTAGACCCTTCCGAATAATAAGGCCGCAGATTAATATTAACAAACCCCCAACCATGAGTATTGGCAACTTCAGAACAGAGGCGGTTTACTTGGTCATAATTCCCTTTAACTGACATCAGGGTTGGATTATAGATGAGGGTTCCCAACACCTTGCCAGCTTCTAAATCCGAGGGAATAAACACACAACAATCTAACCCCGCATAAGCGGCGATCGCAGCGGTAGAATTCGCCAAATTCCCGGTACTCGCACAAGAAACCGTGGTAAATCCCAGTTCCTTCGCCCGAGTCAACGCCACCGAAACCACCCGGTCCTTAAAACTCAGGGTCGGCATATTCACCGCATCATTTTTAATATACAGATTTTTCATCCCCAACCGACGCGCCAAACGGTTGGACTTCACCAAAGGAGTCATCCCCGTTCCCACATCAATCGGGGTATCCGTCATCACCGGCAAAAAGGGACGATAGCGCCAAATCGAATTAGGACCCGCCTGAATCGTTTCCCGAGTCACCTGACGGCGAATCTCATCGTAATTATATTTAACTTCCAGAGGTCCAAAACACAATTCACAGACATGAATCGCCTTCGTTTCATACTCCGCACCACATTCTTTACATTTCAGTTGGTCAAACGTGGCCCCACTCGGCGGGGTGTCATGACTGTGGTTGTGCAATTCTGTCGCCTGGATCATGGTTCAAACCTCTGGACTCTCTAAAAATAGGGGCTTGGAAGTCACCTTCCCTCATCTGTTGGGAAGATACTAACACAGCGCAAAATACTCGTCAACCAATCCCGACTGTTTTGGTCGGGATTGGTCCTTGACCAACAAGCAACAACTCTCACCCCCCACTCACAGGCGGAATTAACACCACTTCATCCCCCGCTTGTAAGGGAGTCTGGGGGTCAACAAAATCGAGATTGATGCCAAAGCGAGTGATATCGCGCCAGCAGTCGAGTTCCGGGTGTTCAGCAATCAGGCGATCGCGCACTGCCACCACCGGAGTCCCCGGAGGAAATTCCAAAACTAACTCAGGAACGCCATAAGCTTCTTGATAAGCAGCGAACAGTTTTACCGTAACGGCGATCGAGGGTTCAGACATTATCAAAAAATCACAAAACAGCTAACTCTAATAAAATACCTTGAACTTGTTAACCGGACGCAATTCATTTATGATCAGGAAACCTTACAGTTTTCAGACTACCCAAGTCTAAACCTGCAAACCCTGATGTTATCCCATTTTTAAAATGCCAACTCGAAAAAACCCTGAATCCATCTATCAACTAAAAATTACTCTGAGCAATATCCGACCCCCCATTTGGCGGCGAGTACAAGTGAGTAGCGATTACACCTTGGCAGATTTACACGAAGTGATCCAAGTCGTGATGGGTTGGGAAGATTGCCATCTTCATTCATTTACCATTCAAGGGGAAGATTACGGAATGCCAATGGATGATGATTTCGGCTTTGGGGGCGTGGAAATGAAGAATGAAACCCGAGTCAAACTCAGCAAAATCATCCCCGGAGAAAAGTTTAAATTCTCATACCTCTACGACTTCGGCGATTCCTGGGACCATCAAATCCTCGTCGAGAAAGTGCTGCCACCGGATCCGGATGTCAAATATCCGATTTGTATAAAAGCGAAAAGAGCCTGTCCCCCAGACGACTCTGGCGGTCCTTGGGGATATCCAAATTTCCTAGAAGTGATCCAAAATAAAAAGCATCCGGACCATGAAGAAATGCTCGACTGGGTAGGTGGCTCTTTTGACCCCGAGGAGGCTAACCTAGATGAGATTAACGCTGATTTGAAGAGAGTTTTTAAATAAGATGACTCATCTTCCAAGCTAGAAAATTGTTACAGGTTTGAAGAAGCAGGACCAGAAACCGGGTTTTTAGCCAAAATTTTGGAAAATTATTATAAGTTTTGTCACAAAACCCGGTTTCTAACCTTTAAAAAAGTACAAAGCAAGGAAAATAATAAACTTTTAAACCTCAGTAGAGGCAGGTGAAATATAAAAATTAAGGTTAAAATTTGGTATGATAAAGAATCTGCTTTTTTAGAAGTTATTTTTTAAGAAAAGCTGGGGTTTATGCGAGAACCCAAGCCTATCAGCTATTATCATACTATAATTGTTATAGGGTGAGTGTCTGGGGAAAATCCGGAAGAGGGGAGGGCGATCGCATCCTCGATGAAACAGGCCGCAGGAGTAAACGCCTTGCGCGGATATGCTGGAGGGAAGCCATCTACTGATGAAAACAGATAGCCTATTTTACCAAATATTTCAGCAGTTTCCTGCAAGTTTTTTTGAAGTTATCAATCGCTCTGCCAGCGATGCAGCCGCTTATCAGTTTACCTCAGTAGAACTCAAACAAGTGGCGTTTCGGATTGATGGAGTGTTTCTACCCAAACAGGAAGAGTCTACCCAACCATTTTATCTGGTAGAAGTTCAGTTTCAACCCGATGATAGTTTATATTATCGCCTCTTTGGGGAACTGTTTCTGTATTTAAAACAAAATCAACCACCCCATCCTTGGCGGGTGGTGGTCATTTATCCAAACCGCCGCATCGAACGCGCACAAGAGTTACAGTTTGCAGAAATGTTAGAACTCACTCGCGTTTCGCGGATTTATCTGGACGAGTTGAACGACTCAACTGAGTCCTTGGGAATTCAGGTGTTGCAACTGGTGATTCAAGATACCGAAAGTGCAGCAACAGAAAGAGCGAAACAATTAATTGCTCGCTCTCAATCTCAAATCACCTCCGAAGAGGTGCGACGGCAGTTTATCGAGTTAATAGAAACCATCATCGTCTACAAATTACCGCAAAAAAGTCGGGAGGAAATTGAAGCTATGCTGGGATTGAGTGAATTAAGACAAACCAAAGTCTATCAAGAAGCCTTTACCGAAGGCAAACTTGAAGGCAAACTTGAAGGCAAACTTGAAGCGATTCCGAAAATGATTCAAAAAGGAATTAGCCTGGAGGAAATTGCCAATATTTTAGACTTACCGTTAGAAACAGTTCAGCAAAATACCCCCGATTCTGAAGGGAAATCGCCAACTTAATGGAATCCCGGGACAATAATACGGAATACGGTACGGATCAGTCTATAAAAACGAGCGGCGTCAAGCTGTATTTGTAGGGGCGCAATGCTTGCGCCCTTTTTTTTATAGACCTTAGTAAGTTCTGTTAAAATCAGTAAAGATCCATCTATTGCCGAAACCCATACCATCATGAAAAATATAGTCTCTCTGCAACAGGCGATCGAATGCGTAGAATCGCTTTTGATATAGCGGTTCTCTATTGGATGAGGTACACCAGTTGGGCGCAAGCATTGCGCCCCTACCAAACTCTTGAATATTCTGTACCTCACACGCATGAAAACCGCTATAGATGGGGCCCGACTACGAATCTTCACGGGAGAGGAGGAGACGCAGGCGACTGCCCTGTATGTCTCCTAGTCCCCAAAAATGCTTCTGATGCCCGAGAACTGCTGGTAAATGACCTTCCGGCGCGTCGGTATCGAACTGAAGATCTGGGTAGTACAGCCAGTTTTCTTCTTGTTTCCATCCCACTGTTTCGGCGAATTTTGACCAAATTTCTGCCTTATATTCGCCCGTTCCACCTAAACCGTCATAAATACGTTTTTGTCGGGAAAACCCGAAACGATCATTGCTGTTTGTTTTCCACAGATGATTGATATAACTGAGATGTTGTTGAGAAAACCCGTTGATACTTTTATCATCGAACCACTTTGTACTTTTGACAACTTCCAACATGACCCGCCTTGTTTCATGATCCGCCTCCTTCCACTTACCATCTTTCAGTAAATTTTCTAACTGACTGTAATCTATGCCCTGTGGACATTCTATTGGAGGAAATGGTGTAATTTTTGTTCCATTTACTGGATTTTGAGAGGTTTCCGGCTCTGAGCTCTTAGGATTCGTTGAAAATTGTTTGATAATTACTTGTGTTAAATCTTCATCATCTTGTACGGTGTACAAATCGTTGCTTCGACTTGCTTCCAAAACTCGCTCAAACTTGGTAGGGTTATCCAAAAGTGTATCTCCCTCTAATTTTGCTTTGTAAAACAGACGAGCGGCATTGCCCACCGTAAAAATCATTAGGGCTTGAGAAACTGCGCGGATATTTATTTCATCGAAAAAGTCAACATCGAGCCATCCAATACCGGCATTGATCGCCCTTTTTCCGAGCCAAGCTATACCGAAAGCTGCCAACGCTTCAAACTGTCGTATCGGGCTGTTCAAATCGAAGTCGTAGATCCCCGCAATTTTAAAAACCATTTCGGCACATTCCTGCGTAATGGTTTTTAAGTCGCATTTGGCTACGCTAGAGATAGCGGTTTTGATTTCATCTTGAATATCCTCGGGAGCTAGGTCTTCTATGTAACTAATTCCGGCTACTTTAAAAACTGTTTCTTTGATCAGGATGTTGGCAATTTCGTCGCGAGTATGATTGGGATATTTTGTTTGGAGTTCTGCTACGTGGTTTCTTGCTTGTTCAAAATCAACGTCAAACCAAAGCTCTGCAAGGGGTTCAATCGCCCGAGTGATAGATCGTTTTGCTTGACCTAAGAGCCACTGAACTAGCTGATTCCAGGCTGCTGGATTGGCCTCTGATCTTAATTTATTAAGTTGATTCAGTTCTGGGTTATTCTCGATTTCATCATTGATATTCTCTCGGATCTGGTCTGGGGTTGGCACTTTTTTGGGTTGGGCATTATTGCCGTTGTGATTCGGTTTTTGTTTTTTATTTTTTGTTTTTTTTGTCTTTGTTTTTATTTTTTGTTTTTTGTTTCCCGGCTCTCGGAGCTGGTTTAGGGAATGAATAACCTCAATTCCCAGGTCGCGACATTCATCGATTAAAACTTTATATTGCGTTCGCCGGTCGAGGAGAATGACGGCATCTGGAAGCCGAGCCATTCGTTTGATGCCCCTCAAAGGATTCAACTGACGCTGCAAATGGGCAATCTCTTCCCGTTCAGACTCATCTAGTTTTTCTAGCCTTTCTAATTGTTGCAGCTTCGATAACTTGGTCAGGATTTTTCCCGAGTACAGTCGATTTACATAACAGTGCTGTTGACCCGTCTTGTAGCGATAAACTTTCCGACTATTTTTGCAATAAAATATTTTATCTTTGTAGCACTTTGCTAATTTGTCCACCAGTTCTGATGTCCGTGGTTTTGTTCCGACAATTAGAAAAATTTTTTCCTGGTGGTTGGGTGCTTCTATATACTCGCAAACCTGTTCCATTAAAGTTCGGGGATATCGGGATTTTTGATTGATTTTTGCCCGGTGTCCGGTGTTTGAGGGCTTCCTTGCCATGTTCGATTCCTTCCTATGTCTAGGGTTGTCACAGTTTTAAGTTTGGCGAGTAGCGAAAAGGTGCTGTTTAGTATCAGAGTGTAACAGAAAGTTGCTTTCAAATAGCGGAAGCAGGCTTTCTAATAATACTTAGTCATAATGTAGCATAATATTACCAAGATTTCACCTTTGCTTTTAATAAGTGTTCGGAGGCTTTTCCAGGTAATACTCTAAAGTGAAAATCTGTCTTCTGTCGTTGCTGTGGTTTTGGGGTTGGTACTCATGAGAAAATTTCCTCCAACGATTACTTACTAAGCTTCGGGTTTAATTTGCTCTCTCACCCAGGCGCGAAAGGTTCTGATTAACGTGGTTTCCCCAACGGTTTGGCTTTGTTCTAAAAACTTGGCAACTTCGGTCACGGGTAATACAGGAAACGCTAGAGAATGCCCTGTTTCTACATAGTTGCCCGATCGCAATTGTAAAAACTGGACCACACCGCGATCGCATCTCCAGATTTCTGGTACTCCCATTGCCGCATAAATCCCCTCTCGGTCAATGGAACTGCTGGTGACATCAACTTCGATTACCAAGTCAGGTGGTGGATCGGTTTTTAAGTCGAGGCGTCGCTTTCCTTTGATAGAACTCTCATTTTGGATATAAAAACTTGAATCGGGTTCTGAAGCGCGAGCCAAATCTGGGTTCTTCAATGTGGTGGAACCAGCTCTAATGATTTCTATATTTAATTCCTCCGCTAATACACCAACCAGAGCAGAGATTAATTCTTTGGGATTCTCATGTTCAAATAGCGGGGTCATGATTTCTAATAATCCTCGGTCATAATGTAGGCGAATATTGCGGTGATCTCCAATTTCATTTAATAAGCGTTCGTAAGTCTCCCAGGTAATATTCTGGAGTAAGACTCTGCCTTCGGTGGGTGGTTTTGTTTTGGGGGTGGTGGTAGTCATTAAAAAATTTGCTCCCAACGACGAAAATCTCGTTCGACTTCCATCCACAGCGATCGCTGGTGTGGATCGATACGGAGGGCTTTATTTGAGGATATTATAGCTTGGTCTAGGTCTTTGGGGGCGATCGCATCGCGTTCCCGTTGATAGGCGATCGGCACTACAGACACCCCGTCATCCGGCGGGGGATAAATCCCCCGCCTAACAGCTAAAGTCGGTTAAAACCGACTGAAAGTCTTATGGGATAACGTTTTCAGTCGGTTTCAACCGACTTTAGCTATGAGGCCGCCAATCGATTTATCCCCCGCCGGGTGTTGCCACTTCATCGGAAATGTGAGAAAAAAACTCCCCAATCAGAATCAACTTCCAATCGGGGAGAATTATTTATTTACCTCACTTAATCACCAACAAGAGAGTCAGAATTGCTCACTTTACCTTGTCGGTATCGAATGGGCTAGAAACCGGGTTTCTCACAATAGGCTGATTGCTAGAAACCCGGTTTCTGGTTCGATGAGCACTAACCTGGTAGGACAACCTTACTCAAAGTCATCCTCAATGTCGTCATCATCATCAAAATCATCATCGTCCTCGAAGTCTTCCTCAAGGATAGAGAGCGATCGCACGTCTTTGGCCCCTTTCACACCCAAATCGGGGAGAGCAAACTCATCGTCTGCATCTTCATCATCAGGAGTCAAAATCTCCTCTTCTAACTCCATCCCCGTACTCCGGTAAGCCCGGGCGGTATGGTCATCCAGGACGACATCAGGAAACTCCTCTTCTTCCTCATCCAGCACCCCCTCATAGGCACTATCATCCGGAAGCAGCATCATATCCTCATAAGCATTAAACCCGGTCCCGGCAGGAATCAAACGTCCGATAATCACGTTTTCCTTCAATCCGCGCAACCAGTCAGACTTGCCCTCGATCGCCGCTTCCGTCAGCACCCGAGTCGTCTCCTGGAAGGAAGCCGCCGAGATAAAGCTATCCGTATTCAACGACGCCTTAGTAATCCCCAACAATAGCGGAGTGTACTTCGCAGGCGCACCGCCAGTAATCGACATCGCCTCATTCACCCGTTCCACCTGTTGCAGTTCAATCAACTCCCCAGGCAGCATCGTGGTATCTCCGCCATCATCGATTCGCACTTTGTTCGTCATCTGACGCACAATCACTTCAATGTGCTTATCACTAATATCAATCCCTTGGGACAGATATACCGACTGCACCTCACTCACTAAGAACGTCTGCACCTGCTGGAAGCTCAACAGGGTATGCTCATAATTCCGTTCCCCGGGCAGATTGAAGAAAATCTCCAAAATCTCATGAGGATTGCTCGGTCCATCGGTGAGGGGTTCCCCGGCTTTTACCCGTTGACCATCACTTACCAGCAGGGGCTGACCGGGGCCAATTTCATAATCTGTAACCGCCCCGTCATCTTCCACCACCTTCAAGATGACCGTATCATCATCCCCATAAACCACTTGGGCCACCCCAGGCAACGCGGCCAAAATGCAACCCTCCTTGGGTTTACGGGCCTCCAGCAATTCCTCAATCCGGGGCAACCCTTGAATAATATCCCCGGTCTTGGTGCGCTCAAACACCAGCAGCACGAGGTTATCCCCCCGTTGCACTAAGGAGCCATCATCCACATGAAGGACGGCCCCTGGGGACACGCGGTAAGGACGCGCCAGACGCAATTTCAGGCGGTAATTCCCCTGGGACAAGGCGGAGTCATCGGAAGGCTCCAGGGCCGTCACTTCCACAATCTGACCTGAATCGGGCATCCGCAACCCGGGGGCGACTTCGGTGTTCTCCACCACAAAATCCCCCACTTTGACGGTGGGTTCTTCCTTCGCGTCCACGGTAATCACATCATCATCCCGGACCACCAGGACCCGGCGAATGGCTTCTGCGCCTTCACGAATCCCGCGAATTTCACCGGCTTCTTTGCCGAGAATCTCAGTACGGGCGACGACGGCCCCAGGGGGAATCCGGTCCCCATCTTTGACCAACAGGCGAGTTTGGGTACTGCCTTGGGTGGTATCTGCCACGACATCCCGGCGAATGACTAAGGATTCGAGGATCACCAACTGCAAGCGCATGGGCGCACCTTTGGAGGGGTCTAACTCCTCTGAGGAGAGCAGTTCTTCTTCCTCGACGGGCACTAATTCAATATCGGCGGCTAATCCGGGGGCATCTTTATCAATTTCCAGGACTAACTGGGTCCGTAGCAATTCCAACCCTTCTACGGATTTGACCCGTTCCCCATCTTTATAGGGCAAGCGCTGGACGGCGCGCAGTTGAATCATGGCCTCTTCCCCATTGTTCAGGGATTCCTGAGAGGGAATGGCGGGTTCATCCAAGACGGGATATTCTACTGCGGGACGCAGCAACAAGGCTGGACCTTCGGGGGTTTCCAGGATTTCGACATAGCGCAATTCCTGGGCGATGAGTCCGGGGATAATTTCTTGACCGGGATTGACGAGACTGCCATTGGCGATCGCCACTTCCTCGGGGTCCTCAATCATAATCAACTCCCCGGGCTTGATGGTCACTTCCCGGAGAATGTCATTTTTCTGGGTGACTTCCACCACCCCACTGCTGGCGCATTTGATGTCTTTAACGATTTCCGTCGCCGCTTCCACAAATTGGCCGTCTTCCACCAGCAACAAGGAAATATCTTTGTTGATTTCGTGGCATTCTTCCGGAATCCACAGTAAGGTGCCGCCTTTGACGACTTCATAGCCTTGTTTGGCTTTGCCCCGTTTCTGGACTTCCACTCCGGCATATTTGATAATCCCCCCGCTGTGGGTGCGGTAGGTTTCATCAATTAATTCAGCCACCACTTGATGATTCAACACCTTGGTTCCCGGGGTAGCTTTCAGGGAGAATAACTGTTTGCCAACAGTTTCAATGGTGTAATGGTCCCGACCTCCGGTGGAGGTGGCATAGACGGTGGCGCGGTCCAGAGTGACCGATGCGGTGATAATCTCGACTTCCCGAGGCATGGAAGAGGGGCGGTTTTCCATTTCTTCCGGCAGACGAACGATCCCGCCATTGTCGGTGACGAGCTTGGTTTCGGCGAGGACGCCACCGGGTTGGATGCGATCGCCATTCTTGACCACAGGTTCAGCCCCAGGGGGTAGGTTATAGACCTCACCGGACAAAATCCAGACCAGACCCCCCCGGGTGGCGGTGCGGGTGGCATTGCCTTGGCGGTCCTTCTTCTCTTCTGGCATCAAGTCGGCAAAGACCACTTCCCCGGCTAAGTCGGAGGCGACGTCTTTGGTGGCTTTCTCCGTGGTTCGGCGAGTGCGTCCGGGTAGGGGGACTTCGGCCAGTAGGGTCAACCGTTCCACTTTAGCGCCATCGGGAACCAAGAGGACGGTACCTTGGAAGACATCAAAGACTTCCTTGCGGCCCTCGGCTTGTAGGGTAATTTCTGATTTGGCATTTTCCACGACGAAGGCATCTTCCCCATGACGAGTCCGGAATCCCCGGGCCCGCATGGTGGGGGAATAATGGACGGTCCCGGAGAAGGTGGCGGTGACAGTCCGGGCGACTTCGGCGGTGAAGACCCCTCCAGTGTGGAAGGTCCGCATGGTGAGCTGGGTACCGGGTTCGCCAATGGATTGGGCGGCGATAATCCCGACAGCTTCTCCCATATCTACGAGTTTGCCATGAGCTAGACTCCAGCCATAGCAAAGCTGACAGACGGAACGGGAGGCTTCACAGGTCAGGGGCGATCGCACCATCACCCGTTCCACCCCATGCTTCATGATGTTTTCGGAAATATCATCATCCATCGGCTGATTGCGCGCGGCAATCACTTCGCCGGTTTTGGGCGAAACCACGTCTTCGGCAGCGACTCGACCAAAGAGGCGATCGCTCAAAGGAATCAGAATCCGGTCCTCATCCTTCATCGACTCCATCGGAATCCCGCGAGTCGTGCCGCAGTCCACTTCCCGGACAATCACATCTTGGGAGACATCCACCAGACGCCGAGTCAAATAGCCGGAATCTGCCGTCCGCAGGGCGGTATCGACTAATCCCTTGCGTGCACCGTAGGAGGAGATGATATATTCGGTGACGGTCAGACCTTCGCGGAAATTGGTTTTAATGGGTAAGTCAATAATTTCCCCCTGGGGATTTGCCATCAACCCCCGCATCCCCACCAACTGCCGCACCTGAGAGACGTTCCCCCGCGCCCCAGAGAAGGCCATCATATAGACGGAGTTCAGGGGGTCGGTTTCTTTGAAGTGACGCACCACTTCATCCTTGAGGGATTCACTGGTACTATTCCAAGTATCAATAACTTTCTGGAAACGCTCGACTTCGGTAATTTCCCCTCGGGCATAGCGGCTTTCCGTTAAGGTGATTTCGCGTTCCGCCCCCATTAACAGGTCTCGCTTGGAGGGGGGAATCATCAAGTCATCCACACTGATCGAGACCCCGGCTTTGGTGGCATAGCGGAATCCCAAATCTTTGAGGCGATCGGCAATTTGTGCACTCCGGGCGGTCCCATGCTGCACAAAAGTTCGGGAAATTAGGCTTTTAATTTGGCCTTTATTAATAACTCGGTTGTAGAAAGTGAACTTATTTTTAGTCATTAGTCCTTTGTCCTTTGTCCTTTGACTTTAGTCCTTTGTCCTTTGACTGATGAGAGGGGATGGGGGGATTATCCTTCCCTATCTTCCCCTGCTTCCCTATCTTCCCCTGCCTCGAACAATTGCCTCAAGTTCTTTGTTCGTAGTGACGTCTTTAGTCGTCATTCTGGATAACGCCTGAAGGCGTTACTACAAACAATTGCCTCAAGTTCTTCGTTCGTAGTGACGACTTTAGTCGTCATTCCGGATAACGACTGAAGTCGTTACTACAAACATTGACCTCAAGTTCTTTGTTCGTAGTGACGTCTTTAGTCGTCATTCCGGATAACGACTGAAGTCGTTACTACAAACATTGGCCTCAAGTTCTTTGTTCGTAGTGACGACTTTAGTCGTTATCCGGATTAACGCCTGAAGTCGTTACTACAAACATTGACCTCAAGTTTCTTTGTTCGTAGTGACGACTTTAGTCGTCATTCCGGATAACGACTGAAGGCGTTACTACAAACAATTGCCTCAAGTTCTTCGTTCGTAGTGACGACTGAAGTCGTCATTCCGGATAACGACTGAAGTCGTTACTACAAACAATTGCCTCCATCCTATCTTCCCGAAGCTTCCGGAAGCTTCCCTCTTGCTTTAAATCAACACATCGGCAATGGTTTTATTGAAGATAATTCGGCCTGCGGTGGTGTGAATATATTGAGACAGGATATTGCCATTGGCATCTTCTCGGATACGGCGATCGGCATAGAGTTTGGTCACAGTTCCATCGGAATGGCGGGTGATTTCTGGTTCGGTTTCTTTCGTTTCTGAATCAATATCCCAATTCACATCTAGCCGCACCCAAATCAAAGCGTGTAACTCAATCAACCCTTGCTCATAGGCAATAATCGCATCCTGCAATGAGGCAAAATAACCCCCAGCACCCTTATGCGCTTTAGGATTATGGGCGGTCAAATAATAACAACCCAACACCATATCCTGAGAGGGAGTAACAATAGGCCGTCCCGTTGCCGGAGACATAATATTGTTAGAAGCCAACATCAACAACCGGGCTTCTGCTTGTGCCTCTAAACCCAGAGGAACGTGCACCGCCATTTGGTCTCCATCAAAGTCAGCATTAAATGCCGGACAAACTAATGGGTGCAATTGAATGGCGCGTCCATCTACCAAAATTGGCTCAAACGCTTGAATCCCTAAACGGTGGAGAGTCGGTGCGCGGTTTAACAGGACCGGATGGGATTCAATCACCTCTTCCAACACATCCCAAACACTGGGATCGGCGCGTTGAATCAGTTTTTTCGCCGCCTTAATATTGTTCACCAAACCTTGACGAATCAAGCGGTGAATCACGAAGGGTTGGAAGAGTTCGATCGCCATTTCCCGAGGCAATCCGCACTGATGAATCTTCAGTTTCGGACCAACCACAATCACGGAACGTCCGGAATAGTCCACCCGTTTTCCGAGTAAGTTTTGCCGGAATCGACCTTGTTTACCCTCAATAATGTCAGACAAAGATTTCAGCGGTCGGTTATTCGCACCCACCACAGTCCGTCCCCGACGACCATTATCAATTAAGGCATCCACCGCCTCTTGCAACATCCGTTTTTCGTTCCGAATGATGATTTCCGGGGCCAAAATCTCCTGTAATCGGGCCAACCGATTATTCCGGTTAATCACCCGCCGGTACAAATCATTGAGGTCACTGGTGGCAAACCGTCCCCCATCCAACTGCACCATCGGGCGCAAGTCTGGGGGAATGACGGGAATGTATTCCAGAACCATCCAATCCGGCTGAGATCCGGTGGCGATAAAGTTATCAATGACCCGCAAACGTTTAATCAGTTTGGCGCGCTTTTGACCTTTAGAGTTGGCGATTTCTTCGCGTAACTGTTCCGCTTCAGTTTCTAAATCAAGGTCTTGTAATAACCGTTGCAACGCTTCGGCCCCAATTCCGACCTCAATGCCGATGAGTTCCGTATCCTCACTGTAGAGTTGGTCCTCAATTTCCATCCAAGCATCTTCACTCAGCAGTTGCTTGTATTGGAGATTATCTGCATTTCCGGGACTGAGAACACAATAGGCATTGAAGTAGACAATTTGTTCGACATCCCGCAAGGGCATATCGAGGAGAATGGCGATATAGCTGGGAATCCCCTTGAGATACCAAACATGAGCAACGGGTGCAGCTAACCGAATAAAGCCCATGCGATGCCGACGCACGCGAGACTCGGTAACTTCTACGCCGCATCTCTCACAAACAATGCCGCGATGGCGGACCCGCTTATATTTACCGCAATGACATTCCCAATCTTTCGCCGGACCAAAAATCCGCTCACAAAATAAACCGTCCATTTCCGGTTTTAAGGTGCGGTAATTAATGGTTTCCGGTTTGGTGACCTCGCCGACAATTTGACCATTCGGCAGAGTTCGTTCACCCCATTGCCGAATTCGGTCTGGGGAGGCGATCGCAATCTTTACATAATCAAAGCGTTGCTCAATCTTTGGCATTCGATGATATCCCCTTGTAAACTTTGTCCTTGGTCCTTGGTCGTTTGTCCTTGGTCTTATGGAATAAAAGGTGGGAAGGAGAAGTAACAGTTTCTAGTAACGACTTCAGTCGTTATCCCCCCTCTCCTTTCCACCTCAATCCGAAGCAGTTACTCTTCCTCTTCCTCCTCTAACGCTTCCCGCGAGACAGACTCATACGTTGGCCGAGAGGGGGTGCGCCGATTGGACACATCCGCCATTAAGTCCACTTCGACATCCCGAGAAGTGCCATCCTCCTGGGTCTGCACTTTATGCACCGCAATATCCAAACACAGCGACTGCAACTCGCGCATCAGCACCTTGAAAGACTCTGGAGTTCCCGGACGAGGAATCGCTTTTCCTTTGACGATCGCATTCAACGCCTCATTCCGTCCCTGCATATCATCGGACTTAACCGTAAGCAGTTCCTGCAAGGTATAAGCGGCCCCAAATGCCTCCAATGCCCAAACTTCCATTTCTCCAAACCGCTGGCCCCCTTGTTGCGCTTTACCGCCCAAGGGTTGCTGGGTGACCAAAGAATAGGGTCCCGTCGAACGGGCGTGAATCTTGTCATCCACCAAATGCACCAGTTTGAGCATATACGCCTTACCCACGGTAATCGGACGGTCAAAGGCCTCTCCGGTCCGGCCATCATAAACGATGGTTTTCCCGGGGTGGTCTTCATTAAATAACCAATCCTTACCCGTCTTCTGCCGCGCTTCTTGTAACTTGCCATGCACGCTTTCGCGAGACTTTTCTGGACCGTGCATTTCATCAAACGGCACCACTTTGAACCGGGACCCGAGGTTTTGTCCGGCCCACCCGAGGAGGCACTCAAACACCTGGCCCACATTCATCCGCGAAGGCACACCCAAGGGATTCAACACGATATCCAACGGCGTCCCATCGGGCAGATAGGGCATATCTTCTAGGGGCAAAATCCGGGAAATAATTCCCTTATTCCCGTGACGACCCGCCATCTTGTCTCCGACCTGGATTTTCCGCTTCTGGGCCACATAGACCCGCACGACCATGTTTGCACCGGGAGGCAGTTCATCGCCCTGTTCCCGGGTAAACACCCGGACATCCACAACCCGGCCTTTTTCCCCGTTCGGGACTCGCAGGGAGTTATCCCGCACATCCCGGGCTTTTTCTCCGAAAATCGCCCGCAGGAGTTTCTCTTCTGGCGGTTGGTCGGACTCTCCTTTGGGCGTAACTTTACCCACGAGGATATCCCCGGATTCAACCCAGGCCCCAATCCGGATAATTCCCCCTTCATCTAACTGACGCAGGGAATCTTCCCCGACGTTAGGAATTTCTCGGGTAATTTCTTCCGGTCCTAGCTTGGTTTGGCGGGCCTCAATTTCATATTTTTCAATGTGAATCGAGGTGTAGAGGTCGTCATAAACCAGACGCTCACTAATTAAGATGGCGTCTTCGTAGTTATAGCCTTCCCAAGGCATATAGGCCACGATAATATTCTGACCCAGGGCCAATTCGCCCCCTTCGGTGGAGGACCCATCTGCCAAGACCTGTCCGGCGACCACATCATCCCCTTCAAACACCAGGGGACGCTGGTTCAAGCAGGTGTCTTGGTTGGAACGCTGATATTTCTGTAACTGATACTCCATTTCCCGACCGCTGGAGTCCTGAACCCGAATCTTGGTGGCATCCACAAAGGTGACGATGCCCTCGGTCCGGGAAACGACGACCATACCGGAGTCACGGGCGGCTTGGGCTTCCAGGCCGGTTCCAACTAAGGGTCGCTCTGGCAGTAACAGCGGCACGGCTTGCCGCTGCATATTAGACCCCATCAGGGCGCGGTTAGCGTCATCATGTTCCAGGAAGGGAATCAGAGACGTTGCCACGGAGATAATCTGCACCGGAGAAACCGCCACATAGTCCACTTGGTCCGGGGTGGTGGTGGTGAAGTCTTGGCGATAGCGCACAGGTACGGTTTCACCCTGGATATAGCCGCCTTCATCTACGGTAATATCCCCCGGAGCAACCCGCAGGTCATCTTCCTCATCGGCGGTCATAAACAAGGCACCCCGTTCCCGCAAGACGCGACCATTTTCTACGGGATAAAATGGGGTTTCGATAAATCCGTAGGGGTTGACGCGGGCGTGAGTGGCTAAGGAACCAATTAATCCGGCGTTAGGACCTTCTGGAGTCTCGATCGGGCAGATCCGGCCATAGTGGGAGGGGTGAATATCTCGAACTGCAAATCCAGCCCGTTCCCGGGTTAAACCGCCTGGACCCAAGGCGCTCAAGCGGCGTTTGTGGGTCAGTTCCGCTAAGGGGTTGGTCTGGTCCATAAACTGGGAAAGCTGGGAGGACCCGAAGAATTCCTTGATGGCGGCGACAAGGGGTTTGGGGTTAACCAAGGAGGCGGGGGTCAGGGAATCAGCATCAGAAACGGTCATCCGTTCCCGGATGATCCGTTCTAAGCGGTTGAGTCCGACTCGAACTTGGTTTTGCAAGAGTTCACCGACCGATCGCACCCGGCGATTGCCTAAGTGGTCAATGTCGTCGCTTTGTCCCACGTCGAATTCCAGGTTAATCAGGTAATCGATCGCCGTCAGAATATCCTGGGGCGTTAACACCCGAACGTTATCAGGAACCGACAGGCGCAATTTTTTATTCAGCTTATAGCGGCCCACCCGTCCCAAATCGTACCGTTTCGGGTCAAAGAAGCGTGAATCCAGAAGCTGGCTGCCTCCAGATACGGTAGGAGGTTCCCCGGGACGCAGCTTCTTGTAGAGCTCCATCAGGGCTTCTTCTTCCGTGAATTCCCCTTCTTTTTCAATGGTTTTTTGAAAATATTCCGGGTGGCGCAGGGCATCGAAAATCTCGTTATTGCTGAGTCCCAGGGCTTTAAGCAGCACTTGGGCGCTCAATTTCCGGGTTTTGTCAATGCGGACCCAAACTAAATCATTTTTGTCCGTCTCAAATTTCAGCCATGCCCCTCGGTTGGGGATCAGGCTGGCATTGTAGGTCCGTCGGCCATTTTTGTCCGTCTCGGATTTGTAGTAAACTCCGGGAGAACGAACAATTTGGTTGACGATGACTCGTTCGGCCCCGTTAATGATGAAGGTTCCCCGTTCGGTCATTAAGGGTAAGTCGCCGATGAAGACTTCTTGCTCTTTGATTTCGCCGGTTTCTTTGTTGATGAGTCGGGTGGGGACATACATTTGCACCGCGTAGGTACTGTCCCGGCGTTTCGCGTCATCGACATCGTATTTCGGACGCTTAAGTTTGTAGTCCTTCCCTATAAAATGTAATTCTAGTTTTCCCGTATAGTCAGTGATGGGGGAAAAGCTGTCGAGTTCTTCAATCAGTCCTAATTCAAGAAACCAACGGAAACTTGCCCTTTGAATCTCGACGAGATCGGGGAGGGTAAATGCCGTTGCTGCTGGGTAGGTCGGATTATTCATTTGTGTCGATCGCCTCTACGCTGTGAATTCTACGCAAGTTTAGGGAAGGAGAAAATAAAGACCTGTGACGGAAGGATGAACCGAGGGATGAAGGATGAAGGATGAAGGATGAAGAATTTTCATCTGGGCTTTCAACCTTCCGCCTTCCTGCTTCCTTATATTCATTCTTCAAGCTTCGTCCTTTGGTGTTTTTGTTTCAAAGAATGCTTTTGGGTGACGCAGTTTGGGTTAAACTCCCGTTTTGGCTTGGCACAGTTCTCGGGTCAAAGATAGGTTTTTTTCTAGCAACTTTATGGCTCTCCCAATCAACGATTTAAGCTATCCATCAAGGGATAGCTACTGCGGTGAAATTCAGATTTAGGCAATTTTTGCATTTTTTTCAGGTAACCCATTATTATAGCTTCGTTCGTTTTTAGCGTCAAGAAATGGTCTAGTTTTCAGGTGCGATCGCAGAGGGAGATGTTCTATTTTCAGGCTCAACTCATCCGAGGGTGAGTTGAAAGAGGCGACAGGCATTGTCTGTGGTTTGGGCGGCTAAGGTTTTTAAGGAAACCCCCCGCAGGGTCGCCACTTGTTCCGCCACGTAGCGAACGTAGGCGGGTTCATTGCGTTTGCCGCGTTTGGGAACCGGGGCCAAAAACGGGCAGTCAGTTTCGACCAGGAGGCGATCGCTGGGAACGAGACGAGCGGACTCTTGAATGGTTTGAGCATTCTTGAAGGTGACAATCCCGCTAAAGCTAATATAAAAGCCTAAGTCGAGAAACCATTGGGTCTCTTCGGGAGTTCCGCCCCAACAATGCATGACCCCAGGAACGGGCCCGCGATCGCGCCAGAAACTCCGCAAGAGTTCAGCCATCTCCTCGGACGCATCCCGACAATGGATGATCACCGCCTTATTCAGCCGTTGGGCTATTTCTAGCTGGGCGATAAAGGCTTCTTGTTGCTGCTGTTGATTTTCGGCCTTATAAAAGTCTAGCCCAGTTTCTCCAATGGCGACCACTCGCGCCTCGGATGCGGCTAATTCTTCAATGCGATCGCCAAGCTGGGAGGACCATTGATGGGCCTCCAAAGGATGCAAACCGACGGCGAAGGAAATTTCCCCAAACCGATTGGCGAGTCCTTGAATGGTACCAAATTCTTCAGGCGTGACGCAGGAATGCACAAGATGCACGACCCCGGCTTCATGCCAACGCTCGCGGACCGCCTCTAAATCGCAGTCAAACCGCTCAAAATTAATGTGAACGTGGGTATCTATCAATTGCATCGGAATCGACGCGCTCTTGGGATGGAAAGATTTACCCGATCAAAGCCGCGAGGGTTCGCGTCTTTAAATAAGGGACGGAAAACGGTTGAAAAAATAAGCAGGGAGAATGGGGTTGGACTAGGGCTTTGAGGGCTTTTAGTCCAACCGACAAGGACGCCCTCGGTTTCCCGATGTCGTCCAGGATCGCAACCCTGCATTGTTGGTCATCCCTACGAGGCAGACGATTGCGCCAATACCTGTTGTTTAACAACTCTGGCTAAATTGGATTTTTTGCGTGCGCCGTTGTTGGGATGAAGAACGCCGCATTTTACTGCTTTGTCGATCTTGCTGTAAGCGGCATTGAGCCGATTATGGATCTCTTCCTTCAACTCCGGTGTGGGATTGCTGCCGTATTGCTCGGCAGAGGTTACACATTTCTTGATCAGGGTTTTGACCGCTGATTTATAAGATTTGTTACGCAAGCGATTGCGTTCGGCGATTTGGACGCGCTTGATAGCAGACTTAATGTTAGCCACAGTCGATAAGCCCAGAACTCAATACGGGAACAATTTTGACGATTCTCCACCCTAAAGCAGCGGAGATTCTTGGGCTGAATGGGGCCTCCACTGAGAGATCCAGTTTCGGTCTGACCCGTTCATGTCTAGCCAGAACAGATGTTTTCACATCGTCCAATTAAAGGCTACTCCCCAAGCTTGACTTCGCGTGCGCCCCACGCTAGTGGATTTTTTCCGTGCTGACCGCAGGGTCTCCAAGTTGTTTACGGATAGTGACGGTTCGGCTTTCCAAGTTGCGGAATAGGACGTTAACCCTGTTTCCTCGCGCCTTGGCTGGTCAGCGACCCAATAGATTTTAACACAGAAAGGAATTTTAACACATAAAGCAAGTTAAGGCGCAAGAGTTTGGCTCATCCTAGAAGAATGAGAGTTTTCTAGCGTCATGTTTTTGAGAAAACACTATACCACTGAATCAAGGGGAAAATGCATTTCCGTTGAAGAAAATCCAGGTTAAGCTAGAGAGGACGGGGACGGGTAAGCCAAAGCAAAAGCATCGGTAGTCGCGGTTGATGTGGCGAGCGACCCGTTCTCCTCAAGGGCAATACCTGTCGATTATCTCCTAACTCCATGCTGCGAATCATTACACAGCGGGCTGAGGCACAAGCTGAACTCCGGCGCATCTGCGATCGCACCCACGACGACCAAGTTGTCCATAAAGAGGCAACGGTTCGGGAAGTGCTCCAAGCGGTCAAACGCCAAGGCGATCGCTCACTCTTGCATTATACGGCTGAGTTCGACGGGCAATCCTTAAAGCCCGAAGACCTGCGCGTGAGCGGCTCCGAATTGGATGCCGCCTATCAGCAGGTGTCAAAAGAACTCCTAGACGCCATTATTTTGGCAAAGCAAAACATTGAAGCGTTCCATCGTCAGCGCGTCCCCAAATCTTGGGTTCAATTTGGGGAAGATGAGGTGGTGCTGGGTAAACGTTATACCCCCGTCGATCGCGCGGGGCTTTACGTTCCGGGGGGGCGAGCCGCCTACCCCAGTACCGTGCTGATGAATGCCATTCCGGCTCAGGTGGCTGGGGTCCCCCGGATTGTGATTTGTACCCCTCCGGGACCAGAAAAAACCGTGAACCCAGCGGTCCTGGTGGCGGCCCAGGAAGCGGGAATCGAGGAAATTTATCGGGTGGGGGGCGCTCAGGCGATCGCCGCCTTGGCTTATGGTACGGAAACCATCCCTAAAGTGGATGTGATTACCGGCCCGGGTAACATTTATGTCACCCTGGCGAAAAAGCAGGTCTTTGGCACCGTGGGAATTGACTCCTTAGCCGGTCCCTCGGAAGTCCTGATTATTGCCGATTCCCAAGGCAATCCGGCTCATATCGCCACGGATTTACTGGCGCAAGCTGAACATGACCCCCTCGCCGCCGCCATTCTGATTACCACCGATGCTCAGATTGCTCGCAAGGTTGTCGCTGAAGTCGAGGACCAACTGATTGATCACCCACGTCGGACCCTCACCGAAAAGGCGATCGCCCATTACGGTGTCGTCATTGTGGTTGATTCCCTGCAAATTGCCGCCGAACTCTCCAATGAATTTGCCCCAGAACACCTAGAACTCGAAGTCAGCGACCCTTGGGATTTACTGGAGTCGATTCGTCATGCTGGTGCCATCTTCCTCGGAAACTCCACCCCTGAAGCTGTCGGCGATTACCTCGCAGGCCCTAACCATACCCTTCCCACTTCGGGATCGGCTCGTTATGCCTCAGCTTTGGGGGTGGAAACCTTTATGAAACACTCCAGTTTGATTCAATATTCTCCCAAGGCACTGCAAAAGGTCGCCGGTGCGATTGATGTGCTCACGAAAGCTGAAGGTTTACCCTCTCATGGGGATTCGGTCCGCAAGCGCATCAAAGATGGCCTTTAATTTTTCTCGTCGATGGTTTTCACCCAAACCCCAGGGGCGATCGCCTCTGGATAACCCGAACCATCGACTCTATATCTTTTAGATCCTTTAGATAATTTTCTGCCGACCTTGACAGGTCGGCTTTTTTATGGTGTAGACCTCCCGAACCCTAGGCGATCGGCCCAAGTCTTCAGGCGATCGCGCAAACCTCCCCAGATGACCGGGCTCTTAAAAAAAATTCCAATGGTTTCGGACTAAGCATTCCCACTCTAATGCCGCTAAACTAAGCGTTGAGGCCATTTTCTCCAGGAAATAGTTTTTCCCGTAGGATTGAAGCCGGTTGCCCAAACTTGAAGGCTGCGAATAGCGAATTAGGAGATCGGCATTGTGATTAATACCATTCTTGTAGCACTTGATGGCTCGGATTTATCAGAGCAAGTGATTGCCACCTTGCATAACCTGAAGCTCGAAACCATGACTCAAGTCATTCTGGCTCATGTCATATCCAAACCCACATCGGATTTAGATGTGGTGGCGGATAGACCCCAAGTCGAGACGGAAGATATCCCGTATCGGGCTATTGAAAAAAAACTTCAATCCTATCAAGAAAAAATTCCTTGTAAAACTGAACTCGAAATTGTCACCGGCGATCCGTCCGAAGAAATTGTGCGCTTGGCTAATATTTATCAAGCTGATTTAATTTTAATTGGCAGCCGAGGCTTAACCGGAATGAAGCGAATTTTACAGGGTTCGGTAAGTTCTCAAGTGGTAACGGATGCCTGTTGTTCTGTTCTAGTTGTTAAGCCAGTCTTACCTGCTCAGGAAAAATAAGAAACCGGATTTCTTGCCCAGAAACCCGGTTTCTGGGAGGACTAAAAGGAGGGTTTAGGGGGAAACAGCCTTAGTCTGAGCGACAAACTCTCGCAGACGCAATAAATTCATGGTATGGCTTAAATTCAGTGGGAGTAAAGAGACTCCTTCGAGGCGGGACTGTACCCACCCCTCCCCCCAGTACCATTCGTGGAATCCATCAATGCTGCCACTTAATAACAGTCGCAGACAATTCGAGTCAGCACGTTCTACTTGATGTCGAACCGCCAAGGGACCCACAGAAATGGTAAAGGTGGTACCGGAGTGCAACTCTTCCGGCAGGGGTGTAGAGAAGCGTTGGGTCCATAACCATTGTTGGAGGCGATCGCGACGCAGGAGACTGTCACGAATCACTGTTTCTGGTGCATCGACTTCGATTCTCAGATGAGCTTGTTGAAAACTGCCTAACATAGTTGAGGTTGAGTGCCTGTGGTGGTTTTCCCTTTCAGTATGGCAGACCAGTTGAGGGAAGGATGAGGGATGAAGGATGAAGGATGAACAAGCAAGGGAGGGGATAACGACTGAAGTCGTTACTACAAACATCGGAGGATTGCCAACTCGCTTAAAACATTAAACTGATACCCCATCTTCCCCATCTACCCCATCTACCCCATCTTCCCCATCTCCCCCATCCTCCCCATCTCCCTTTTACAATAAAGTTTAGATGAGTTGTTAAGAATTGTAAGGTTTTGGCATGGTAGATCAACTGATTAGAGCAACGGCAGCGGATGGAGGGATTAGAGCAGTTGGGGTGATTACGACGCGGTTGACGGAAGAGGCGCGTCAGCGGCATGGTCTCTCTTATGTGGCAACGGCGGCCCTAGGACGTACTTTGTCATCAGGATTACTCCTGGCTTCCAGTATGAAGCGACCGGGATCGCGAGTGAATATTCGGGTTAAAGGCAATGGACCTTTAGGCGGCATTCTGGTGGATGCGGGATTAGATGGAACAGTGCGCGGGTATGTGGATAATCCCGAGATAGAATTACCTCCGAATGCGATCGGGAAATTGGATGTAGGGGGGGCAGTCGGGAATGATGGCTATCTCTACATTGTCCGTGATGTGGGATATGGTTACCCCTATTCCAGTACCGTGGAACTGGTTTCGGGTGAAATCGGGGATGATATTGCTCATTATCTGGTGACTTCAGAGCAGACGCCTTCGGCCCTAGTGGTGGGGGTCTTTGTAGAGGCGGCAGGGGTCCAAGCATCCGGGGGGATTTTGTTGCAGGTGATGCCGAAAGCGGCAACGGATGAGGAACTTGTGGCGCTGTTGGAATCGCGGGTGGCCAGTTTGTCGGGATTTACACCGTTATTACAAGCGGGTAAATCCCTGCCAGATATTTTCGAGCAACTGCTGGGAGATATGGGATTGAATATTTTACCGGAGAGACAACTGGTGCGCTTCCACTGCGGATGCTCTCATCAACGGATGTTAGGGGCGTTGAAGTTGCTTGGTGAAGACGAACTGCTGGACATGATCGAGAAAGATGATGGTGCCGAGGCGATTTGTCACTTCTGTGGGGAAGTTTACACAGCCAGTCGCGATCAACTTACAGAACTGATTGGGTCCTTGCAAGCGGAGTCGTAAAAGGGGCGATCGCCTAATCATTACTAGACCCCCATCCATCAACCTCATGGCGAGTATGGGGGTCCAGTAACGGTGAGAAACGGGGTTTTTTGACAGAACCTGGGTTTCTAACCTCTAGAGAATGCAGTCCTAGGGGGAAGTTTTTTTAAAAGTGGGGATCGCCACTGAAAATAACATGAGAAGATAAGAAGCAAGGAATCAATCTGATTACCCACTCCACAGTAGAATTGATTGTTCTTCCTTGTGGGATGCGCTAACTCTCAAAACCTGGAATAAGCTGTTTTCCAGGATTCGATCTACTGTGTTAAGGTATCGGGGTGCTGGGAATCTACAGATTGTCAAGGACAAGAAGGATAGAGAAAACCGGAAAGGCGGGGGGTGCAGATGTAGATCCGCCTAGAAGGAAACGGTAGATCAGCGAACGGCGTTGCCAAAAAAGCTCTAGCACTCTTAACCTAAACAATTCTTGGTGCTAGATTTAGGAAAATATAACCGGCTCTTGTCGAACCTAATACTTAGGTTTTGGAACTGTGGCCGAATTGTTAAACCTGTCTTTCTAAAACAGCCAAGCAAGACTGACGCAAGAGTGTTTTCGGGTGGGCTATGACTAAAGATCGCAAATTTCCAGAGCAGTGGCCTAAAGCCCAGCCGTCGGAGTCGGGACAATCGGACTCGTCGGCGAAAATGCCTGCATCGTCCCTGTCTGGGTTCCGCAGGAGTGCTGCTGGGGCGGGTTCGCGGCAGGGTTCGGGTCTGCACCTGCCGTCTTCGAGATCGGATGTATTTTCCACAGGAGCCGCAACCGATCGCCCGGGATCTGGCAACCAGAAGCGCTTCAGACAGAGTAAGAGGGCAGACGAAATGTTAAATCCACAGGTTCGAGATAGTAGGTCGGGCGATCGCAGTCTGCATGGGTGGCTCAAATGGCTAACGAATTGGCAACTCTGGGCGCTGGTTACGTTTCTGTTGACGGGAGGACTGGGAGCAACAGCGTTACTGACGTTATTGCGCCTTCCCGAAACGCCCAATTGTGGAGAGAGTGCCTGGACTTCGGGTTCGGAACATCTGTACTGTGCTCAACAAGCAGCGAGTGAGCGAACGGTAGATGGGTTGTTGCGGGCGATCGCTGAGGTCCATCAACTTCCTGAAGACCACCCCTTACGTCCGGAAATCAATCGTCAGATTGAAAAATGGGCAGGACAGCTACTGGATTTGGCTGAGAAAATCTTTAATGAAGGCAAGCTCACCGAAGCGATCGCCTCCGCCCGTCAGATCCCCAGCAATACGACTGCTGCCGGTTTAGTCCAAGAGCGAATTACTCGCTGGCAGTCCATCTGGAATGAGGCGGAAAAGCTATATAAAAATGCTGAGTCTGAGTTAGAAAAGGAAAATTGGAACCAAGCTCTGGGCTATATGCGACAACTGCTTTCCGTGGAAAATACTTACTGGGAAACGGTGCGCTATGATAGCCTGAATGAACTGATCCGGGTGACTCAGCAAGAAGGTCAAACCTTGAACAAAGCCCGCAGTTTAGCGGAACAAGGAGAACTCAAAAATATCACCGAAGCGATCGCCCTGGTCGATAAAATTGAACCCCAGAGCAAGTTATATAAAAAATCTCGGTCTTTAGCCACTGACTTTTCCAAGCAAATGCTGGCATTAGCTCGCAAAAATGGTGAGGAGCAAAAGTGGGAAGATGCCATTTACATTGCTCGCCAAGTTCCCGGCAACAGTTCGGTTAAAAAAGAAGCAGAAGATTTCATCGAACTGACTCGGGCAAGATCCATTGCTACTCGGGTAACGGTCCGCTCTTTGGAAGATGCGATCGCTAAAGCCCAAGTGATTGGCCCCGATCGCCCTCTGCACTTGGAAGCCAAACGGTTAATCTCTCAGTGGCAAGATAGCATCAAAGATGTGGCCTACCTAGAACAGGCACGGAATCTGGCGATGGCGGGGAATGTTAACAATTTGCGCTCGGCGATCGCGCAAGCTCAACTGGTCAGTCGCACCAATCTGGTCTGGGATCGAGCGCAGGAAGAAATTAACGATTGGCAAAGTCGGATTGAGGAGACCGAAGACGGGCCCTATCTACGACAGGCTGACCAACTTGCCAGTTATGGCGATCGGGCTTCGTTGCAAGCCGCGATTGATACCGCTAGGAAGGTGGGGTCAGGGCGGGCCTTGTATGATGAAGCCCAGGAGAAAATTCAGGAGTGGAATCAGGAAATTCAACGACTTGAAGACCAGCCTATCTTAGACCGCGCCTGGAATTTGGCACAATGGGGAAATATCAATGGGGCGATCGCTACAGCCCAAGGCATTCGTCCCGGTCGATTGCTGTACAGTGAGGCCCAGTCGGCGATTCAAACCTGGCAGCAGGAAGGTCGCGATCGCCAACTCCTGGACCGCGCCTATCAGCTTGGAGATGTTTCTCAAAGCCCGGAACGGTTGATTCAGGCAATGGATTTGGCAAATCAAGTCTCTTCTAAGTCTAATTTACGCTTTAGCGCCGATGCAGCGATTCAAGACTGGAGTCAACGGATTTTGGCCCTGGCTCAACAACGGTCTTTGGAGAATCTTCCGCAGGCGATCGAAATGGCTCGGATGATTCCATTTTATTCCAATCTATATAACCAGGCACGGCGAGAAGTTGAGGCATGGGAAACCATTCTGAATCCGCCTCCGGTGCAAGTCCAGGAACCGAGTCCGGCGGCGACGGGCCCCAGTCCCACTCCTACGCCCTTCCCCCAAGAAAGGCCGACAGATTCGGTAAATCCGCCCGTCTCCCCCTCGGAACCTACAACGACCCCAAATGGTTTCCCGGCCACTTCTGCGCCACCTATACCCATCGAACCCATTGAGGCCCTGGGGAGAGATTCTCAGAATCCGCCCCTAATCCAACGAATAGAGTAATTAATCCATGAGGATGGGGTTACTTGTGGTCCTCTTCCCCCTATACAGGGGAGAGGAGCGCAAGTTGTTCGGGGCAGAAAAACCCACACCCATCCCGGGTGGAGGCTCAGAGGACTTCCTTCGTCCCACGGAGGCGATCGGGCGCTCTCCTGCCTCAGTGGGGGAATAGGGGTTTTCAATGCTTCCGGAGCTTTAAAAATTCTTTACAATAAAATTGAGAGTTAAATCGGTAAACTCGGGTATAATATTAAGATTATAGATAGCAAATTTACGGTTAAAATCTCACCTAAAAATCATAATGCCGCAGGTTGAATCAGTTAGAAAGCCTGCGGATTTTGCGATATAAAAAATAGGGGTGCTTCCGGTGGTGATACAGGGAGAGAAATCTAGTCCAGCTTAGGGGGATGTCGCTCATGTTGCAGCAGTTGGATAATAACGGTCTGGGGCTTTTCCACGGAAGAAGGCCCCTCTGTTGTCTGCGTGAATGAAACTCCTACTCACAGAGCAGAACAGAGTAGAGGGGAAGTAGGGAAGCGGGTGCAGCCCGGTTGAGGAAGGGTAGGGATGAGAGTCCTCAATCCACCGCGCGATCGCCATCTGGGTTGGAGAAGAGTGCAGTCGGCCTAAATCTCTCGCTATTTTCAGGCGCAACCGCTACCCTAGAATAATGAAGCACCGCTTTAGACCATTCTTGCCCATCGACCTCGTTGAGTCTTGCACGGCGCTGTTGGTGCTTTTTTCAATCCGCGATCGGGGAGTTCATGTTAGCCAAAATAACAGTTTATGCAGAATCATCCTGAGTACCATTCCAATGGTAAATCTTTCCCGCTGTGAATGTAGTGGCCACTCAACATACACCCTAAAGAGTAATGCATCGTCTGATGAGAAAATTCGCATCCGAAAGGAATTTCCTAAAGCGGTTCTTCCTGAAAATTAGCCAGAGTTTCAAGACATTTGTTTTGCTGCATTTCCCGTCAAACGGGAAGCAGAAAATGTCAAAAACTAAGCGATTATTGATTTTGTTTTTGGCATTTTTCATATTGCCTGTAAGCTTCGGACTATTTTCGGGTCAAGCCAATAGTCAAATGCCCGACACGAGATATTACAGCCAAAACATACCCGTACCGATACCCAATGAGTGGGGAGATGAAAACGGTAACAACGAGGACACCGAGAACAACGAGGAGAGTGAGGTAGACGAGGACAGCGATTCCCTGCAACCGTTTGATGAAGCGGTGAAAGATGCTGAAAAACTGCCCGGACTTTTCACCCTTTACCACAATAAGAAAACTGGCAAAGTTTACCTGGAGATTCAGCCGGAACAACTGGACCAAAACTTCTTATGCGTGATGACTCTAGCATCCGGGATTGGAGAAGGAGGATTGTTTCGCGGAATGCCCCTCCAGGATTTTCTGTTTTTCTTTAAACGGGTGAACAAAAACATCCATTTTGGGGTTAGAAATGTTTATTTCCGTGCAAATCCGGGAGATCCCATTGAGCGATCGCTCAACCGTTCCTTTAGTGATTCTGTTCTAGCTTCTTTACCCATCGAAAGCATTCATCCCGACCGGGAAAGCCTGCTGATTGACCTGAATAAACTCCTAATTGAGCGCCAGGATATTAGTGGGTTAACGTCCATTTTACCTTGGTTATTAGGAAGCGCCTACATTCGAGATACGGATAAATCCTATTTTGGGCGAGTTCAAACCTTCCCCGCCAATGTAGAAATTGAGTCCGTCTATGGGTTCAGTGGCGGCGATGATTTATTCGCCAATGTCGAGAGTTTGCCTGATAGTCGGGGGTTTTCCTTAAACGTGAATTATAGCCTTTCCGCACTGCCGGTTAACAATGGCTTTCGTCCCCGATTAGCAGATAACCGAGTCGGCTATTTTATCACTGCCTATCAAGATTTGTCCGACACTCGCAGTAAAGAACCGTTCCAGCGTTATATTAACCGCTGGAATTTGGAAAAAGAAAACCCCGATGCGCCCCTTTCTCCCCCGAAACAGCCGATTGTTTTCTGGATTGAAAACAACGTTCCGGTAGAATATCGGGATGCCCTGCGTGAAGGCATCGAAGTCTGGAATCAGGCATTTGAGAAAGCTGGGTTTATTAATGCGATCGAAGCGCGACAGATGCCCGATAATGCGGTTTGGGATCCGTCAGATGTTCGCTACAACACCATTCGCTGGTCCAGTTCCTTTGAATCCTGGTTTGCCGGAGTTGGTCCCTCTCGCGTCAACCCCCTCACCGGGGAAATTTTAGATGCGGATATTCTCATTGATGGGAATATCGTGCGAACTATCAAAAATGAATATCGCACCCTGATTCAACAACAACCCAATGCCTCAGAAATGACCTTCTTGGGCAAAATGTTACAAGGGACTCCCTGCTTCCCCGGGATGAGTGGCAACTCTGGCATGGGTAACGGGGAAGCAATGACGGGGAATTCCGGTGCCCCGGTACAGCAACCGCCCCAGGTGCACAGCTTCGTCCGCAAGATGATGGAAAGATACGACCTCTGCTATGGCATGGAAGCGCCACAACAGTTGGCGATCGGGGCAATGGGTTTGTCCATGCTTCATAATGCCTTTCCCAGTGGGGAGGAAATGACACAATATATCAATCAGTATCTAACATTTCTCACAGCCCATGAAGTTGGTCATACCTTGGGACTGCGCCATAACTTCCACGGCAGTACCATGTTATCACCGGAGGAGTTGCATAATACAGAGCTTACTCGCACAGAAGGTATGGTTGCTTCTGTCATGGACTATGTACCCGTGAACTTGGCACCCAAGGATCACAAACAGGGTGACTTTTTCCCGATGTTAGTCGGTCCTTATGATGAATGGGCGATCCAATATGGGTATAAACCGATGCCTGAGATGCTACCTCAACAAGAACAGCGGGAACTGGAACGAATTGCCGCTGAAAGTAGCACTAACCCCGATTTAGCTTATGCCCCTGATGAGGATTCGATGGATATTCTCAACCCAGCGGCGAATATGTTCGACCTCAGTGGCGATATGCTGCAATACTCCGAGTGGCAGTTGGAAAATGCCCGGGAAATGTGGGAACGCCTGGATACACGCTATCCCGTCAGTGGAGAAAGTTTCACAGAAGTTCGGCGGATGTTTGATACCGTGTTTTCCTATTATTTCCGACAGGCAATGAATGCGACTCTCTATATTGGGGGTCAATGGTTTAATCGCAATCATGCTGATGGCAATGGACGCTTACCCTTTGAACCTGTATCCGTGGAGAAACAGCGTCAGAGTTTGGCATTGCTGCAAAAGTACATTTTTGATGAAACAGCATTACAATTTCCGCCGCAACTTCTGAATAAATTAGCCCCCGATCGCTGGTATCACTGGGGTGCAGTTCCCGTAGTTTATCCCTTGGATTATCCCATTCATCAACGGATTAATTTACTCCAACGGGTCGTTCTGCGCGAGTTGTTCTCCTATCTAAGGCTAATGCGCTTACAGGATTTAGAATTAAAAACTGAACCCGGTCAAGCGTTGACCATGCAGGAACTATTTGACACCCTAGAAAAGGGAATTTGGACCGAGGTTGTTAATCGCCCCGATGATTTAAAAGTGATTTCCAGTGTCCGCCGAAGTCTACAACGGGAACATCTAGGGATGTTAATCAGTATGGTGTTGCGAACCTCTAATGTTCCTGATGAAGCCCGAACCCTTGCCCGATATAACTTAGGGCAACTCCGAGGGTCCGTGGACAATACCCTAAAACGGCGAGGACGACATCTGGATACGGCCAGTAAAGCCCACCTAGAGGAAACTCGCGATCGCATCGATAAAACCCTAGAGGCACAGTTCCAATCCGGTTGAAATTGAGGAGATAGGGAGGATGGGGGAGACGGGGAGGATCGGGAGGATCGGGAGGATCGGGGAGATTTCGACATAAATTCCTTCTTCCTGTTCGTAGTAACGACTTCAGTCGTTATCCCCTCCCCGTTCCTAGTAACGACTTCAGTCGTTATCCCCTCCGGTGTTCGTAGTAACGACTTCAGTCGTTCCCCCCTTCCCGAGTAGAGACAATGGAGTACAATTCTCTAAAAGCATCTGGAATTCCAGTGCTTTTGGTGAATCTTCCTTTCCTCCAACTCCTCCTAACCCTTTCTTCTATATAGACTGGCACATGACATTTATCTCGATTGTCTACGCCCTCTTTCTCCTAAGCATCCTGGGTATCTACTGGACCGTTAATAAACAGCGATCTCGCCTGTGGATTCTGTTAATCGCCAGCTTAGTCTTTTACACCTCCCTCCAGGTGGAGTACATTCCCCTGTTGCTGCTAGGGACTTGGATTAACTACCGCATCGGACGGGCGATCGCCAAAACCTCCGAACGTCAACCCAATCCCCAAACCTGGCAACTTGTCACCGACGACTGGCAAACCCAATTTGCCGCCTGGGAACGCCGCCGCCTCATCGGATTATGGGGCGGTATCCTCTTCAACATCCTGGTACTCGCCGGATTCAAATACATTCCCTTCATCTTCAACAGCCTAGGGACCTGGTTTGGCTTACCCGCCGCCCAAGAAACCGCCACTTGGTTTCAACAAAACATTCTCCCCCCATTAGGACTGAGTTTTTTCGTCTTTGAATGCATCGCCTACCTCATCGACGTTTATCGCGGTTCCCCCGCCTCCGCCCAATTTCTGCGCTTTGCCTCCTATAAACTCTTTTTCCCCAAACTCATCTCCGGACCCATCACCCGGTATCATCATTTCCAACGACAACTCAAAACCCTCATTTTTCCCTCCTCTCATGACTGGGTAGAAGGACTTTGGTTGATTGCCTGTGGCGCATTCAAAAAAGGAGTCGTAGCCGATCGCCTAGGAATCTTCGTCACCCTCAGCTTTGAAAACGTCCAACGCGCAGGCAGCGGTGACCTTTGGTTAGCTACCATAGCCTATGGATTACAACTATTTCTCGACTTTAGCGGTTATGTCGATATCGCCCGAGGCAGCGCCATCCTCCTCGGATTCAACCTCCCCAAAAACTTCAACTTCCCCTACTTCAGTACCAGCATTGCCGACTTTTGGCGACGCTGGCATATCACCTTGGGAGATTGGTTGCGAAACTATTTATACTTTCCCCTAGGCGGGTCGCGAGTTGGATTAGCCCGCACCTGCCTCAACCTCATCATCGTCATGTTAATCGCCGGAATTTGGCATGGTGCCGCCTGGGGATTCATCCTCTGGGGTGCAGTCCACGGCATCGCCTTGGCAGTCCATCGCCTCACCGACATCCTCTCCAAACGAGTCGAGGGGTTAAAACTCCTCTGGAAAAGCATTCCCGGCATTCTCTTCAGTTGGTTTCTCACTCAAACCTTCGTCTTTTTAGCCTGGATTCCGTTCCGCCTCCCCAACCTCAGAGAAGCCGGATGGGTGATGCAGCACTTCTGGGGACATACCGGAGACATCCAATTCACCGAGAAAGTCTATCTGGAAAGCCTTGGGTTACAGCGCATTGAAGTCACCTTATTGTTGGTGTTAATTTGGCTAATCATGACCCTAAGTTACGCCATGAATCGGGGATTGAAATTGCAGCTAAACTGGCCGATTAAAATTGCCTTAGTTCCCCTTTGTTTGTACGCCGTGTGGATTTTTGCTCCAGAAGGGGGTTTACCCTATATCTACTTTGATTTTTAAACCGCACCGCAAATCAGCAAGACCCGGCGGGGGATAAATCCCCCGCCTAACAGCTAAAGTCGTCTAAAGACGACTGATCGTCTTATCCAGCAGTGTTTTTAGTCGGTTAAAACCCTTAGCGGTTGTTACCTCTGCTGCAAGATGTCAGTAGTAACGACTTCAGGCGTTATCTTCTCTTAGTTCGTAGTAACGACTTCAGTCGTTCTCTTCTTAAGTTCGTAGTAACGACTTCAGTCGTTTCTTACTCCTATCAAATAAGCTTTAAATAAACGATGAACTACCAAAAGAGACAATCCATTCCCGGTAATTTTTTCAATTAATCCCCGTTTTTTTAAAGACTGCACGACTTTCAAAAACTCAGCATCAGACAACGCCAACTCAGTCGGGTTTTGAAAAATATCTGCTGCTTCCTGGTTTGCCAACCACCGAATCACCAGTTTTTCCGACGCCGACAACCGTTGATAATACCCTTGCAAGCGGGATTCTAAATCTCCGAGAAAGAGACTGGGATAGGATAAGAAGCGATCGATACTACCATTAAATAAATCTTGAATCGTAGAAGCAATGATATTTAACCAGGAAGGGTTGCCGCCATAAATCTGGATGAGTTCCCCCCATTTATCCGGCTCAGTATAAAAGTATGAGTATCTAATAAAACTTTCATAGCCCCCAAAAATCATCCGGTAAAGGCTCATCAAAATCATTACTCATCACCATTGCCCCATAATTTAATCCGACTTTCGGTATCATAGGTTGCTGACTGGGCAAGGGCAGCACTTTGGCAAAAGGTACTCCCTCAGAAGTTAACAGGATCTCGGTCTGATTCTGAAGATCCGCCAATAATTCGATTAAGTTCTCCGGTAAGCTAGTAATCTCAAAGGTTTTCGGCGACATAGTTTCATCGGCGTTAACTTTCCCAGTTTTGTCTAGTATAATGCTATTTTTCTAACTTTCACAGTCCTAGAGCCGGATGTTTGTATCCACGACTCCCTCCTACTGCGCGCCTCCCTGCCTAGCCCCTATCGAGTCTGAATGCTGACGACCCACCTTTTCAGCACAATATGGGTATCAAGCAGGTATTTCATTCCCAATTTTGAACTTCCGCCTTATCGCCTTGCTTATTCATAACTTAATCTCGAATAAAGAGCGAGGCAAACCAGACTGGCGAATAATTGACTGCAACGTGCCAATTTTTATTTTTTTATAGTTAGGCACTGGAACGGTAACAGTTGATTCCAAATTATTTAAGCGGCACTCAATTTCGGAAGCCCTAGCCGTCTCAAAAAAAGTTCTAAGGCTTCAATTAAATTAGAACGGGCTTGTTCAACTGTGTCACCTTGACTAGCCAGAGCTAGTTCTGAACATAAAGAAACATATCCATTCCCTTCTCGTTCAATGATTGCGGTGAGTTGTTGAGTGTGGTTAATATGCTTTTTTGGGGAAAAATTCAAGGAATTATGTCCTGATTTTAGCCTATTTTATTTTGAAATCATAGCACGATTAAGATTAACGATTAATAGAGTAAAAGGTGAACCGAGGTTGTGCATTTGCAAAGCAGTAGGTTAGGAGACTCAAGCCGATCGCCTATGATACCCGAAACATATCCCTTTCTTAATTCCCCATTGCCCGGGACTGGATAAACCAAGCCCCGTTGACTTCTGCCATCGGGTCTAGGAGCTGTACAGCAGAGGCTGGTAGAATGGCCTAAGCCTTGCAGAATCAAGTTTTTGGGGATTTTTCCTGGAATCTCCATCGGGAGGGTTTTTGTGGGGAGGTTTCATGGTATGGTTTGGATCAGCAAAATAAGCGTACCCAGTTTAAACGGCCTACCCATTCTCAAGAGTTAATCATGTCCCTGTTCGTCAGTGTTTCTCGGTCTAGGTTTCAGCTAACTTGTCCACCGTAAGCGGTGGAGATGCTCTGCAATGGATGCTCGAACCCAGACGGTTAAGGCACTGTGGGATATGCATTAATGGGATTTGAGGCTAAAAATTATGCAGATTAAACCGATTGAGTCAGTTTGATTCTGGCTATATTTACGGCCTTATTGTGCCGCAATTTTTGTGATGATGTTAGGGGAGGAAATTTGAACAGTCGCAGACTCAGACAAGAGTGGTTTTCCAATGTGCGCGCGGATTTGTTGGCGGGTGCAGTGGTGGGTTTGGCGTTGATTCCCGAGGCGATCGCCTTTTCAATTATTGCTGGAGTTGATCCCAAAGTTGGACTCTATGCCTCTTTTATTATTGCCGTAATGACTGCCTTTTTAGGAGGTAGACCCGGGTCGATTTCGGCAGCGACGGGGGCGATGGCGTTGCTGATGATTGATTTGGTCCAGGATCATGGATTGTCCTATTTATTTGCAGCAACCTTGTTGACGGGAATTATCCAAGTTGTGTTTGGGTTTCTCAAACTGGGACGGCAGATGAAATACGTTCCCCGGGCGGTGACTATTGGCTATATTAATGCGTTGGCGGTGTTAATTTTTCTGGCCCAGTTGCCACAATTGACGGATGTTCCTCTGGCAGTTTATGTGCTTACAGGTCTGTCTTTGGCGATTATTTATATTTTGCCTCGGTTTACGAAAGCGGTGCCATCTCCGTTGGTGGCATTGGCGGTGATGACGATCGCCGCGATCGCCCTCAAATTAGAAGTCCCCAGGGTCGGTGATATGGGCGAATTACCCACTGCCTTACCCTTCTTTGCCTTGCCACAAGTTCCGCTGACTTTAGAAACCTTACAGATTATTTTTCCCTATTCTCTAACCTTGGCAATTGTCGGGTTATTGGCCTCATTTCTCACCGCTTCCTTGGTGGATGAACTAACGGATACGCCGAGTGATAAAAACCAAGAAGCTAAAGGACAAGGAATTGCCAATATTGTGACGGGGTTTTTTGGTGGCATGGCCGGATGTGGGATGATTGGACAATCGGTGATTAATGTCCAATCCGGGGGACGAGGACGGTTATCAACCCTCGCTTCTGGGGTGTTTCTCTTATTTGCAATTCTGGTGTTGCAAGATTGGGTGAAGCAAATGCCGATGGCGACTTTGGTTGCCGTGATGATTATGGTCTCTATTGGGACATTTCGTTGGTCCTCGTTTAAAAATATTCCCCGGATTCCTCGCAGTGAAACCTTGGTCATGTTAACTACCATGTTCGTGACCATTTTTACGCGAAATTTTGCCTTGGGTGTGGTGACAGGAATTGTCATGAGTACGGTGTTCTTCTCCCGCAAAATTGCCGATTTGGTGTTTGTGGATAAGGTTCTGAGCACCGATGGAACACACCGGATTTATAAGGTGACAGGACAGATTTTCTTCTTATCTAAGGAAGACTTTCTGGCGTCATTTGATTTTACTGAACTGGTCGATCGCGTCACCGTAGATTTAACTCACGCCCATCTTTGGGACCAAGGGTCTGTGGAAATGCTGGATAAGATTGTGATTAAATTCCGCCGCAATGGAACTGACGTAGAATTAATCGGTTTAAATCAAGCCAGTGCAACGTTGTACGACAAATTGGCCACCTACAAACAACCGGATCTCTCCCCTAAATCTGACCTGGGGAAAGAACAGAACGAAGCCGAATATCTATCCCATCATTCCCAGTAACATGAAAAAGATTTTGATTTGCACTGATGGATCGCCCTTTGCGGAAACTAGCTATCGGTATGGCGCTTATTTTGCCAGAAAACTAGAGGCAGAAATTGATGTATTGTCTGTGACGGATATTCGCAGTCAGCAGGCTGTTTCGACGGGAAATTTAAGCGGCAGTATTGGGATTGATGCCTCGGAAAATTTGCTGAATCGGTTGGTGGAGTTGGAACATGAAAAAGCCAAAATTAACCACCAACGGGCCAAACTTATTTTACAAACTGCTGCGAGTTGTCTCAAATCGGAAGGAGTCGATCGCATCAATCTGATCCATAAAACCGGCTTTTTGGTGGATTGCTTGGATGAGTTTGAGGCGAGTTCTGATTTAATTGTCCTAGGGAAACGAGGGGAATCGGCGAGTTTTGCTTCGAGTCATTTAGGGGCGAATTTAGAACGGATTGTCCGAAGTAGCCGGAAGCCTTGCTTGGTAGTTCCGCTGGAATATCAACCGATTGACCGTGTATTGTTGGCTTATGATGGCAGTCCTACGGGGCAGAAAATGCTGCAATTTATTCGGGAATCCCCGTTATTTAAGGGGGTGGACCTGCATATTGTGAAGGTGGCTACAAGTAAGGACAGTCCCACGGCAAATCCCAGATTGCAGGAAGCAGAACAAGCTTTGCAAGGGTCTGGATTTAAGCCGGTGATTTGCCGTTTAGAAGGGGAACCAGAAAAGGCGATCGCCTCCTATATTACCGAACAAAATATCGGTTTTTTACTCATGGGTGCCTATGGTCATAGTCGGATTCGTCATTTAGTCATCGGCAGTACCACTGCCCAAATGTTGAGAAGTAGCAATATTCCGGTATTATTATTTCGTTAGTCCAAGTGGAATAAATTTAGCATCATTGTTTAATTGAGGAAACGCTTTCATGCAGATGATCAATACGATTCATTTTGGTAACGTCAAAGGCGATCTTTTTGGAGGGTTAACGGCAGCAGTTGTCGCCTTACCGATGTCCCTTGCGTTTGGGATTGCTTCAGGGGCCGGTGCTTCTGCTGGGTTATGGGGGGCGATATTAGTCGGCTTTTTCGCCGCTGTATTTGGCGGGACTCCCAGTCTGATTTCTGAACCCACAGGACCGATGACGGTTATTGTGACCGCAGTCATTGCCGAATTGATGGCCAAGAACCCAGAAAATGGGCTGGCGATGGCATTTACGGTGGTGATGATGGGGGGGGTTTTCCAAATTCTCTTTGGTGTGTTGCGATTAGGGAAGTATATTACCATGCTTCCTTATAACGTAATTTCCGGCTTTATGACGGGAATTGGCGTGATTCTAATTTTCCTGCAACTTGCTCCCTTTATTGGTCAAAAAACGCCTGCGGGGGGGGTGATTGGTGTTCTCAAGAATTTCCCGAATCTCATTGCAAATATTAATCCTTTGGAAACGATTTTAGGGATAATAACTCTCGCGATTCTATTCCTTTACCCGGCTAAACTGAAACGGTTTATGCCTCCGCAACTGGTGGCTTTAGTGATTGGAACGGGAATTTCTTTGATTTTCTTTCGCGGCATGGAGATTCGCACCATTGCCACGATTGGAGAAATCACACCGGGGTTACCCACACTCCAGATCCCGACATTTACTGCGGACAATTTGCGGTTAATGTTTGTGAATGCGATGGTTTTGGGGATTGTAGGTTCGATTGATTGTCTGTTAACTTGTTTGGTGGCTGACAGTTTGACCCGGACCGAACATAAATCGAATAAAGAATTAATTGGTCAAGGGATTGCGAATTTAATTACTGGTTTATGCGGTGGGATTGCTGGTTCTGGGGCAACGACAGCAACGGTAGTGAGTATTCAAGCGGGGGGAAGAACCGCATTAGCCGGGATTACTCGGGCTTTAGTATTGTTGATTGTTGTTTTGTGGGCGGCCCCTTTAACTTCGGTGATTCCCTTGGCGGTGTTAGCGGGAATTGTTCTCAAGGTCGGGATTAATATTATTGATTGGGGGTTCTTGAAACGGGTTCATAAAATTTCTTGGAAAGCTGCGGGGATTGTTTATAGTGTCGTGTTACTCACGGTGTTTGTCGATTTAATGGTCGCGGTGGCCGTGGGGGTATTTATTGCGAATATTTTGACGATTGAGCGTTTGGATGAACTGCAATCTAAATCAGTGAAAGCGATTACTGATGCGGATGACCAAATTGTGTTGACGGAAGAGGAAAAACAGGTTTTAGATTTAGCGAATGGGCGGGTTTTACTGTTCCATTTGAGTGGACCGATGATTTTTGGGGTGGCGAAAGCGATCGCCCGGGAACATAATGCGATCGCCAATTATGATGTGCTAATTGTGGATTTGGGTGAAGTGCCGATTTTAGGCGTGACTTCTTCCCTGGCGATTGAAAATGCCATCCAAGAGGCGATCGATGCCGGACGGGATGTGATTGTTGTCGGTGCAACGGGTAAAGTAAAACGACGCTTAGAAAAATTGGGGATTGCCGGGTTAATTCCCGGGAACCACTGGATGGGCGATCGCCTAACGGCCCTCAAAGAAGGGTTATCGATGGTTCGAGAGAAACAAAGCGTTAGCTATAATGAACTTCAGCAACCCTTTTCACCCATTTCTGAGTCTTAACCCTGAATGCCCTTTGAGGAACGAATGTCATGCAACTAGAGATGCAACCTGAACAAACCCAGAGTAATTCCCCAGACGATCGCCTCAATTGGGAAGTGAATCGTCGCCGGAATTTTGCCATCATTTCTCACCCCGACGCTGGTAAAACCACCCTGACAGAAAAACTCTTGCTGTATGGAGGGGCAATCCAAGAAGCAGGGGCAGTTAAAGCAAAACGGGCGCAACGTAGCGCCACCTCAGACTGGATGGCAATGGAACAACAGCGGGGGATTTCGATTACTTCCACGGTTCTACAATTTCAGTATCAAGAACATTTACTGAATCTGTTAGATACCCCCGGACACCAAGATTTTAGTGAAGATACTTATCGGACTTTGGCAGCAGCAGATAATGCGGTGATGCTCATTGATGCGGCCAAAGGTTTAGAAACTCAAACTCGAAAACTGTTTGAAGTCTGCCGAATGCGGCAACTTCCGATTTTTACCTTCATTAATAAACTTGATCGCCCGAGTTTATCACCTCTGGAGTTGATTGATGAAATTGAGCAGGAATTAGGGTTAAGCACCTATGTGGTGAATTGGCCGATCGGGACGGGGGATCAGTTTCGGGGTGTGGTCGATCGCCGCCAACAAAAAATTCACCTGTTTGAAAAAAGTGCTTCCCACGGTAGCAAGAAAGCGACGGATACAGTCATTCCCATCGGTGACCCTCGCCTAGAATCCTTGATAGAACCGGAGTTGTATCAGCAACTTCAGGATGATTTAGAATTGCTGGATGGAGTCAGTCCGGAACTGGATTTAGGGGCGATTCATCAAGGCCAATTAACCCCGGTGTTCTTTGGTAGCGCCATGAATAACTTTGGGGTAGAGTTATTTTTGGAAGCCTTTTTAGACTATGCGATCGCCCCGGCCCCCCATGACAGTGACCAGGGAGAAATTCCCCCAACCTATCCAGAATTTTCCGGATTTGTGTTCAAATTGCAGGCGAACATGGACCCGAAACATCGCGATCGCGTCGCCTTTTTGCGCGTCTGTTCCGGTCAGTTTGAAAAAGACATGGTGGTAACCCATACCCGTACCGGCAAGACCATTCGCCTCTCCCGTCCGCAGAAATTATTTGCCCAGGACCGGGAAACCGTAGAAGTCGCCTATGCTGGGGATGTAGTCGGATTAAATAATCCAGGTAGCTTTGCGATCGGGGACACAGTTTGCATGGGGAAACCAATTCGCTATCCGGAAATTCCCTCCTTTTCTCCAGAACTGTTTGCCTTCCTCAAAAATGCTGACCCGACGAAGTATAAAAACTTCAACAAAGGCGTGTCAGAATTGCAAGAAGAAGGGGCTGTACAAATCCTCAACTCCACCGATGAAAGTAAGCGCGATCCGATTTTAGCCGCCGTGGGACAACTCCAATTTGAAGTCGTCCAATTCCGGTTAATCAATGAATATGGGGTAGAAACTCGACTAGAAATTTTACCCTATTCCGTTGCCCGATGGGTCGTGGGAGGTTGGGAAACCTTAGAAAAAGTCGGTCGCCTCTTTAACACCTTTATCGCCAAAGACCGCTGGGACCGTCCTGTTTTATTGTTCAACAATCAATGGAATTTGGACCAAAACTTGGCCGACCATCCTGAACTCAAAGTTAGCCCGATCGCCCTACCTCCCACCTAATAGTTTACAGGGGAGTTAAAATGTTTGACGGTGCGTCAGATGTTCAGGGGATTGCTTTAATTAAAGCAGGATCGGGCTGACGCAACCGTTATCTAGCCTTTTGTCCAATTCATTCTAATCTCATGACTTACTATATTGCTCCCAGATTCCTCAACAAATTAGCGGTTCATATTACCAAGAATTTCCTGGATTTACCGGGTATTAACGCCCCACTAATTTTAGGAATTCATGGTCACAAAGGAGAAGGAAAATCCTTCCAATGTGAATTAGTTTTCAAACGGATGAAAGTCCAAGCGATTCATCTATCCGCTGGGGAATTAGAAAGCCCGGATGCCGGGGACCCTTCTAGGTTGGTGCGTTTTCGGTATCGAGAAGCAGCGGATATTATTAGCAAACATGGCAAATTAGCCGTCTTAATGATTAATGATATTGATGCCGGTGCCGGACGAGTGGATAGCGGAACCCAATACACCGTTAATACGCAATTAGTCAATGCCACATTGATGAATATTGCCGATAATCCCACCAATGTTCAACTTCCAGGTAGCTACGATAGTGAACCCTTGCCTCGGGTGCCGATTATTGTAACTGGGAATGACTTTGGAACCCTGTATGCACCCTTGGTCCGCGATGGACGCATGGACAAATTTTATTGGGAACCCAATCGCGAGGACCGATTAGAAATTGTCAATGGAATTTTCACCCCCGATGGACTGACCCGAGGGCAAATTGAACAACTGGTGGCTAAATTTGAAGGTCAATCTATTGACTTTTTTAGTGCTTTGCGCGCCAGTATTTATGACGAGCAGATTTTGGCTTTTATTGAACAAACCGGCTTTGATAAAATTGGCCTAAAAGTTGCCAATAGCACGGAAAAACATAGCTTTATTAAACCTGATTTCCGTCTGGAACACCTGATGGAGAAAGGGGAACAAATGGTGAAGGAACAGCAACATATTCAAGAGTTGCGATTGGTTGCGGCTTATAACCGTTCTTTGGCAGAAAGTAACACCGCACAACGCTATGGATTTATGCCGGGACAACCCCCTGCCTCGGGGAATGGAATCCGTCAGGAAAATCGGGGTTCTAACACTCAACCAACAGCATCCAACGGTTCTCCCTCTGCGGAGTTGTCTCGTCCCCAAAACAAACCTCAATCGGCTACTGCCGCCTTAGATTCGGATGCGGTGCAACAAATCCGACAGTTAGTGTCACAAGGTTATCCCATTGGTATCGAACACGTCGATCGCCGTCGGTTTAGAACCGGGTCCTGGCAAAGTTGTGGATGCATTCAAACCGGAAATGAATCCGAGGCGATCGCCGCCTTAGAATCCTGTTTAGGAAACTATGCCGGGGAATATGTGCGCCTATTTGGGATTGATGGAAATAAGCATCGAGTAATGGAAACCATCGTTCAACGTCCTAATTCCTAACATGATTGAGGGGATAGTAACCGGAATTCAAGGATTAGTAATTGGGTTAAGTTACTTAGGATTGGGATTGGGTTATGTCCCCGGTTTCCGGATGAATCGCGCTACCCTTGCCTTAATTAGTTCTGCTGTCTTAATTGCCTTGGGGACATTAAGTTTGGAACAGGCATGGGAGGCGATCGACCCAGGAACCATTGTCTTTTTATTAAGCATGATGGTGATTAATGCATACCTGTCCTATTCCGGGTTTTTCAACCTCGCCTTACTCTACCTATTGCGCTTGACTCGCAGTCCTTTTGGGTTATTGGTGTTACTAACTGGGGGAACGGGGGTATTATCCGCCTTTTTTCTGAATGATACTTTGGCCCTAGTTAGCACTCCCTTAACCTTGCAGTTAGCGCGGAATTTGGGATTAAATCCCATTCCTTACTTGTTGGCGATCGCCGGTGCCACTAATATTGGATCCCTCGCCACCCTGAGTGGCAATCCTCAGAATATCCTCGTCGGTTCCTTTTCCGGTATTAGCTACCTCGATTTTGCCACCGCTTTAACCCCCATTGCGATCGCGGGAATGGGGGTACAAATTGGGCTATTATGGTTATTATATCCCGAAGTGAGGTCTCTGGCACCTTGTCCCCCTAATCCTCTCCCCCGGTTACGCCTCCATCGACCCTTACTCATCAAAACCCTAATTGTTACCAGCTTCCTGCTGATAGCATTTGCCGTTGGACTCCCTCTAGCTGAGTCGGCATTTCTCGCCGCAGCAGTCTTATTAATTACCCGACGCATCAAACCAAAACGAGTGTTAATGCAGGTAGATTGGTCTTTATTGGTGATGTTTTCAGGGTTGTTTATCCTCACCCGTTGCGTTCAATCTCTGCAATTATTAGAGGGATTTTCCGGTTGGGTCGTTCATCCTGCCGGATTGTTAGCCGTAACCGCAGTGCTTTCTAATTTAATTTCCAATGTACCCGCCGTATTGCTGCTACAATCGTTGATTAACCCTGATGCTACCGAAAGTTGGTTACTCTTAGCCGCAGGCGCTACCTTGGCGGGAAATTTGACTCTATTCGGTTCCGTTGCTAATCTAATTATGGTAGAAGCATCGGCGGGTTTGGGATATCGCCTCTCTTTTGGAGAACACCTGCGATTTGGATTACCCTTAACTTTAATTCTGCTTGTTTTCACCTATCTCTGGATTGGAGGGCGGTAGAATTGTAAATATCCAGAATATTTAAGCGGAAATTAAGCAGTTAAAACGTAGAAAATGGGTCTAAAAAATGTCAGGATATGGAAAGATGAAAAACCTATTTTCTTATCTTTCCATACCGGGGCTAAGACTTAAATTATAGGGTTTTCACCGATTAACCCGTGAAACTTTTGTTATTTAACACCCCACTGGCGACATCTTCAATCAGTTGAATATGGCGCTTGAGTAAGGTAGGCATGGCATAGCGTTCGATCGCCGTTTCTCGGGCTTTTTTGCGAATCTCTGCCATACGAGTGGGATGATTGAACACTTCATCCACGCGATCGGCGATTTGTTTGGGGGAGAAGAAGTCTACCAGTAATCCATTTTCCCCATCGGTAATCACTTCTCGTACAGGTTGAGTATCGGAACCCAAGACTAAGCAACCTGTGGAGAGGGATTCAATCATGGACCAAGATAAAACAAAGGGTCGCGTGAGATAGATATGGACGTCCGATGCTTGAATGACTTTTAAATATAATCCATAAGGCAAGGAACCGACAAAGTGAACCCGGGTTAAATCGAGGGGGACTTTTTTGAGCATATAGTCTTTGTAGGTTTCCCCATTGGGGAGGGATTTGCCATAGCAAACGCGATCGGAACCGACAACGACAACATGACAATTGGGACGACGTTCCTGAATGTAACCCACTGCTTCGATAAATTCAGGAAATCCGCGATAGGGTTCCATGCCTCGGGCGACATAAGTCACGAGTTCATCTACATGGGATAAATCCAGGTTGGGAAGAACTAATTTTACACCCGGGTCAGGTTTGAAAAATTCCGTATCAACGCCATCATGAACAACGGAGATTTTGCTATGAAATTCCGGGGGAAATTGCGATCGCTGCCAATAAGTTGGAGAAACGCCCCAATCGCAAGAGGCTAAGTCAATTAAAATGGGCGCATTTTTCACGCGAATTCGAGCCACATCATCCGCATTTAAGGGGTCGTTGGGGTCGAAGTTGGCATCGGACCCGTAGGCATGATAATACCATTCAAAGTAACACATTAAGGGAGTTTCCGGATAGATATCCTTGGCAAATGTCGTCGGACCCCAACCGGAATGACCATAAATTACATCGGGGACAAATCCTTGGTTTTTCAGTTGTTCCGCCATGCGATAAACCGCTTGTCCATAAATCACGGCACTTTCTAGGGGACGAACATAATGGTGAGTGCCAGGATGGGGGTCGCGACTGGGAGAAAATAAGGCTTTTTTGACCCCGGGAATCACCCATTCAGGGCGTTCATTTTTGGTGCCAAACACAACTTGATTGTTCGGATTGCTGCCTAATACGGTGGCTAAATGACGAAACTGGGCCGGAAAGTTAGGATGCAGAAACAGAATTCGCATGAGCTAGAGTTACAACGGTTATGGTAAACAATAAGGAGGCAAAAATTAAAATTAGGAACAAAAAGTTAACCACCTTTTGTTCCTAATCTTTAGGGCGGAGAAATTAAACGGCTGGGGCTTTGCAGACCCAAACGCAATCTCGGGGAACCGACTGAGTGTCTTTGACTAGAATTTCATAATTGAGATGGGTGAGAAATTTTTCCATGATGTGATCGCTCATCACGGAAAAGGCTGAACCATGCCGTTGTCCTTTTAAATTGAGATGCCATTCACTCAAAAACTTTTGCCAACCTAACTCGCTGAGAATGTTGGTATGGTGAAAGACACAGAGACGATCGCCTCGGAGTAAGGCCGGAATTTGAGTCAAATAATTGAAAATATCGCGCGGTTCTAAATGCACCATCGTATCGTAACAGAAACAGACATCAACGGAGTGGGCTTCGATCGCACTGAGAGTCAGTCCATCGAGTTTGAGATAGGTGACGCGATCGTCCCCGAGGTGCGATCGCGTGGCCTCTAGCATTTTACTAGAAATGTCCGCACAGATGAGCGTTTTGCAGTGTTTAAGCAACAATGCGCCGGTTTTACCACCCCCCACACCGATTTCTAAAACCCGATGTTCCCGCCCGATATAAGGCTGAATGAAGCGCCGTTCAATCAGGGTTTCATATTCGGCTAGGGTACGGGCCGCGCCTGCCCCTTTGCCAATCCATTCATCGCCAATGCGATCGAGTTTGGGATGCAACTCTTGCCACATTTCAGCGTAAGCATCCCAGGTCCCTTCATAGTCAATGCCGTGATTGGTTTTTTCCATTGCGGTGGCATACACCTCCGTTATGAGACAACATTCAAGCGAACTTTGATGATTCATCCTTCACCCCGGTGTTCTACCGGGATGACCATCCCCCCGCATTCTTTTACCACAGTATGCTGATTTAATCCCAAGAAAAATTGAGGGAAAATTCATCCACAAGCTGCTGGTTGTGGGGCTGAAAATATTGATTCAAGGTGGATTTGAGTCCCTCCGGCAGGGTGGCATACTCTCCCGCATTGTATTTGGGATAGTCGGCAATTTCCATCGGGGTTAACCCTAAAAATGCCAAAGTTTCAGCAAGGATGGCCGCAGGATTGGCATAAAAGGCTTCGCTTGAAAGAATTAAGAATTGCTCTTTGGGGAAAAGTTCCATCCAACTTTTGAGTTGATTCGCATACATTCCCCGGGATAAATAGGTATAATGTTGATGATTGTAACTATAATAGTTAGGGTCAGCCCACATTTTGTCCACTTCCCCGGCGAGTCTTGCGGGTTCTTGGGCGATCGCCTCGGCAAAAGAAAGGGTCTCAAATCCCCAGCGCACTTCATGATTATAATGAGACCAGGCTCTTTCTACAGGATTTCTAAGCAACACAATCAGCTTAACCTGGGGAAATAAATCCTTAACCCGGTGGGGAACTAAGGGATGAAATAAATAATAAGGACTCGCTTCTCCCGTCAGCATCAAGGGTTCCGATTCTCGGGGCGGAAATTGTGCCTGATACCATTCAATTCCCTGATGAAAATTGAGGTCAAAAAAATGGACTTCTTTTTGAGCAGCGGGGAGAATTTGCGGATGTTGCGTTAAGTAATGATAGAGAGAAGTTGTCCCTCCTTTTTGGGTTCCAATAATCAGAAAATCTGGCATAATTGAATTTAGGTGCGATCGTCAATGACATCGTTTCAGGACTAGGACGCCGGTAGAGTCGGGTTAGAAACCGGGTTTTTCACCGAATTGTTGCCACTTAGAACTGAATCGGGACTAAAAACCCGGTTTCTTATGCCTGGGATCTCCAACTGTACCCCGGATCTAGGGCGTCGGTGAGGTTTAGAAATTACCGGGATAAATTATAAGGGTTTCTTCGCCAGCAAATAGTTACAAGAGGCTAACTCTTCATTGCTTTGGGGTTGTAGAAACGTGACAAAATCTCGGTCCATATAACTGTTGGGATGCGCCAACAAATCCCCAATTTTCATTTTTTTGAACGATTCTGCAATGGGTTGAGGTAACCCTTTAACATAAGAGTTGAGAAACCAAGTTAAAGCCGCAATGGGTAATCCAGGCAGTTGGACGGTGCAATCTAGGTCTTCTAATTCGCTAAATAGATTTTTGAGACCACTGCTGGTCATATTATAGTAATGATCCGGATAGCCATGAAAAGGCTGGAGAAAAGGCACGACGGCATAAAGCGTCCCTCCGGGTTTGAGAACGCGCGTAATTTCTTTGGCGCATTCAAAGGGGTTTTTAACGTGTTCTAATACCGCCAGGGAAAATACGGCATCAAATGAATTAGATTTAAACGGAAGTTTTTCCCCGATACTAATGACATCGGTGGTGGGATAATCTACAATATCTAAATTAACCACATTGGGGTAATAGAAATTTCTCAACCCGCAGCCATTATCTAAAATTAATCCATTAGTAAGCTGTTCGATTAACTGGAGGCTAATCGGGTCATAATCATTAGCGGAAATAGAAGCGGTTGATTTAACGTTGCCATATTCTGTTAATTGGCAATTCAAAAAGTTATAGTGGTTGGAACTCAGTTGAAATTCTGAACCACAGTCCGGACAAGAGAGAACGGGTTCCTGAATAAGTAGGCGATCGCTTTCGCAAACTGGACATTGCAAAATCGGTCGAATTTGGGCTAATTTTGCTTGTTTTTGCTGCAAAAACTCCTCGCATAATTCCCCAGAGACAAACAAATCAATGGGAAAGCGATAAACTTCCTCATCCATCCAAAACTGAATAAACCAAGAGGTTCCCAGGGTAATCTGGCTGGTTAAAATAAACTTTTGGAAGCCGACTGCAGTCCGATTGGGATAAGCGGATTCCACATCCGGGCGATCGACCACCGGCAGGGGGTGAACTTCATGGGTTTCATTACAGAGAAGGACATCTTTAATCTGACTGGATTTATTCCCCACAATCCACCCACTGACAATCACAAAAGCCGCCGATATAGTTTCTTTAGGTTGAGGAGAATCAATGCAGTATAAAAAAGGCTCAGAAGGCGTTTCTATCTCAGGTAGGGGCAAATCTTTTCTACCCAATAAGGCATTGGTAAAAGACTTTAATTTTGAAGCATTAAACGTTTTCATCGGTAAGGCTATATCCTGATGCTCATGGGTTTCCTAACTCAAACAAAACTGGATTAAATCCAGATACTATAATCTTCGCGATCGCGAGTTAAATTGGGACTATAGCAGGGATCGTGGTCAATGATGGTTTTCCAGCGATGCCGCATATAGTCAATCTCTTTAGAAAACCGAGCAATTTTTTCCGGCGTATCCTCAAATCCCCGACTTTTTGATTCATAGTGATACAGAACCACATGAGGCAAGTAGAGATTGCGATACCCTTGTTCCCCCATTTTCAAACATAAATCCACATCATTAAAGGCGATACTTAAATCTTCCTCATTAAACCCTCCCACGGATTCAAAAACTTCCCGCCGACACATCAGACAGGCGGCAGTGACAGCCGAATAATTATTCACCGTCTTCAATTGATAGTAATATCCGGGAACCTGGGATGGGAAATGTTTATGACTATGACCCGCGACGCCTCCTAATCCAATCACTACTCCGGCGTGTTGAATCGTATCATCCGGGTACAATAACAACGCCCCAACTGCACCAATACTGGGGCGTTGGACCTGTTCGACCATTGCCGTCATCCATTCCCCATCCAGCACTTCGGTATCGTTATTTAAAAATAGCAAATACTGGCTTTCTGTTTGGGTGACGGCATAGTTATTAATTTTAGAAAAATTAAAGGGAACGTCGTAGGTAATGCAGCGAAATCGGTCCGGTTCTTTCGCTTGCCACTTACTGAATAACTCCAGAGTTTCCGGTTCATCACTGCCATTATCGATGACCAATACTTCATAATTAGGATAGGTGGTTTTCTCAAAAATTGAGGTGAGGCAAGTGTTGAGAATTGACCCTAAATTGCGAGTGGGAATAATCACCGTAACCCGCTGATAATCCTGAATATGATAGCGAACAATCCAGTGTCCTCCAGGAGTGGGGAGGACTCGTCCCGGTTCTCCGCGACGGACTAATGCTTCCGTGAGGGCTTTTTCGGCAGCATCAACGGCATAGTTTTTATTTTCTAACTCGCTGGCGGTGGATTGCGGATGAATGCGCCAGTGGTAGAGAATTTTGGGAATATGATAAATTTTATCGGTTTTTTCCGTAAATCTTAAGACAAAATCGTAGTCTTGGGAGCCTTCATAACCGATTCTAAATCCACCAATTTCCTCAACGATCGCCCGCCGATATAATCCCAAGTGGCAGGTGTACATTCGCGAGAGAAAAGAATCAGGACACCAGTCCGGTTTAAAAAACGGGTCCCGCAGCATATTGCTATCATCCACTTTATCTTCATCGCTATAAATCATATCCGCATCGGGATGTAGATTCAGCCATAAAGCCATTTCATATAAAGCATCGGCATTGAGCATATCATCATGGTCCAACAGGGCAATATAATCCCCGGTTGCCAAGGCGATCGCTGAATTAGAAGCTGCCGAAATATGACCATTTTTCTCGCGAAACACTAACTTAATCCGCGCATCTCGTTCCGCATATTCTTTTAAAATAGAGCGCACATGATCATCGGTCGAAGCATCATCGGCGATGCAGAGTTCCCAATGGGGATAAATTTGAGAACTCACGGATTCCAGTGCCATTCTCAAATAGAACTCCGGGGTATTATAAACCGGCATCACAATACTAATTAACGGCTGATATTGAAATACCTGTAATGTTTGTGCTTTGTGCCGCAAATCTGCTGCCCGAGATGAATTTTGCCCTAGCCAAAAATGATAATCGGCATAAGGATGAGTGACTTCCGGCGCGCCGGGACCCGGAAGCGGATTATCATCGAGTTTAAAATAAAGTTTACGAAATAATCGCGCCAGGGCATAGCGGACCCCTTGGGTTTTTACTTTTTCATAAAACCGCTTAGATAACCGCTGGGTGCGGGATAAGTTGTCGAGGGTTCGGGACAGAGGATGGTTTCGCATTCGTTCTCGATTTGATCAGGGTGCAGGGGTTTTCAGAAATCGGGGTGGGAGAGGGAAACGGATTAAAATTTCCCGCTAAAATTGACCAACACTTTTATGAATTCATGTTCCATCTCTGCGGTTTGAACTAACATTCATGATCCCTTAACCGGATTTGTCATCCGGAAAGCTTGTTTTAGCTTAAACCATTGGGTCCGTAATTTCCAGAATTTACTGGTGTGCATCGCTGCAATTTCCAGTTGAGCTTGTTCCAGGGTGGCCTGAGTCTGTAACATCTGGGATTGGAGTTGATGGTGGAGGCGATCGCGCTCATGGAGTTGGCCCTCCCACTCTGCCTGGATTTGGGCGATCTGCTGCTGGGACTGGTGGGTGAGTTCATCCAATTGTGCTTGCATCTGGGTCCGGGTTTGTTCCAGTTCCTGCTGTTGCCGTTGCGGCGATCGCAATGCTTCCTCCCGTTCCACCTCAAAATCAGCGCGAGTTTGCGCCAACTGCTGCTGTAAATCCTGGATTTGAGACGCTAACGATTGCTTTTCTCCTTGCGATCGCCCCAGTTCCCCTTGCAAGTCCTGAATTTCTTCCTCCAACTCGGCTATTTTTGCCCTCGGGTCCAATGCCTCAGTTTCTTGGACTCGGGCTCTGAGGACTTGCAACTCGCTTTCTGCTGCTTCCAATTGCGATCGCAAAACCTCTAATTTCACCTCAGTTTTGTTCAGAGTTGTGGCAATTTCCTCGTTTTTCTCCTGTTCTGCTAACCGTTCGCACTCTTTCTGCGCGAAAATATTCGCAAAATTCGTCGCATATAATCCAATATGCTTGCTACAAATATAGCGAAATAATTCCCGGCGATTCTCTGGAATATTACAAGCACTCACCATTGAATTTGACCGAGAGCGATACTCATACATCACTTCAGCAATATGGTGAAATTGCCAGCCTTTCTCCGCCACCCCTAACCAAAAATCCCAATCTTCATAGCCTAACTTTTGGGGAATATGGGAATCATATCCTCCACAGTCCTGCCAAACCGTTCTTCTAAATACTGCACAGGCATCAATATAATTTCCCGCCACCAGGCGATTGATATCAAACTCTGGAACCTCGACAATCCCGGTTTTTTCTCCAAATAATTCCGCATTGCCATAGACCACCCCCACCTCCGGCTGTTCATCTAAAATAGCCACGGCTTCAGTGATATAAGCCGGTTTAATTCTATTATCAGCATCTAAAGGTAAAATATAGCGACCCCGGGCCTTTTTAATGCCGGTATTGCGGGCAGCAGCGAGTCCTTGATTGGATTGATGAAACACCTGATAGCCCTTGTCTTGGAGATAAGTCAGCACCTTTTGGGTGACTGGGGAGGTGGAACCATCATTAATAATTAAAATTTCATAAACCTGCTCTTGACAGCTTTCGACACTGGCGATCGCCTCTAAAACAAACTCTCCTTGGTTGTAACAAGGAATAATCACCGATACCGCTATCTTGGATATTGCATTGTAGTCTGCTGCCGATTCCGACATATTACCCTGGTCCTATAATTGGCTTGATTTGAGATTGATAGTGCGGGCAAATGCCCCTTTCAATTCAGACCATTTTACCTTGAGTTTCCAGAACTTCGAGGTTTCCATCCAAGCGATGTGGGTTCGGAGGCGATCGCATTCAGCCTGAATCTCACCCACCCCAGAAGCCGAATTTGCCAGGATTTCTAGCTGAATTTTGGCCTGGACCGCTTCATGATGTAACCAGAGGGGATAAATTTCTAAAGGTAAAGAATCCGAATGAGGCTGTGGAGTAAAATGACTGGGCAGATCCGCCGTCCAATCCAGTTCTTCTAAAATAGAAAGATAGGGCAGTTCCGGATGTTGGAGAAACCGCACCAAGGGGCGGTCAATGGGCAATTGCTGGAACAAATTCGGGTCATAAATGGTTTGGAATGCCCGGTCATCTAACCCTGATTTGACCGAAAGATTTAACTTGGTTTCTAAAAGCTTGACTAATTGAGTCGGTTGTGATAGTAACGCATTAATATTCACCAACAAACAGCGATCGGGATAGCGGCGATAGAAGTCCAAAATATGGCGATTATAATAGGCCCAACTGCGGATCGCATAATCGGGACGCTGGGAAAAAATCCCACTATTTAAACGCAGAATGGAATCCACCACATCCCAGGGGAGACGATACACGAATAGATAACGCGCCTCGGGGAGTAACTCCTGCCAAAAATCGAGCATCAGGGAGGTCCGGGGGTCCTTCCAACCCCAGAGTCCTCCCTGAGCTTTTCGCGAGTCAATTAACCCTTGTGCCGTTGCCAAACCCGTTTGAAAGTGGTCAACATTGAGGGATTCCTGTTCAGTCCAACCCCAATCCGGCCAACCGGGGTCCCCTGGGGGACAACTCTCTTGGAGAAGCGATCGCTGAAACTCCAGAAAATCCAGGTCCTCGAAATACCCCTTCACATTAAAACAGTCCGCTTGATAGAGGCGATCGCCAAGTTCCACGCCGATGACTTTCATCAACGAAGCGATTAGAGAAGTTCCCGAACGGTGCATTCCGGTTACGATCAGGGGCAACGACATGATTCCTTGTATCCGTATCAATTAAAGGACATTTCCCCAGTCCCATCCTCCCCCTCGAATCCGGGTTAACTAGGAGAGTTGGGTGGAAATTGTGGGGTCATTCAGCCAAAAGTCAAATCAAATTGAATCAAATCAATTCAATTTCTTTGACCATTTCCGGGACCTCTGCATCAACCGTCACGCTGGGTTTAACCAGTAAATCGACAATGCCGGTGGCGGATAAGCTTTGTTCCTGTTGAACCCGAAACATTGCCACATCAATACAACGGGCTAAATAGGTAAAATCTCCATTGACAATTCCTGAAACCCCAGCATTTAAAAAATAGACTCCCGGATTGAGCAAACATTTAAACCGGAATTTTACAACAACTTTGCTCCCCGGTTCAACTGTTTGCAGAGAATGTTCCGAAAATGAATGAGACGCCCCGCCCAGTTCCAAACCGCTAATCGTTTTCACCAACATTCCACAGCGGATTTGAGAAGCAGCCTCCAAAAATTCCACCGTATAAGTGTAGATATATTCGTGACGACCCACCAGATGGTTAACTTTTTTTCCCGTCGGAGTCATGATCTGCGGATCGATAATCTTCGCCCCCCGGGATTCATAATGTAGGGTATTGCTCGGTTGCAGGTCTTCATCGTAATAAGCCCGCGCTGCCTGTTCTACTGGACCCGAGGAGGGAATGGCAAATTCAGTGGAAGTGGGGGTAAAGAACGGCAATTTTGGCGCGTCTTCTGGCTCATCTTTTTCCTGATTGAGCTTGCGAATTTCGTCGCATAATGCCTCTACTTTATGAGGGGGAGAGTAAATCAGTTTTTGATATTTATCCACCACAATTTTTGGCGTATGATAGAGCAGCAATTCCCCATCATGCATGAAAATTGCGGAATCACATAACTCAATAACCATCGCAGCAGCGTGGGAGACAAATAAAATCGTCCCGCCTCGTTCTTGGATAGTTTCAATCCGCGCAAAACACTTGCGTTGAAAAGCTTCATCTCCGACGGACAGGGCTTCATCCACGATCAGAATATCCGGGTCAACGCTGGTGGCGACGGCAAAGGCTAACCGGACAAACATCCCGCTGGAGTAGGTTTTGACGGGTTGGTCCAGGAAATCGCCGATATCTGCAAAGGCGACAATTTCATCGAATCGATTCTCGACTTCTTGTTGAGAAAGCCCGAGTAATTGCGCGTTAAAGAAGACATTTTGCCGTCCGGTAAATTCGGGATTAAACCCACTGCCGAGTTCGAGAAGGGCGGAAATTCTGCCTTTGACTTCGACTTCGCCGCTGGTGGGAGAGAGAGTCCCCACAATGGTTTGGAGGAGGGTACTTTTTCCAGATCCATTGCGACCGACAACGCCGAGGGTTTTGCCTTTAGGAAGTTCTAGGGAGATATCGCGTAAAGCCCAGAATTCATCGGATCGGACTTTGCCGGGGAGGAGAATTTCTTTGAGGCGATCGGCGGGATGCCGATAGCGTTTGAAGCATTTGGAAACATTTTTTAGCGAAATTGCAATTTCACCCATGAGTTTACTGGTGTATGAAACGTCCTAGCAATTTGTGGAGAAGGGAAAAATAGGGATGGGGGAGATAGGGAGGATAGGGGAGATGGGGTGGAGAAATTAGTAACAACAGTTTGTAGTAACGACTTCAGTCGTTATTTCCCCCATCCTTCATCCTTCATCCTTCACCCTTCATCCTTCATCCTTAACTTAAATGACATCAGCAAAGGCGGGGCGTAAGCGCCGGTAGGACCAGAAACCGAGTGCGAAGATGACTAAAGAAATCAAGGTAGCAACGGCCCATTCTCCGGGGTGGTTGATTTCTCCAACGAGGACAATATCTCGATAGGTTTCAGCGATCGCCGCCATTGGATTCAACCAAAATACTAATTCCCGCCATTGTTCAGGAATCACCGTTGCTGGATAGCAAATGGGAGTCAAATAAAACCACAAATTTACCAGCACAATTAAGGATTGAGGAATGTCTCTCAAAAACACGGTGAATCCCGAGGTTAAATATCCTAATCCAGCGGTAAACAGTAGCTGGGTCGCCCACACCAAGGGGAGGAGGAACAGAGTGGGATGGAGGGTATCCGAAGAAATCGCCAACATCACAATCAGTGCCATTAGTCCAAAGGTACTTTCAATAAACGCGGAAAGGACGGGTACTAAAGGCAGTAAACTCAGGGGGAAAACCACTTTTTTGACTAAATTGGGTTGTCCCACCACTACATTAGCCGCTTGCATAAAGCCAGTGGTAAAAGCAATCCAGGGAACCAATCCGGCAAACAACCATAAACCAAAGGTAAAGCTATTTTCCGGTAAGTTATTGGCCGGAAGCTTGACCTTTAAGATAACCGAGAAGACATAGGTGTAAATCAGCAGTTGGGAAAGCTGATTGAGTAAGGGCCATAAATTGCCCAAAACGGATCCTTTATAACGAGCGGCTAAGTCTCGTTGGACCAGGGTTTTGAGCAGGTTGAGCTTGATTAACAGTTGTTCATCGAGCAGTGACCTTTGGGAAATGGAGTTTGCCTTGTGAAAGGCTCCTTTGATTGTTCTGACCAATTTTCACATCCTCACCCACAACTACAAATAGGGGGCTACATGGCGGCGATTGCGAGGGCAACGCTCAGGCGATCGCTCCCATTGAGGATCATCTGACACCATGAGCCGGGAATTCACTAGACTTAGAGGCGATCGCCGGAATGGAGGGTTCCCCTCTCCAATGGCGATCGCGCTTAGAGCTTAGGATAACCAATCCCCAGTCAGAATATCCCAACGGGGAGAGTTATAAGCATATTTTCTTAGTCTTTTTGCAAAAACAGTATATCCTGATAGCTTGTCAGATACGGGCCTCCACACCATCCGCCATAATATTTCCCCAGGACACTAAATCCGCTTTTGGAGCTCCACTCTAACAGCAGTCCCTTTCATTTTTAATGATTAGAGCAACGATCGCAGCGCGGTCCAGATAGCCCCGAGTCGGGTCAATGTCGGTTCATTTCATCAAAAGTGGTGCTTTTTCCTATAAAACAGCTTGCAACGCAGTGGCGATCGCCGCTTTTTGCTCGGCATCGTACTTCCATCGCTCTAAAAATGACTGATAACTTCCCGTTCCAGTGCGGATGGTTTCTAACAAAGATGCAATTTTAGCTTGCATTGTCGGCAAGGCTAGAGTTTGAATGATCACTGTACTGCGATCGCGCACTCGTTCGGATCCTTGAGCCGTTGTCTCATCCCCAGAACGGCGGTGAGCAATCACCATTGCCGAAGACATGGCGAGATTTTTTACCATTAGTTCCGAAACAATCTCCTCAGACGACCCTAATCCTTGGAAAATTCCGGGAGAGGGGCGATCGGGCAAAGTCCCCTCATCGCTTAAATAGGTCACAAAAAACCCCCGCGCCCCATTTTGAGTCCGCACTAGATTTTCCGTTACCTGAGCAATCTGAGCTTCTGAAAGCGCCCCTGTAGCCATTTGCTCTAAGAACGATTCAGTTAGGGCGATCGCCTCCGCGAAGCTGACCGAATCCGGTACGGTTAAAGAAGATAAATTAGTCATAACTCATAAAATAGCCTGTTTAAATCCGTTGCAGCATCCTGACTAAAAATGGCACTTCGCGCCATTCACATTCGCACTATTGTCTACGAACAAAGGCACTCATGGCAATCATCTCTTCCCATAACCCCACCGATCCACCGAAGAAAGAGGGCAAAACTGCTGAAAAAGCTGCAACCTACAATCCCTCAAACCCCGGACTGCTCGAACCTCAAGCCACCCCGGAAGAACAAACCAACATTCAGCAGGAAGAAAGCATTCGCCCCCACCGATTGGCGGATTATATCGGACAAAAAGACTTGAAAGAAGTCCTGGATATTGCCATCAAAGCGGCCCAATCGCGATCGGAAGCCCTGGATCATTTATTACTCTATGGTCCCCCCGGTTTGGGCAAAACCACAATGGCTTTAATTTTATCCAGTGAAATGAAAGTTGGCTGTAAAATTACCTCAGCCCCCGCTTTAGAACGCCCCCGAGATATCGTCGGGTTACTGGTGAATCTGCAACCGGGGGATGTGCTGTTCATCGATGAAATTCATCGCCTGAGTCGGATGAGTGAAGAAATTCTCTATCCGGCATTGGAAGATTTTCGCGTAGATATTACCATCGGCAAAGGACAAAGTGCCAGAACTCGGAGTATTCCCCTGCAACGGTTTACCCTGGTAGGAGCCACCACCCGCATTGGTAATCTCTCCTCCCCCCTGCGCGATCGCTTCGGATTGATTCAACGGTTACGCTTCTATGAGGTAGATGAACTAACGGCGATCGTTCAGCGTACTGCCGAACTCCTGCAAACCCCAATCACCCCCGATGGTTGCGAAGAAATTGCCCGTCGTTCTAGGGGAACCCCCCGCATCGCCAACCGCCTCCTCAAACGAGTCCGCGACTACGCCCAAGTCAAGGAATGCGGAGATATTAACGCCTACGTCGCCAATCAAGCCTTAGAATTGTTTAACGTAGACCCGATCGGTCTGGATTGGACCGACCAACGCTTATTAAAAATGTTGATTGAAAACTTCAACGGCGGCCCAGTCGGATTAGAAACCCTCGCTGCCGCTGCTGGAGAGGATTCTCAAACCATTGAGGAGGTTTATGAGCCTTATTTATTACAAATCGGCTATTTGAATCGCACCCATCGCGGCAGAACCGCTACCCCAGCGGCTTGGAGGCATTTCGGCTACAACCCACCCCCGGAACAATTGTCTTTGAGGATTTAGATTTAATCGCCCGCAGGCTGAAGCCTGGGGATACACGGACAAAGCCTGCCTCCGCAGGCTAAGAAAGAAAAGTGACTTTTGACAACTGGATTTGGTGTCAATCTAATTTTTTAACAAAATACCCAATGGAGAAACGATTGAGAACAACAGCGAACCCTTGGCAACGGCAGGTAATCAGAATCGCATTGCTTTGTTTAGTCTGTTTATTCACTTGGATCGGAACTCTTACCCCAGCTTACGCCCAATCGGAGGAAGTTGAGACCCGAGGATTGGGGACCGAAGCCCTCTTACAATTGGAAGAACTGGGAACTCAAGCCTTTGCGGCGATGAATGCAGGGGATTTAGAGGGGGCCGAAAAATACTGGACGCAGTTTTTAGAACAGGTGCCGGATAATGCGGCTGCCTGGAGTAATCGCGGGAATATCAAGGTGAGTTTGAATAAACTTGAAGAGGCGATCGCGGACTATAATCAGGCGATCGCACTCGCACCGGATGCTCCCGATCCTTACCTCAATCGCGGCACCGCCTATGAAGGGTTAAAACGCTGGGACGATGCGATCGCCGATTACAATCATGTCCTCGAACTCGACCCCGAAGACCCCGCTGCCTACAATAATCGCGGCAATGCCGAAGCGGGACGAGGAAACTGGACAGAGGCGATCGCCAACTATCAAAAAGCCAGCGAACTCGCCCCAGACTACGCCTTCGCCCGCGCCAATTATACCCTCGCCCTCTATCAAACCGGGGAAGAAACAGCCGCCATCCAGTCCATGAAAAATATCCTCCGCAAATATCCCAAATTTGCCGATATGCGCGCCGCCCTCACCGCCGCCCTCTGGACCCAAGGACATCGCGGCGAAGCCGAAAGCAATTGGGTTGCCGCCGTCGGTTTAGACACCCGCTACAAAGATTTAGACTGGGTTGCCCACACCCGCCGCTGGCCCCCGGCAATGGTCAGCGCCCTGGAGAAGTTTCTCAAAATTGAGTGAGGGGTCATTGGTCATTGGTCTTTGGTCATTGGTCTTTGGGGGAGATGTTCGTAGTAACGACTTCAGTCGTTTCTTCAGTTCGTAGTAACGACTTCAGTCGTTTCCCCTCCCATCCTTCATCCTTCATCCTTCATCCTTCATCCTTCATCCTTCATCCTTCATCCTTCATCCTTCACCAACTCCCCAATCAACCCCGGTGTCAACTCCTTAACATTCCCTAAAACGATCGCCGCCCCTGCTTTTTTCAAACTGGCACTATAGGCGTTCTTTCTCTCTTCACTCTCTTGCACATGAGGTGGTAAAACCCCCACCCCAATCCAGGTACGGTTCGGCTGCTGTTCTTTAGCTTGACTAACCGTGTACAAATCCGCCACCGTATCGCCCACATACACCACCGGAGCATTTTCAGCACTGGAATATCGAGTTTCTAATTCCTTCAAAGTGGCAAAAAGCCCAGTCGGGTCGGGCTTCCCCGGCGCATCTTCCATCGCAATCACCACCGGATCCGCTAATCCCAAGGCACCTTCTAAGACATAAGCCGCTTCCGCTCTCATGGCTCCACTAAAAAAGCCCCAGGGAATTCCCGCCTGGGTCAAACTGTCCAAATAGGCTGGATTCACCAACAATGGCTCTTGACAAATGTAGCCAGTCATGGTATTGGGGTCGGGACCCCGATAGCGGGATTGAAAAAACTCAACCAGGGTATCGTAATCCAAAGACAGGCGATCGCGGCTTTGACCCTGACTCTCTAAATACCGACAAACTAACTCAAACGAGGCATCCCAGTCATTATTCCAGACCCCTTCGGACTTGAGACTGTCAATGTCTGCCGACGAGGGCCGATAGGCAGTTTGGGTAAAGTGTTCCACCGTATCCGCGATCGCCCTGCGGTAAGAACCACTGACATCCCGAATCACCCCATCAATATCAAAAACTGCGATCGCCATCGTTGTCATGTTCCTATCCATCGTAAATAGCTCCCCTCCATAACCGCTTGAAAGTGCTGTTATTCAGAATATAGGCCCTAGAGCATCGATAGTCCCAAAAGAAAAAAGATTGCGATCGCCTTTCGTCAAACATCAGCTATAATTAAAAACTGGCCTATTCCCAAAAAATAGGACCCGGAAAAATTGAGATTTTATTTGAGCCTTTATTTTTCCAATCCTCGCCCAAGTAGCCCAAAGATGCGCTACAATAAAGCGTTGTACCATTACCAGAAGATTACACAAACCTCAAGGAGGTGTGATTGTCAAAGTTCATTTTAAAAGTTCTCTGGTTAGAGGACAACGTCGCGATCGCAGTTGATCAAGTTGTGGGTAAGGGAACCAGCCCATTAACCCGTTACTTCTTCTGGCCTCGGAATGATGCCTGGGAAGAACTAAAAAATGAGTTAGAAGCGAAGCACTGGATCTCCGAAACTGACCGCGTAGAGTTGCTCAACAAAGCCACTGAAGTCATTAATTACTGGCAAGAAGAAGGCAGAAGGCAGCCAATGATGGAAGCTCAGTCCAAATTTCCGGAAGTCGCCTTTACAGGTAGCAGCTGAAGCCCTGAGTTATCAAGCCTTCAAAGCAGCGGATATCTCCACAAAGATATCCGCTGATTGTTTTTGACTAACCCCGGTGATCAAAATCACCCGAGATCAGCCAAACAATCAACCCCATCCCAAAAAGAACAGTTACCATAGAATTGAGCACTTACACTCAACAGGTTGACAGTTTATGACTGGTGTTGTTCAATCTCCTCTAAATGCCGAGCAAGTTTATGTCTGGCTGAGGGGACTATTAACCATTGCCTGGGCAGATGGTCACTTCGACCAAGAAGAAAAAGACTTAATTGCGGAACTGACTCAGGAAGAATTAGAACCCTCAATTAACTTGGGTGAACTCCAACCCATCAAACCCCAAGAGTTAGCGGCAGTTTTAGGCAACGAACCCATCATTGCCGAAAACTTCTTAAGAACGGCGGTTATGGTTGCCATAGCTGATGGAGTTTATTCCCCCAGTGAAGAGGAAAAATTATATGAGTTTTGCCACGCACTCGGACAAAACTCTAAAGTTTTAGAAGCCCTCCGCCATACCCTCTGGGATGGAAGAAATGCCCAAGTCCAAGATTTCGAGGCGATTGCTTCTCCCCAGGGGAACGGGGCAGTCGGTCTGCACCCGGGTCCCAAACAGCAGGGGGATGTCCTCTCCCCAGTGCGCCATTGGCTGGATGATTTGGAAATCCATGACCCCCGACTGGCTAGATTTCTCTGCAAAATGATTCCACCGCAATGCCCATTTGAACGAGATATCCATTTATTCGGCAATAAGGTGGTCCATATTCCCCCCCTGTGCCATATCAACCCACTCTATGAGCAAATGGTGGGTTTACGCTTCCGCGCTTTATCCTACTTAGCCGATGAGTGCGGGGAAGATGTCACCCCCTATTGCCAATAATCCCGACCACTCGCCAATGGCTCCAGAGTCCTTTGTTGAGGGGTTCAGGATGTAGAACGAACTTACTTTTAACAAAGGACCAAGGACAATCATGCAATTTATCGATCGCGTAGAAATAGAAGTCGCTGGTGGTAAGGGTGGCGATGGCATCGTCGCTTTCCGCCGGGAAAAATATGTCCCGGCGGGTGGCCCCGCTGGAGGCAATGGGGGTAAGGGCGGTTCCGTCATTCTCCGGGCTGTAGAACATCTGCAAACCCTGTTAGATTTTAGATACAACCGCCGAATTGAAGGAGAAAACGGACAAAGAGGCGGTCCCAATAATCGGACTGGGGCTTCGGGAGGCGATCGCATCGTTCAAGTCCCCGTCGGCACAATGGTTTATGACGCCACCACGGAAGAAGTCATCGGGGACCTCATCGAACCCGAGCAAACCTTAGTCGTTGCCGCAGGCGGAAAAGGCGGACTCGGAAACAAACATTTTCTCAGCAACAGCAACCGTGCTCCCGAATATGCCTTACCCGGACTGGAAGGGGAACAGCGGTTTTTGCGCCTAGAACTCAAACTCCTAGCTGAAGTTGGCATCGTCGGTAAACCCAATGCAGGCAAATCCACCTTAATTTCCGCCCTCTCTGCCTCCCGTCCCAAAATTGCCGATTATCCCTTTACGACGTTAGTCCCTAACTTAGGAGTCGTCAGAAAACCCAGTGGAGACGGCACCGTATTCGCTGATATTCCCGGATTAATTGAAGGGGCGCATTTAGGGGCCGGTTTGGGCCATGAGTTCTTACGCCATATCGAACGCACCCGAGTGTTGCTGCATCTGGTGGATATCACGGCAGAGGATCCGATTGAAGACTATGAGATGATTCAGCAGGAGTTAGCCGCCTATGGCCGGGATTTGCTGAATCGGCCCCAAATTGTGGCGTTAAATAAGATGGACGCTTGCGATCGCACGGAAGAAGAAATCGAGGCGATCTCGACTCGTCTAAGTGAACTCTCCGAGTCCACCACCCCAATTTTTCAAATCTCCGCCGTCTCCCGCCTAGGACTCGACCCCCTCCTCCAAGAAATCTGGACCACCATCGATCGCCTAAAAGAAGAACGCGACCTCATCCAGAATCTCATTTCGTAGTAACGACTTCAGTCGTTCTCTTATCTTAGTTCAACGTCCCGACTTCAGTCGTTAACCCCTTCGTAGAGACGCCCCCTTTCGCGTCTCTACAATCATTTCCGGCTATTTAACCGTCCCCACTTGCTGAGGGAAACCCAATTCCCACCCTAATCCAAAGACCTACACCCCACAGACCCAGGCCCCTACTCCAAACCTCCCCACTCGTAAAATTACGAATCAATAATCGAGAATCTACCCCCGTGCCCCGTCCTGCAACACGCTACTATTGATAGAGAAACCGCCATGAATTCGAGCTGAAACTTGACATGAACTCACCCATACAGGCAGTTCAATCTCCCTACTACGGAGATGGATATCAACGGACACCCCCCCCAGATTTACCCTCCTTGTTACTCAAGGAGCGAATTGTCTATCTGGGTATGCCCCTAGTGCCGCAGGTTACTGAACTCATCATCTCCGAACTGCTGTATTTGCAGTATGATGACCCAGAAAAACCCATCAACATCTATATCAACTCCACCGGCACCTCAAATGAAAGCGGCCAACCCGTAGCCTTTGAAACCGAAGCCTTTGCCATCTGCGACACCATCAAATACATCAAGCCGCCAGTCAACACGATCTGCATCGGCATGGCAGTGGGAATGTCAGCAATGCTGCTCTCGGCGGGGACCAAAGGATGCCGCACCAGTTTACCCAATGCCACAATCGTGCTGCATCAACCCAAGAGTTATACTCGGGGTCAAGCCTCAGATATTCAAATTCGAGCCAAGGAAGTCCTGGCCAACCGCCAGACCATGATCGATATCCTCGCCGAAAATACGGGTCAGCCCCACGAGAAAATTATCAAAGATATGGATCGGGTGTTCTATCTCAACCCGCACGAAGCGGTAGAATACGGACTCATCGATCGCGTCTTAGAAGCAAAAGACTTAGCGCATCCCATACCCGCCATCGTCTAATCCATTCAGAGTTTAGATTTTGAGAACTCTAAACTCTCACCACTTAACTCTCACATCTAACATCGGAGTCTCACATCATGCCTATCGGTTACCCAAAAGTTCCCTATCGTCTGCCGGGAGATTCTTATACACAGTGGATTGATTTAGAAACCCGGTTGTATCAAGAACGTATTATTTTCCTGGGTAGCGAAGTCGAAGATCAACTGGCAAATAAAATCATTGCCATCATGCTTTATCTGGATTCTGAGGAAGCAGGCAAAGATATCATTCTTTATATCAACTCTCCTGGGGGTTCCGTCACTGCGGGTATGGCGATTTACGATACCATGCAGCACATTAAATCGGATGTGGTCACCATTTGCGTCGGTCTAGCCGCTTCGATGGGTTCCTTCCTCTTAGCGGCAGGAGCACCGGGCAAACGGCTGGCCCTCCCCCACTCCCGAATCATGATCCACCAACCCTCTGGCGGAGTCAGGGGTCAAGCCTCGGATATTGAAATCGAGGCCAGGGAAATTGTGCGAATTCGTCGTCAGCTTAACCAAATCTACGCCAATCGCACCAATCAAAACCTGGAAAAAATTGAGAAAGACATGGACCGCGACTTTTTCATGTCCGCACAGGAAGCCAAAGACTATGGCCTGATTGACCGCGTGATTGAAGAACGTCCGTAACTGCGAGTGTAGGGATTTCCAGAGGGGACAAGGGGAAAATTTGCTCCTTGTCCCCTCCTCCTTACTCCAAATTGGGTAATATCCTAACTATCCTAACTTGTGGAACAATGGCAGAATTTCTATGCGAATCTGCCATTTTTAATCAGAATGACTATCGAAGAATGCTATAGCGTATTAGGTTTGAAAGTAGGTGCGACCCTAGAAGAGGTCAAGACGTCGTACCGCATATTGGCGCGGCAATATCATCCGGATGTGAATCCCGGGGACGGGCGATCGCATGAGAGATTTATCCAGCTTAATCAAGCCTATCACCGCCTGCTAGAAGTTGCCAAACCTGCGGCCCAAGTTAAACAACCCAGCACCCCCTCCACCCCCGCAACGGCCCCAGAAACCACGGTCAAAACCCGAGTCACTCCCAAAGAACCCGAGTTTCGGAATAATCCCCGGTTAACGGACCTGGAACAACTCCTCAAACAGCGGGGGTATTTACAATTACAGGGGTTTTTAAAAGCACAACGCTTCCCCCGCGCCGTAGCATTAGTCGATGCCCTCGCACAACGGCTACCCCAAGACCCGGAAGTGAGACAATGGCACGCGATCGCCTATCAACGCTGGGGACGCCATGCGATCGCCGCCGGAGACCTAGATAAAGCCAGAATCTACTTAAAAAAAGCCCTCCGCATCGACCCCCACAACCGATCGCTCTGGATGGAAGTCGAACGAGATTTTCGGCGTCTGGAGCAAATTTTCTAGGGCCATACGGGTCTTCTACTTGAGTTGAGAGAGAACCCCTTTGCGGTTCTCCCCCGTTAGGATCAAACAGCCCTACCTTGGAAAAAGAGGTTCCCAGAGGGGAGTTGCTGTAAACTAGGGAGGTAGTCTCTCCTCCTGTCATCATGGTTTGGCAACCGGGTACGAAAATTTTTGGAAACCGCTACACTATTCAAAAGAAGCTCAAACAGGGCGGTTTTGGCATCACCTACTTGGTCAAAGACAATAAGGGTCAACAGTGGGTGCTAAAAACCCTGAACGATAAGGTGATGACCGACCCGGAGTACATCCCCTATCGGGATAAGTTTATGCGGGACTTTGACCGGGAAACCGCTAAAATCGCCATCTGTCGCCATCGCCACATTGTCCAGGTGGTCAATCACTTCTCCCATGAAGGGCAGCCTTGTATGGTGATGGAATATATTCAGGGGCAGGATTTAAAAGACCTTGTGGTGCACAGGGGGGCCTTGTCCGAGGCGGTGGCGTTACGCTATATCCGGCAGGTGGGGGAAGCGTTGAGCATCTTGCATGATAAGGGTTTGCTCCATCGGGATATTAAGCCTGATAACATTATGGTCCGGTTGCCTGCGGATGAGGCGGTGCTGATTGATTTTGGCATTGCGCGGGAGTTTATCCCCGATTTGACCCAAACCCACACCTCTACCCTTACGCAGCATTATGCGCCGGTTGAGCAGTACGACGAACGGGAACACCGGGGGGAATTTACCGATGTGTATGCCTTGGCGGCAACCCTGTACTACTTGCTGACGGGCATTTTACCCCCGATTTCCTGGATGCGGGTGTTGCGCGAGAGCCTGAATATTCCCAGCCATTGGTCCCCAGAACTACAAAATGCGATTAAGCAGGGGATGGCAGTGAAGCCAGAAGACCGCCCCCAAACCGTGGCCGAGTGGTTGGCCCTATTGCCTAATAGTGGGGGGGGTTTACCATCCTTTAGTTTTGAAACCGTGCGGGTCAACCGTCAGGGGAAAATTATTGAGAAAATCCCGGGTCAGGCGCGGTTTTATCCCCAGGATTTGGGTCAGGGGGTGCGGTTGGACATGGTGCAAATCCCCGGGGGAACATTTTGGATGGGGACAGAGGAGGCGGAAATTGAGCGCCTGTGTAAACAGTATGAGTGGGAAGGGTTTAGGCGAGAAAGTCCTCAGCATTGTGTGCAGGTTTCTTCTTTTTTCATGGGCAGAACCCCCGTCACCCAAGACCAATGGCGCACGGTAGTGGCACAAGTGGGAACCCTTCTCCGAGACCTTGACCCGGACCCCTCTGCCTTCAAAGGCGGGAATCGTCCCGTTGAATGCGTATCTTGGTATGATGCGGTAGAGTGGTGCGCTCGACTAAGCAATCTGACGGGGAAGGAATATCGCCTCCCCAGCGAAGCAGAATGGGAATATGCTTGCCGTTGCGGGACGATGACTCCCTTTGCCTTTGGGGAAGCAATTACCACTGACCTGGCTAATTATGATGGCAACTACACCGTTGCTGAGGAAGCTGAGGGGGAGTATCGAGCAGAAACCACCCCAGTAGCGAGCTTTCCCCCCAATGGCTTTGGGTTGTATGATTTACATGGTAATGTTTGGGAGTGGTGTTTCGACCCCTTTCATGAGAATTATCAGGGTGCGCCTAGGGATGGTAAGGTATGGGATGAGACTCTAAAAGAGAATGAGAATCGTTATCAAAATCCTTTGGCAAATCTGAAGGTTTTGTTAGAGGAAAGTGATAAAAGCTATGTGCTGCGGGGCGGTTCTTGGGGCCACCTCCCGATTATCTGCCGTTCCGCCCGCCGCCTCGCCTACGCGCGCGTCCTCCTCATCGGCCTGGGGTTTCGGGTCTGTCTCGTTGGCGCAGGACTCTTATAGCCCTTTACCCTTTAGCCCTCTTGCCCTCTGCTCTTTTTTCCCCTTTACCCTCTTAAAAAGCGACCGCAGGGAGCTTTTTTTTATTTTTTTTTGCTGTTTGATGAAAGAACTACCGATTATCCAGAAAACCTACGACTTGATTCAGTGGTATGTCCCCATTTTAAACCGATTGCCCAAAACACATAAGTTTACATTAGGCGATAGAATCATCTCCAATCTCTATGATATCCTAGAAATGCTCATTCGGGCAAGATATGCTCACGAAAAGTTGAAAATTTTAGAGGAAATTAACACTCAACTCGATATTTTACGTTACCAAACCCGCCTTCTCCTAGATTTTCAGCTCATTTCCGTAGACCGTTACCAATACATCAGCCAACTCCTGCAAGACATCGGCAATAACCTAGGAGGCTGGATTAAACAACAAAAAAATGAAACGCCACGGCCATCTTTATCCCCAAATCACAAACTTTGAAAATCTTCTCCTCGCTGCCCGCAAAGCCCAAAAAGGCAAGCGATATCGGGATAATGTGCTGGAATTTAACTACAACCTGGAATCAGAATTACTGCAAATTCAACAATCTTTAATTGACAAAACTTATCAACCCGGGGAATACCGGACTTTCTACATCAAAGAACCCAAAACCCGCATGATTTCCGCCGCTCCCTACCGCGATAGAGTGGTTCACCATGCCTTATGCGCCATCATTAACCCTATCTTTGAGCGGACTTTTATCACCGATTCCTACGCCAATCGGATCGGATACGGAACCCATCGCGCCTTAAAAAGATTCACCCATTTTTTACGGTCCTCTCCCTACGTTCTCCAGTGCGATATTGAGAAATATTTCCCCAGCATTGACCACGAAATCTTAAAATCCCTCATTTGCCGGAAAATCAAATGTCCCGATACTCTCTGGCTAATCAACACCATCATCGACAACAGTAACCCTCAATTCCCGGCGATTCATCACTTCCCGGACGATGACCTGTTAACCCCCCTCGGACGTAAACGTGGCCTCCCCATTGGCAACTTAACCAGTCAATTTTTTGCCAATATTTATCTGAATAGCCTAGACCATTTTATCAAAGAAACGCTCAAAATTAAAAAATATTTACGATATGTGGATGACTTTGCTCTATTCGCCGATGATCGCGAGATTCTCGTCGATGCCAGACCCGCCCTTGAAAACCATTTAGCCCAAATCCGCTTAAAAATTCATCCGATTAAAAGCCAACTATTCAGCACTCGCCAGGGCGCAAACTTTGTGGGATTTCGGGTGTTTCAGACTCACATTCGCGTTCGGACCGCCAATCTGCGGCGAGGAAGACGTAGGCTCAAACAATTGCAAAATGATTTGGCCCAGGGTAAAATAACTCAGGAGCAAGTGAATCAATCCTTGCAAAGCTGGCAAGCTCATCTGAATCACGGTGATACTTGGCAGCTACAACAACAGCTATTCAGTTCCCTTGCTCAGTCAAGGCATTGAAGAAGGGACAGGCAACCCGACTGCGGGGCGGTTCTTGGGACAACAACCCGATTAACTGCCGTTCCGCCCACCGCAACGACAACACGCGCGACAACCTCAACAACAACCTGGGGTTTCGGGTCTGTCTCGTTGGCGCAGCACTCTTCTGAGTCAGAGTTGAGCAATGGGAATTGCTCAAGGGTATTTTGAAGAGTCCAGTCCTGTTCCTGCGATCCGGGTAACCGTCTCCAAAAATCAACCCCAGCCAGGTAGCTTAGTAAGGTTTTCCTGAACCGTTACCTGGCTTACTCTCCAAGATGATCAGCACCATTGTGGTCGGTAAAAGCTGTCAGATAAAGTCGGGAGTCTGACAGATTGCGTTTCTTTTAAAATAATGGAAGAATACTCAATTACAGAAGCCCTCGCCTACGATCAACATTTTGAGCAAGCGGGTTTTATTCCTTTATTACGCGATTGAGTCCGGATTTCATCAACTCAGCGAATCTGGAATTCGGAGGGGAATTTGTTGATTCCGGTGTTTGCGATAGATGTGGAAGTCACTATCTAACGTGAGGATTTGAGCGGTTGGATACAATTCGGACATTCTCACTAAGCAAGCATCAGCCAAGGACATGGGTACAGATTCATATCGTTCTAAGAGTTGCTGAATAGCTTGATATTCCAGGCTGAGAGAGAAATCTAGCCGCAAAATATTTCTAGCCAATAACTGCATAATGGCATTGCGGCCCCCGTAAATGTTTCGCAGCAAAAAACAGGCTTCTGTGATCACGGGTTCACAGGTAAGCAATGGAGGGTGAACGGTTTGCCATTGATCTAATACCCATCCATGCCACGAATCACGAACATTGAGGAATGCGACCAAGGGACCCGTATCAATGATGGTTTGGGTCATTTGCCAAAGTCCTCAAAGTATTGGGGGTTGGTTGAGAGATCTGGGGGCCCATTGAGGCAGCCAGCCAGATCCCTAGCCAGGTCGAAGGCAGAGGGGGAAGGGTCTGGGGCAGGATGGTCGGTGGGGGTTAGGAGTTCTTGGAGTTGCGGGGTGAGGTGAGTTGGATCGGTACGGAGGGGAGGAATCAGTTGGAGTAAAAGGTTCACCAATGAATCCGGGGCCAGGAGAATTTCTTGTATGAGTTGTTCGCGGGGGGTCATGGTTGGTAGGAGGGTAAGATTTTGTTTTTATTTTAGCAGTGGGTGAGTGGGCGTGCGGTTGTGGTGCAGGATGCGGACAGCTATCAAAATTTGCTCGATCGCGTGGCACTTTTTGAGTCTCTGGCAGGGATTCGTAAGAGTATAGCGGAGTTTGAGCAGGGCCAAGGGATGCCACTTGATGAGGCGTTTACTCAGTTGCGAAAGAAGCATGACCTACCGGATTGAGATTTTTCCAACAGCGATCGCAGAGGTTGAGGCAATCTTCATCCGGTGATTCATGCTGCACAGGAGCCATTACAAGAGATTGATCAATTGTTGGGGGATGAGGGTTCGGAGTTGTCCTCCACTCCTGGCGAAGAGAACCAATTGATAATACTTTGGCGGATATCTTGACCAAAAATCGTCACAATAATTGTCACAAAAATCGCCAGAATCGCTACAAAGAGCATATAGAGATTTAGCCGAAAATTCGGATCACGAGGGGGCTGCGGTGGCAAGGGTTTGACCCCTTGGGGAACCGGCAACAAGGCTAAAAACTCCTCAATGGTTTGAGGGCGATCGCCATAATCCAACTCCATCCCCTGACGAATTGCCCAATTCGTTTCAGCACTCACCCCGGGGATGTCCGGCAACTTCTGATCCTTTCGCTGCAAATTCACCCGCTTTTGGGCATTAGGGGGGACATCCCCCGATAACAGATTGTAGAGAGTCGCCGCCAAACCATAGACATCGGAATAAGGTTTCGCCTGCTCATTGGGATCATAAAGCTCGGGTGGGCTAAACCCATCGGTATTACTGGAATCAATCGAGGTTAGGGTCTCATCAAACCCTTTCGTCACGCCAAAATCAATCAGCACTGCCTCGAATTTTCCCGCCCGAAGCATGATATTGGCGGGCTTAATATCCCGATGCACCCACCCCTCCCGATGCACCACCGTTAACGCCTCTCCCACTTGGCGGATATAGGTCAACGCCTCCTCCTCCGGCAGGGTTTTCGTCGGCAAGCTGGCTAAATCATCCCCTGCCACAAACTCCATGACAATAAACGGCTGACCCCGTTCCAGAAATGAATCGAAACACCGGACAATGTGGGGATGATGGCAACGCGCCAACCGCACCGCCTCTTTTAGCAGCTTGTTATTTAACTTGTCCCGTTTGTCTAGGGTCAGTTGCGCCAAAACGTCATCCCGCAAGGTTTTGATCACGACGCGATCGCCTCCTTTGCGCTGCGCCAGATAACTAATCCCCACCCGCCCTTGATTGAGCGATCGCAGCACCTGATAGTCTCCCCCGTGCAGAGTCTCACCCGCTTGCAAACTCATGAATTCTCCTCGACCTGACTCACCTCCTCTATGTTAATCGGAAGTTGGAGCATCGGAGCCAATCAATTCGTGGAGTTGGCGGCTGATTCGTTATCACTGGGGGAACCGCTATATAGCTGTTAAATGCCGAGAGGTTTTACAGACTCTCGCCAAGTATCTTAACCTGATGGCTCTGCCTTTAAAATTTTGTGAGATTTTAAATCGTGGATGAAGCAGTTGGATGGGGGGGAGTGCTATATAAACTTTGTCTAAAATGAAGCTTTGCTATTTATACTGACAACATTGTATCTAATTTAAAATATAATTAATACCAAACTAATGGCCTGAGTCTCAACTCATGTCATGCGGACATTAGGTGTTCCATAGCCTCGATTTGAATTTTGACGCCGGTTTCTCCGTCGGGGATGTGCCGCCAACTGCCGAAGGGAATCTGTTTGAGGCTGTCGGATGAGAAGATTCCGGCACCGACTAAGGCATCGCACACACTGCCGATCGCATTGTCGCCATCCCCCCGATGTTTACCCCGTAAGATAATCCGCACGGCTGCTCTTTCAATGGGTAACTGCGGTAACGGATTCATCTGATGCACTTGCATGAGAATCTCACCTTCTGCACGAAGTCTCCATTCCCGATATCGTTTGGGTAAAAATGTTCCATTGGAGGTCACCCGAGGACGCGCTTTGGGGGTGACTGACCCGGGAATCCATAAGGTTAGAGTTCTCACGGTCCGTTGAGCATCGGGTTCCGTGGGTTGCGGTGTCTCTTGGGGTTTGGCTTTGCGCGGTTCGGTTCGCACAATTCGCGATCGCGGTTCAGCTTTGGGTCGTTGGAGGAGGGACACAAAGGTGAGTCGCTGTGCTGACTCGGACAGGAGTTGAGCATTCACAACTAAAGGCGGTTCTAACTCCTCTTGCCTCAATTCGGTCCAGGTGGGCGAATCTTCGGTTTCCTGAGTTTCCTGTCTTGGACCGATCGCCGCGTCTTGTTTGACTGAGGGCCATCCCTGCGCCATTTCCATATAGGTTTGTGCGGTGGCCTCGGGAACGTTACAATAACCGGCTAACCATACGCGCCATTTTTGCGCGGGGACGCGCTGTTTCGCCTGGATCAGTAGTTTTCCCGCTGTGCAAGCGTGCAGGAGTCCGATCGCCACCGACTGTTGACAGCGTTCGTGTTCGCGATGAATTTGGGCCGCTAGTTCGGTCAAGGGGACCATTCCTGGGGTGGATTGTCCCTGGCGATCGCCTTCTAAGGGCAGCGTTTGGCGGGTTTGCGAATCGATCGGGTGGAAGATGGAGGTCGTCGGTGGCATGAGGAACTAGCTTGGGTGGTTAGGGGCATCGGTTTCCAGACGCATCCGGATATCTTAACCTAGAGTTGAGATTCCTTCCAGAATTTAACCCTAGAATCAGGGCGATCGTCCGGGGGACTCTCCTGAATTGACCGGATAGACTCTGGTTTTTCCGGAGTCGTTCCATAGAAGTCTTCCACAGTTAACCCCAGAAATCCGCACATTCTTTAGGACTTATGGAGATTTCAAGAATCCACCCTATTCTTTTGTCATTGGTCCTTTGTCTTTTAGCCCGCGTAGGCGGGCTTCGTTTGTATAGCCCCATCCTTTAGTGTGCGGGGTTTTACCCTACATTCCGCAGGTAAAATAAGACAGTTCGGAATATTCTAAAACCATGACAGACATAGCATCTGATATCATAGTACAAGATATTGACCACTGTGGCATAGTCTCCGGCATCATTGATGAGATAGGGCTCGTCGAGCTGATTAACCGAGAACTGGAGCCTCACCCCCTGACGCTGGTGAGTCCAGGAATCGTTGTCAAAGCAATGATTCTCAATGGTTTAGGGTTGGTGAGCGCCCCATTGTACTTATTTCCCCAATTCTTTGTCGGCAAAGCCACAGAACATCTTCTGGGAGAAGGGATAACGCCAGAGCTGCTCAATGATGACCGATTAGGTAGAGTCCTAGATGAACTCTATAAAGTAGGCATCACCCAACTATTTGTCAAAGTGGCCTTGGCTGCGGCTAAAAAGTTCCGAGTAAATACCCAGAGCAAGCACCTTGATTCAACATCGTTTCATGTTCATGGGCAATATCTGAGGGAACCTAACCTCACAGGAGAACCCCTTCCGATTGAGATTACTTATGGATACTCAAGAGACCACCGTCCAGACTTAAAGCAATTTATCGTCGATTTGATTTGTAGTTCAGATGGAGATATTCCGCTCTATTTAAGAGTAGCCTCGGGCAATGAATCCGACTCAGCTATTTTTGCAAAATTGATGAAAGATTTTAGAGAAAACTGGGACATGGACGGATTATTCGTAGCCGATGCCGCCCTTTATAATCAAGAAAATTTAAGACAAATTAATCATTTGAAATGGGTGTCCCGAGTTCCGGCTTCTTTAAAAGCAGCTAAAGAATTGTTGAACGAACCCGCCGAATTAGACCTGCAAAATTGTCAATTGGATGGATATCAGATAAAAAGTTGTGAAATCACTTATGAAGAAATTAAACAACGATGGGTGCTAGTCGGAAGTGAAAAAAGGAAAGAGTCTGACTTAAAACAATTAAAGAAAAAAATTAAAAATTTGGAAGGGAAAGCCCGCTCCGAACTTAAAAGCTTAAGCCAACAGAAATTCGCTTGTCAACCTGATGCAGAGCAAGCAGTTGAGCAATTCAATAAGAAGCTGCGCTATCATACAATCACCGGGGTTAAAATATTAACAGTTCCCTATTATACCCAACCCGGAAGACCACCAAAGGGAGCCAAGCCCGCTGGGTATTCTTATCAAATCCAAGCCGATTTTGTCGAGAATGAGTCAGCCATAGAACAAGAGAAAATCCGAGCCGGAAGATTTATCCTGGCTACGAACGTCTTGGATGTTAATGAACTGAGTGATGAACAGGTATTACAAGAATACAAAAACCAACAATCGACAGAAAGAGGATTTCGGTTTTTAAAAGACCCGATGTTTTTTACCGATAGTGTTTTTCTAAAAAATCCGGAACGAATAGAAGCCCTAGCAATGGTGATGGGATTGTGTTTGTTAGTGTATAGTTTAGGTCAAAGAGCATTAAGAGAGGCTCTGGCTAAAGCAAAAAAGTCGATTAAGAATCAAGTAGGTAAACCCACCACTACCCCAACTCTACGATGGGTTTTTCAATGTTTTCAATCCATTCATTTGCTGACGGTTGATGGAGTCAAGAAAATCACCTATTTAACGGATGAGCGGCGATGGATCCTTCAGTTCCTAGGGGCCTCCTGCCAGAAATATTATTTACTGACTTGATTCAACCTGCGGAATGTGGGTTTTACTACAACACCCAATTTGTATATAAAACTAAGTATATAAGTAATAGAAAAAACCAGCATTTTGCTGGCTTTTTCTATAAAAAACTCCTCCAAAACTGGTTATATATACTTGGGCTACTTTGGTATGGGCGGAGGACCAGGGACCTGGATGCAGGATTGCCAGCCGATCGCCCTTTTCCAGGCTCACAGTCTTCTGTCCAGGTTCCCCCAAATCCAGCTATTCTCAAGGTTTTAACTCCTCTACGAAGGCGATCGCCTCTGCATTGGCATTGGCCCAGGATTCGCGATCGCCCCGGATTTGGACGAGGTGTTCTTCTATGGTTTCAGGAGTCATTAGGACGCCGAAATCTGGGGGAACTGAGGCGGTTTCATAGTCAAATAGGCGATTGAGGATGAGATTGCCGACTTCTTGTCGATAATGGGAACTGTCCCAATAATAGGTCATCTTCTCGCTGATGGGTTCGCTAGAAATGGAATGATAGCCGGAAAAGTCCCAAACTGGGGCAATGGCAACCAGTTCCCGTTTCCATTGTTCAAACTCCTCCCAATGTCCTGCCATCCGTAATGCTTCCCATTGCGTAGCATGAGAGGGAGAAATAAAGATTTGTAATTCAATATTTCGACTGCGACAAATCTCTACTAACTCTCGAAAATCATTTAAAAAACTTTGGGATAATTGGTAGCGGGGATAATAGCCTTCTTCTCGGAAAAACCCATGAATCATGTTTTTAAATTCCTGGGGTAGGGGATGCTCCGCTTCGTTATTATGAACGTATCGAAAGCCATTGTCATGGTAGAGAAAATTGGCTTGCGATCGCCAGCTATTTTTGATTGTGCCTAAACTCGATCGCGTTACTCCAAGGGAAAGGGTAACATTCAGCCATTCTTGGGGGGTGAGGCTATCTCGTTCTAAGCGAGCTTCTTCAAAGTCCGCAGGATTGGTTTTATATTCATTGAACATAAAGAAATCCACCCCGAGGACGACGGTTTTTAAATTGGGTTGGTTGGCGATCGCATGGTCAAAATATCGTCTGACTTCATACATATTCGGACCCACCAGCCCTAAATTGTAGGTGGGTTTACCGTCAGCCAAGGCGGGATGTTTCGGGTCCAGTCCTAAATCGGTGCGGGATGAGCCTAATAACACGGTTTTCGGGGCGATGCGCTTGACTGAACTGGCTTTAAACAGGCGAACATGATTAAATTGTTCGGTTCTTAAGCGATTCAGTCGCCATTGCGGGCTATTCATTACCCCGTAGGGATCAATGCCAATATTGAATAAGCCCACGGCTAATAATCCGGGTATGGTGAGGCCAAAAAAGGCGCGGTTAAATTGACGATAATTTTTCATGAGAAGCCCCCTGGATTAAAACTGGAAGTAGAGAAATTCAGAAATTCTGTTGAGGGAAAGTAGACAGGCGATCGCCACTGCACTGAGTCCCACAGCCCATGCGGTGGTCGGTTTAAAGCGTTCGACTATTTGTTGGGTATTGGGTAATAAAACCGCTCCCATTAATACCACTGCCAAAATCACAAAACTTTTGCGGTAATTCGGAGGGAGAGCAGGGAGTTGAGCCACTTCTCGAAACTGCACAAAGGATTGGGGTAACCAGCCTAATAAGGGTTGAAAATCAGGGGTTAAAACAATGCCTTTTAAGCCCACAGCGGCTTGGATAATTTGTCCGGCTTGGGTGATATTTTCGGCGCGAAAGACGACCCAACTCAAGACGACGGCGAGAAAGGTAATGACCCAGGCGATCGCCCCGGGCATTTTCAATCCCAAGCGTCGCCACCCGTGATTGATGACCAGGAAAGTGCCATGCAACCATCCCCACAAAATATAGGTCCATCCCGCTCCATGCCACAATCCCCCGAGTAGCATGGTAATCAGCAGATTGAAGTATCGGCGCACTTGTCCCCGACGACTGCCCCCAAGGGCAATGTAGAGGTAATCTCGCAGAAAGAAAGATAAGGTAATGTGCCACCGTCGCCAGAAGTCTACAATGGAGGTGGATTTATAGGGAGAATCAAAGTTGATCGGCAGGCGGAAGTTAAACATCCATCCTAAACCGATCGCCATATCGGAATAGCCAGAAAAATCAAAATACAGTTGGAGAGTATAGGCGATCGCTCCCACCCAAGCTTCGATAAAGGTGACGGAATCCGCCTGTTCAAATACTGCCCCCACCCAAGGGGAGACGGTATCCGCAATTAGCACTTTTTTACCCAATCCTAGGATAAAAAAGCTTAAGCCAATGGCGACATTTTTATGAGAAAAAACGAACTTACGAAGCTGGGTAAATTGCGGAATCAGTTCGTCATGGCGTAAAATCGGCCCTGCAATCAGTTGAGGAAAGAAGGTGACAAATAGGCTATAGGACACCAAGTCATATTGATAATCTTTGGTTTGTCCGCGATAAGCATCGACCAAATAAGCAATTTGAGTGAAGCTATAGAAGGAAATTCCTAACGGCAGTTCGATGGCAGGAACGGGAAACTGGGTTTGAAAGAGTCCATTGATAGAGGCAATCAAAAACCCTGCATATTTGTAATACCCCAGAATTCCTAAATTAAAGAGAACCCCGGCCCATAATAAAGTTTTGGCCTTTTTTGTTCCGGGTTGCACCCCATCTATCCACCGCCCAAAGTAATAGTTACCCAGGATAGAAATGAGCAAGAGGGGAATGTAACTGATTCGCCAGTATCCATAAAAGACGAGGGAGGCTAATAGGAGCCATAAGGTTGCAGCCTTGACCTGACGATAGGCGCTTAAACCGAAGAAAACAATCAGGGCAAGGGGTAAAAAGATAAAGATGAATTCGTAAGAGTTGAATAACAAGGTCTTTTCCGATGTTTTATTTCAACAGGTTTAGTGTGCCGGAAACTTTTTAGATCGTCATCTGCTCTCAGGGGTTGTTTAATGGGTAAATTTGGAGTAAAATTTCACTTTTGTGGCTTTAAAGTTATATATAAGAATCCTTAATCAATTGTGTTAGGTATCCCAGGTCAAAACCCTCATCTATGCCTTCGCGTAGGGTGCCGTCGGAGCATCACATCTGGCTCCCTGGGTTGGTTACAACTCATTTAGGATTGCGATCGCACGCCTATGAGCAGTAGGGAGCAAGATGCTCCCAACCCCTCCATGAGAAATTATCCAATTCATTTAGATTCCCTATGGTTTGTCTGTGAAGTGACAAAACACCAGGGTATTGATTAAACGAGGATAAAATCATCCGCGTTAATCATGCTGGCATCGATGCCGAGAAGGAGGGCTAAGGATTCCCCGGTATCGGCGATCGCAATCTGAGTCTGAGTCGTCTCACTGCCGGAAGAAATCACAAGCTGCTCAAACTCTAATCCGTCTGTGAGTCCGATGCGATCGATGCCGCTTTGAAAATCGGCGATCGTATTTGTTCCTTCCCCGGAAGCTAAAATAAAGGTATCTTCACCCGCACCCCCGCTCAGCCAGTCATTCCCCTCACCGCCTCGGATCTCGTTCGACTCATCATTTCCTATCAGAGTATCATCATAAGCGGAACCAACAATATTGTGAACATCCGTCAGGGTCTCTTCACCACTGGGTAACATCCGGATCTGGGAATACCATTCATCCGCTAATTTATCATAGCCACTCGCCGTGAGGTGAATGCCATCATTATCATAGTCTCCGGTGACAAACGGCAGATTAAACATATCGACAAATCGGATATTGGGGTTATTATTGGCGCGCGGTTCAACAACAATTTCCTCAACTTTTTCACTAAACTCAGTGGTCCGTTGTTGCCGAATTTGATACTTCGATTTATTGGGAATAATCGAACTGACTAGCACTTGGGTATTGGGCAAGGTTGCGACAATCCGATCCACCATAATTCCCAAATCGGTGAGGGCTGTTCCTACAGGTTTGTCCTGAAGAATGTCATTAGTACCCGCCATCAATAACACCGCATCGGGTTGAGCATAATTTAAGGCATCTTCTATGGTGGTATAAAGAGGGTCTGTTGGCTGATTAAACCCAGTAAAAGGATTGGTCCTATTGTCAATGAGTTGAGTGATAGTAAATCCTCCCCTGCCTTCATGGTTTCTATCCATGTTTGCTGGACCACTGTTGGCCTGACCTACAAAATCAATATTAAATCCATTATTTTCCACTAATCTTTCCCACAACCGAGTTCGATATCCACCCAGACTCGCCTGATTCGGATAGCCCCTTGTATTGGAATCTCCTAAAGGCAAAATCTTAAAAGGAACATCCTCATCAGTGGTAAATAAACGGGTCACACTCTCTTCTGATAGGTCCGCAATAATTCCACTCGTGGCATCGGAATAATTGGCGGTGACGCGGATTTGACTGTCCTCCCCACTACTATCATCCGCGTCCTCATCCACAGGTTCATCCTCTATTTCGCCACTGGTATCATCCCCCTCTTCATCCTCAATAGGGGGAATTTCATCCTCATCAGGGATGGGTTCCTCCTCTTCTTCTTCTTCAGTTTCGGCAGGAACATCCGGTTCTAAATCAGTATTATCTTCCTCTTCTATTTCTGAGGAAACATCCGGTTCTAAATCAGTATCCTCCTCCTCTTCTATTTCGGAAGGAACAACGACTTCTAAATCAGTATCCTCCTCCTCTTCTATTTCGGAAGGAACATTGGCTTCTAAATCCGAGGGTTCCTCTTTTTCTATTTCCGAGGAAATATCTGGTTCCAAATCTGATATTTCCTGCTCTTCTATTTCGCTCAAATTCTCGTCTGTCAAGATAATTGAGTCGGGTTTTTGTTGTTCGGGGAGGGTGACAACAACGGGATAAGGTATCTTGATTGTGGCTTCTCCAGTTGGGTCGCTTAAAATTATAGAAAAGGTATTTTCCCGTTCTATACTGTTATTTTTACCCAGGGGAATTGCAATAGTTTTCTTGGGTTCTCCATCGGCAAATTTGACAATAATAGAAGTAGTTTCAGGATTCCCAGAATCTGTGGTTGTGCCATTGTGGAGAGTAACCGTAACGCTGACTTCTCCCTGAACATCATTCTCGCGAATTAGGGTGATTTCTCGGGCGGGGGTATTATCGTCTAGGACGGTATAGCGAATCGTACTGAAGGCAATTGTCGCCGAAGACTGATTGGGTTCAACGGGAGAAACTTCTTCTTCTTCAACGGGAGAAACTTCTTCTTCAACAGGAGAAACTTCTTCTTCAACAGGAGAAACCACATCGGCAGGAGAAACTTCTTCTTCAACAGGAGAAACCACATCGGCAGGAGAAACTTCTTCTTCAACAGGAGAAACCACATCGGCAGGAGAAACTTCTTCAACAGGAGAAACTTCTTCTTCAACGGGAGAAACCACATCGGCAGGGACAGGGGGGTTTATCGGCGGATTCTGAGGGGGTGATGATGGCAGGGGTGGTTGAGAAGTTGGCCAAAAATTATCTTGAACGATCGCCTCGGGAGAGATATTTTTGAGGATGGCTAAATACTCTTGAGTAATTGTATCTTGAATGATAGCATCCCCTGCATTTTCCCCGGTTCCTGCAAAAATATTTAACTCATCAAAGGTCAGTCCCCCCAGCAGTGCAATTAAGTCTTGACCCGGGGTAAAATCCATAATCCAGTCTGCATCATCCAGGGTCGGTCCTCCGGTACTGAGAAATCCGGGAACATCAAAACGCCTGCCGATTTGAAAGCGATTTTGTCCTTCACCTCCCCAGAGGGTATCGCTTCCTAAGTCACCAAATAGGAGATCATTTCCGCGATTGCCATACAAGCGATCGCTATCTTTACCGCCATACAGGGTATCGTTTCCGTCACCGCCATAAAGGGTGTCATCCGCTTGATTTCCAAAGATTAAATCCTCTCCCGGTCCCCCTACTAATAAGTCCTGTCCTTCCCAGTCTTCGACACTCAGATGACCCGTTCCTCCAAACAGGGTGTTATTTCCGGTCCCCCCATAAATGGTATCGTTGCCGAGATCACCAATTAATAGGTCATCCTCGGGATCTCCCAATAGCAAATCGTTGTTTGAGTCACCGGCGATCGCATCCTCGCTTTCCACTGTGACTGGGGTATTGTTCCCTACGAGCGATCGCCGGATATCTGCTTCAGACAGTCCCGCTAGAATTTCATAAATTGATGAGTCGATACTCCATACCATACGGATTTGCTCCTTGATGTTTAAGAAGGGTCGTTGAAAAAAGAATTGTAAATTTATGGCAATAAACCCTGAATCGGGGTAAAGTGTTTTTTTGAGTAAGGTCTAAATATGTCAACCGGCTAGACTGTCTTTAGTGAGAGGGAAATTAAATTTCCTGGGGGTTCACTCAGAAATCTATTGCTTTATATTTATCCTTTGCTGGGTGGAAAGTCTATCTATCTATCGAATGATTGTAAGAAATAACCTCAAACCCCTTCTCTCAAAATCTGTAGGAAGTAGATTGGCTCACCCGAAAAGAAAGAGTGCTATCACTCACCCGAATCGGCATTTAAGTCATTATCAAACTTTGATAATTTTTATATAAACTTTTGATAAAGATGTAGATTAAATCTTTAAATTTTTCGTAAATGAAGTAAAATCAGTCCCGATAGTGGGGAACAATATTTTTTTTTGTACAGAGTTTAAAAGAAAGGCGGCAGTCCAAAACCAGGGAACAGAGAGAGGAGGTCCGAGGAAGAAACAGGGAAATTCGCGGTTCAGGGCCGATCGCCAGCCTGACTTATCCTCACAAAGGGGGGTAAGGCATCTATCCAAAGGAGTAAATTTTTAACCAAGTGAGACGATCGCCCCGGGGTCACAAACCAGAAAGCGTCACCCTCGGATATCGCTCTCCTGTTTTTGCGTCCATAATAGGGAGTCAAGATTGAGAAAAATCATAATATTTAGCAATGATACCTATTGATGATAATCTCCCCAATCGTTATCCCCCCTTCGCAACATACGGCCTGATTGGGTTCAATGTGGCCCTGTTTGTGATGGAACTCAAATTAGAGGCCACGGGCCAACTCGGGGCCTTTTTGCAAAGCTGGGGCGTTGTCAGCGATCGCATGACTTCGGTTGTCACCGATGCGGTCCGCAATCCCAGTCCTGCCGCCTGGGTTGCCTTAATGGTTATGTCTGCCGGTCCCTTACTGTTTTCGATGTTTCTCCACAGCAGTTTTAGTCAAATTTTGGGGAATATGCTGTTTTTATGGGTGTTTGGCAAGCGGATTGAAGAGATTCTCGGACATGGCCGGTTTTTCCTGTTTTACCTGGTTTGTGGCATCCTCACCGCGATCGCTCAGGTGGCGATCGCCCCCAATTTAGCAGTCCCCATCGTCGGGGCGAATGGCGCAGTTTCTGCCATTCTGGGCGCTTATTTCCTGAACTTTCCTAAAGCTAAAATCGAAACCCTCTTACCCTTACTCATCCTGTTTATTCCCATCGAAGTGCCCGCCTTGTTTTATCTAATGTGGTGGTTTATTCAACAGGCATTTTATGGAATTGGTCAACTCACTGTTCTAAGAATGGTCAACCCCACTAGCTTAGGTTATTGGGCAAATGGAGTCGGATTATTCATCGGGGCCGGATTAGTTTCTCTGTTGGTTAAATATAAACCCAAGACCGCTATTTATTAAAAACCCCCGCACATCATCAGGGTGGGGCTATACAGATTGAGCGAAGTCCGGGGCGTTAGGGCTATACCCCGCCTGCGCGGGCTAAGATAGAGCAAAGAATTGTAGGGTGGGCAATGTCCACCCTACTTTTTTAAGATATAAAACCCTTTAAAAATTGGAAAATTTATGGCTTTTTAAAGCTTGCTGATTAACAGGTTTCGTCTGAAGATTTAACCGGAAATCCGGGCAACCTTCCGCATTTGGACCCTGGGGATGTACGGCACAGAGTAAGTGGGGATCTCCGGAGTAAAAGTGACAGCGATCGCACTCGCCGAGGTTCTCTGATAAATCCCCTTGTTGGAACTGCCAAAACTTACCCCGATAGGTTCCGGAAATTACCCCCGGCGGTGTTTTCACGGGAGGAGTTAAATCATAGCTGACACCACGATAATAAAGTTTCATCAATCTCACCTGTTAGCGATCGAGCATTTCATGAATTCCTAGGCCAATGATTCTTTACCCCAACTCTACCCAATGGTAGATGTCAAACAATTGGAATTAAGGTAGAGTGCCTAAATCTGCAACTCATTTCTTCACTTACTTGATCCTGACATCAGGAAAGCCGCGATCGCACCAATCCTCAGTATGAGTTCCAGTCAACTTTTGGGAAAATTTGCCACCGACTCCCCGGATTTCTGAGCATCCGGGGTGCGATCGGTCCGTCTGTGCATTCTCAACCCTGCACACCCCGAATCAGCGACTCTCCCTCAAAATAGAACCGTCATTAAATTCCGTCGATAACCCTTCGTCAGAGGATGGTCATTTCCTAGTAAGTCAAAAATAGCCAGCATTGCTTTTCTTCCCCCATCCTGTTTATAACTGCGATCGCTTTCCACAATCTTGAGGAAAAGTTGCAATGCCTCCTCATAGTCCCCCGCCACCGTCAAACAAGATGCCTTAGAAAACATTCGGTCCAGTTCACCCTCTCCTGAAGGATGATTGCATTCCATCTTAAACTGAAGTAACGCCTTCACTGCTTGCGCTTGTGCAAAAAATTGGGGTTCATCGGCTTGAATGACCGCTAAAAGTTCCTCAACTTTTCCCAACTCATCTTTACTGATATAGAACTTGGCTGCCTCTAACCGCAACCGTCTATTCTCTGGATAGTTGGTTAACAAGGATGCAAACATCGCCCCCGCTTTGTTACGATTCTCCCCTAAAAGTACCTGACGAATCGCCTCCAACCCTTCCTCTAAACCCGACTTAATATCACAATTTGCCAAAAATTCTCGCAATTGCGGTTCCGGTAACACTCCCACAAACCCATCCAACACTTCCCCATTCCGGATAATTTTCACATCGGGAACCCCTTCCACCCGAAATGCTTGTGCTAAATATTGATTTTCATCAATATTCACCTTTGCTACTACACAATCATATTCTTGGGCGACCTTTTCCAACATGGGCTTTAACATCTGACAAGGACCACACCAAACCGCATAAAAGTCCACGATCGCCGGAATTTCGTAAGACTTTTCTAAAACTTCTTGCTCAAAGTTGTGGTCATAGACCTCAATCGAATATCCCATCGTTTCTTCTGAGTTACTAAACTGCCAATCCTCCCATTGTAATAAAACCCGGGAACGCAGCAAAGCCACTCGCAACCGTAGGCACAAGCCCTAACATTGAGCCAAACAAAAAGCGGGCGATGGGACTCGAACCCACGACGTTCAGCTTGGGAAGCTGACATTCTACCACTGAATTACGCCCGCATCTAGTCCTCGTTACAACCCGTTGCCCTTGGGCACTGAAGTTATAACTTTAGACTAGAGAACCATTATATCGCCATTGCCCCCAGGTTTGTCAAGGGGTCAGTTAAATTTTCCCTCCCAAACACCGCCCAGTCCAGCCAGAGGCCCCCCAAAGTTCGGAGTAACCACTTCAGCCGTTATCTCTTCTCATGTTCGTAGTAACGACTTCAGTCGTTATCTTTTCTTAAGTTCAACGTCCCGACTTCAGTCGTTCTCCCTCTTAAGTTCAACGTCCCGACTTCAGTCGTTCTCCCTCTAAAATCAAGGGTAATCGGGGTATTTTTTCTAATAAAGTTAAGAATTAAGAGCTACCACTTCAGATGCCTCCTCTCTTGGTCCCTAAATATAGAAAATCATCCAATTTATTCCGGTTAAATTCCCCTTCAGGAAGGGCAAAAAATCCCCAATCTCTATCCTGATCCGGGGGGATTCATACCATCCCTAATTAATCAACTCTAAAAGCGTAAAATTAGGAAATTTCCCCTTTGGGAATGCTCCGGATCATCGGTGTGCGCTCACTTGATCCGGGTCGATCGCCTCCATGAAGGAAGGGACATGACCGCCAACTTTGGGGAATTCCCCAGGAACGGCATCCCTCTTCCGGTCTCCCCCATCCCCTCAATTGTGGCATCTCCACCCCCATTTATGATCCCCCGAATCAGTCCTTTTCTGATTAAAAAGGGAGATGAAAGTGGGTGAGGAGTGGCCATCCCAATCCCTAAATGAGGTAGAAACTTTTTTTCAAAAAATGCGAATCCCTCTCTAAAATTAAAAAGCCTAATCCTTTTTTTGAGTGAATCCTTCCTTTGGTAGAGGTAAAATTTCCTAAAAAAATGTACACCAAAGATGAGTAGATAAACGATAATTAGCAAGTGAGCGAATCTGAACACCCAAACAACCAGGACCTCGGTAGATGATGGAACAGCAGCCAGCCAAGCGGAAGACAAGGAGAGAACAATTGGGATGGACAGATATCGCTGATCTGAAGCGCCTAAACAAGGTTCGTGACTGGTCCAGCACAGCCCTGGGAGCAATGGAAACTTGGCATCCCAGTTGGCGGACAGCGGTGAGTTTGGGTCTATCGTCCCAATTTCCGACCCTGCTCTGGTGGGGTCCAGAGCGACGGCTCATCTACAACAAAGCGGCCCTGGGGTGGGTGGGGGACGCCAATCATCCCGATTTCCTCGGTCAACCGGGACGGGAGGTCTTTCCCCGGGAAACCTGGGAGCTGCTCTGCCCAATGTTAGAACAAGTGTTCAACAGTGGAGAAGGCATAGGAACAGAGAGTTGCCGTTTGGTGTTCGATTGCCCGGGGTCGGAGGTGGTGGGGTGGTTCAATCTGTCTCACAGTCCAGTCTATACGGAAGACAATCAAGTTTGTGGGGTCTTGACGACAGCGATCGCCCTGCCTACCCCCAGCAATGAACCCCCTGAGAACGAGGAAAACCTCCCCGAATCATTAGAGGGACGCCAAGAGGAAGCTGCACCCTCTGCCCGGATCTTGCTGGTGGATCATAACTCGGTTCGCCGAGACTATGTAGAGTCCCAATTGGTCCGTCAAGGATATCAAGTCAAAACCGCAGGCGATCGCACAACGGCCCTGGATGTCGCCCGGGAGTTCTCCCCTGCGGCGATTCTCACTGATCAGATCGCCCCGGAAATCTTAGATTGGCTACAGGAACTAGGGACCGGAGTCAACGGAAAACAGATCCCCGTGATCCAGTTTCCCCTAGGAGTGATCGAAGGGAAACCGATGGAGTCTACCGCCCAAATCGAGCGGGGGCCAGAGTTTCTTAACGGTTCAGGGTGTATCCATGAATTGCTGACTCGGGTCAACACTCACTTAACAAACCCTAACCCTAGCCAAAATCCAGAACGCCGGGACCTGACTCAACGGGACTTGACCGATGGACGGAAGGAAGACCCTCTAACTTTCCTGGACAGCATCACCGATGGGTTTGCCTGTTTTGACCGAGAGGGGCGCTATACTTATATTAATCCAGCCGGGGCGAAACTGCTGAATCACCGGGCAGAAAACCTGGTGGGACAGTATGTGTGGGATGTCTTTCCCGAAAGCCTCGGGAGTTCCTTTTATCGAGGGTTTCATCGAGCCTTAGCAGAGGGAAGAACCATCGAACTCGAAGAGGATTATCCCCCGTTACAAAAGCGGTTTGAAGTGCGATTTTATTCTCAGGCCGAAGGGCTTTGTGCGTATTTCCGAGACAAGGGTGAGGGCGCGGAATCAGCCAGCATGGAACTCCACCAAGAACGGGATTTTTTGGCGGCGGTGGTGAATGCGATTCCTAATTTAGTGGTGATTCTCGATCGCCAAGGTCGGATTGTGGGTTTTAACCAAGCTTGCGAAACCACCACGGGTTATACCTTTGCAGAAGTGCAAGGGCTGTATATTTGGGATCGATTGGTGGTTCCCGAGGAAATCGAGTCCATCAAAGGAGTGATCGAGAACCTGCGCTCAACGGCGGTGCCCCAGGAGTATATCAACGACTGGGTAACGAAAAATGGGGACCGACGAGCGATCTCCTGGTCAAACACGATCCTATGTGATAGCAAAGGAGAGATGGAATATGTCATTGGCACCGGCATTGATATCAGCGATCGCTACGCTACAGAAGCGGCCCTGCGTCAATCTACGGAACGCTTTCGGATTGCAGCGGAAAATACCAGCGATCTCATCTATGAATGGGAGATTGCTACAGGACGAGTGGAATGGTTTGGGAACATTGACGAACAACTCGGATATGAGGCGGGAGGATTTGAGCGCACTTGCCAAGCTTGGATGGATCGCATCCATCCGAGCGATCGGGAGCGAGTCGAAAATGCCATAGACCGGCATTTACAGACCCGAGAACCCTTTGATGAAGAGTATCAAATTCAAAGGGCCGATGGGATTTATCTCTATTGGAGCGATCGGGGAACGGCCCTGTGGGATGAGCAGGGACAACCCTATAAATGGATCGGAGCCACAACCGATATCACGTTGCGTCAGTGGGCGCAGAGCGAAATTCTCAAGCTGAATCGCACCCTAAAGCGCCGGGTTAAAGAGTTACAAACCCTCGTCAAGTTTATCCCCATTGGCATTGCCATTTCCGAAGATCCGCACTGTGAACAGATCCAGTTTAACTCAGTTTTGGCTCACAATTTGGGAATTGCCTCCCCGATTGTTACCCATTATCACCCCCAACCTGAAGCAACCGCCCATGGATTTAAGCTCTATCACAATGGCCAGGAACTGGCTCCCGAAGAGTTTCCCATGCGCTATGCGGCCACACATCAGGTCGAAGTGCTAGAGTTTGAAGTGGATGCTATGCATGAAGATGGGAGAGTGATTGAGTTTCTGACTTATGCCGCGCCGATCCTTGATGAAGATGGGCAAACGCGAGGCGCGGTGGGAGCTTTTGTGGATATTACCCACCGGAAACAGATCGAAGAAGCCCTCCGCAACAGCGAAGAACTGTATCGATCGCTGGCGGAAGCTCTCCCCCAAATGATATTTTTGTTTACGCTGCAAGGAAAACTGGAATATTGCAATCCCAGTGGGGTGAATTATATTGGGCTGAGTTTAGAACAAATTCTGCAACGATCAGCCCTAGACTGGATTCATCCGAGCGATCGCCCCGAAGCTCTCGCCCATTGGCGCAAGGCGAGCAACTCGGCAACCGCCTACGAAATAGAAGTGCGCTTGCGGAGGTTGGATGGAGTTTACCGTTGGCACAATCTCCGCTTGAATCCGATTACCGGAGTGGGCGATCGCCTCCTCAAGTGGTTAGGAACAGCCACCGATATTGATGATCGCAAGCGATCGCAGCAGCAAGAGCAGTTTTTAGCCACGGCGAGCAGCGTTCTAGCCAATTCCCTCGACTACCAAACGACCTTGGATAGTGTGGCTCATCTCACCGTCCCTACTCTGGCGGACTGGTGTGCGATCGATGTGGTGGAAAAAGATGGCACGATTGAGCGGCTGGCGGTAGCTCACATCGACCCAGCTAAAGAACAACTCGCCCAAGAACTGTTTCGCCGCTACCCCCCGAAAAAAGACATGGCAACGGGGCAACTTAACGTCCTTCGCACGGGAGAATCGGAACTGTATCCGCATATTCCTGAATCGCTGTTAATTGAGGCGGCATTGGATGCAGAACATTTGCGAATTTTGCGCGAGTTGCGCCTCCATAGCGGAATGTGTGTACCGCTCAAAGCACGCGGAAAAACCCTGGGGACAATCACGTTTGTGTTAGAGGCAGGCAGTCGTTCTTATGATCGCACTGACCTGATTATGGCAGAAAAGCTGGCTCATCGAGCGGCGATCGCCTTAGATAATGCCCGTCTCTATCGGGAAGCTCAAGATGCCAACCGACTCAAAGATGAGTTTCTGGCAACTCTCTCTCACGAGTTGCGAACCCCCCTCAACTCCATTCTGGGATGGGCGCAAATTTTACGCCATCGCAAACTGTCTGAGGAAAAAATGGGATTAGCCCTGGAAACCCTCGAACGCAACGCCCGATTACAGTTTCAATTGATCGAGGACCTGCTGGATGTATCTCGGATTATTACCGGGAAATTACGTCTGAATGTGGCTTCGGTTTCCCTGAACCAAGCCATCAAAGAGGCGATCGAGTCGGTTCGTCCCGCTGCGGAGGCTAAACATATTCAACTGAGGACTCAACTGGATCGCCATGCGGGTCCCGTTTCGGGCGATCGCGATCGCTTGCAGCAAATTGTCTGGAACTTACTCTCCAATGCCATTAAATTTACCCCCCCGGAGGGCTGCGTCACGGCTATTTTGGAGCAGTTCCAGACTTCTATACAAATCCGGATTGTGGATACAGGACAAGGGATTAAACCCGAATTTCTGCCCTATGTTTTTGATCGCTTTCGGCAGGCGGATAGTTCTAGCACTCGCGCCTATAATGGACTCGGGCTCGGACTGGCGATTGTGCGACACCTCACCGAACTCCACGGGGGTACAGTGTCGGCGGATAGTCCTGGATTGGGTCAAGGGGCGATGTTTACCGTGGAACTGCCTCTGATGCCTCGGTGTGAGATTTCGGAACGGACCGAATCTCAAGTTCTGAGTGTAGAGTCTCCCCCGGAGTTAAATCCGACCCATTCGCTGGAGGGTGTGAGAGTGCTGGTGGTGGATGATGAAGCCGATGCTCGGGGTTTACTCACTCTCGTCCTGGAAGAGTGCGGTGCACAGGTCCAGACAGCAGCCTCGGTCCGCCAAGCCCTGATTGCTATTCCCCAATTTTACCCCCAAGTGCTAATTTCTGATATTGCTATGCCGGAAGAAGATGGATATACTCTGATTCATCAGATCAGAAGGATGGAATTATCGGAAGGGGGATATTTACCCGCAGCCGCAGTCACAGCGTATGCACGTTCAGAAGACCGCACCCGCGCCCTCAAAGCGGGATATGATATCCACCTCCCGAAACCTGTGGATACAGCGGAGTTAATCGCCGTAGTCGAACGCCTTGCGGCGCGATCGCGTCATACCCCCTAATCCGGGGAGAGGCGATCGCCGTCAAGAGTTACCGATAGCAGGCTAACCGCTGTTGCACTTGGTTTTGCAGGGTCGGACTTTGCAGCGATCGCACCACCTGCATGGCCGCGTTATAGTCCCCCAATTGCCCATATCGAATGGCGATTTCTTCATACAAACTCCCCCGATCCATCGGGTCTTCTACTTCGGTGTAACCAAACCAATTCCCCTGGTCATCGTACTGTCCCCCAAATCTCATCACATTAGATTCTTCCCCCGGAACTGTCCTGGCCATATCAAAGGCTTTGGCTAAGGCTTCCCGGGCAATATCTCGCTCTCCCGCCTTCAAATTTTTATCGGCTAGGAGGATTAAGTTACTAACTTTTTCTGCCGGGGATTTTAACAATTCTATCACCTGATAGGCTTCAGCAATTTTTCCTTCTTGGATGAACGTCTCCATCAGCCGTTTAATTAAGGTGCTTTGGAAATATTCATCTTTTATGCTGCGGACTAGCTGCAAGGCAAAGTCATAACGTTTACCCTCGATCAGCCGATCAAACACTGTGACCCAGGCATAGGAATTTTCTTGAACCTGGTTGCTGATTAAGAGCACTTGGGCAAATAACTCTTCAGCCTTAGCCTGTTGTCCCGCTTTGGCATATTCTACCGCAACCGAGGCCAACATTTCAAATTTTAGCTCGTTACTTTCTAGGGATTCAACCGCCTTCATGCCTCGGCTTAACAGTTCAGTCGCCCGTTCAGTTTTGCCAAGATTTTGATAGACAAAAGCGACGGCCACTAAGTTAATCGGCATAATTTCAGCAGCCTTAATCGCAATTTCATCATCTCCTCGGGTTGCGGCTTCCCTTGCCAATTCTAACAAAAGATCCTGTTTTTTTTCGGGATAAGGAATTTGTTGGGCCGCTTGAATCGCCACTTCATACAGTCCCAACCGAGTATAATCTTCAACCATATCCGGGAGAAGCAGTTGTTGTTCAAAATTGTCAGGAATTGTGCGGACCGTTTCTAAAGCTTGGTTGGCAATAGTAGAGGCTTTTTCCCGTTGTCCTTGGGTCGCATATTCCAGCGCAATGGCACTGAGGACTTTCGCTTTAATTTCCGGCCTTTCGAGGGGAGCAATTTCCTGTAAAGCTCGGTCCGGATATCCCGCTTCCGCATAATGGATTAAAATCGGGGAAAGGGCGACCATGCGACCGTTTGGATCTAAGATTAAATTGGCTTGACGCAAAGCCTCTGTAAATAAAGGAATCACGCGATCGGTTTGTCCCTGTTTAGCCGATCGCAACCCAATTTCTGCTAAACCCCGGGCTTTAATTTCCGTGTCACTGACGTGATCCCAAACAATTTTATGGGCGCGTTCAATGTTACCTTTGGCCGCCAAATTCTTGGCAATTTCTGCAAAAGTCTGACTCCGATAATAAGCCTCGGAAATTGTTCCAGCAAGCTCTAAAGCTTTATCCAGTTGTCCCACTTGACCATAATAAATGGCGAGGGGTTGGAAATCCCAGGCTTGACTGTAGGCATCCTGATAGACAATGGATTGGGCATAATGGAGCGATCGCCCCAGGATTTGTGAGGCTTGAATGGTATCTTCCAGGGCAATATAGGTTCGGGCAATTTCACTTAATCCCTTGGTTTTAAATGCCGCACCTCGGATGCCCGTTTCTGCTAGAATAGCACGGGCGAGGGTTGTCCGGGCGCGATCTCGTTGTCCCCTTTGGATATACAACCGTGCAATTCCTGCCAAAGTCCGGGTTTTGGCATAGCTATATCCGGTATCCAAACTATTACTCATTCCCGCTGCCGCATCCAGGACTAAGTCTGCCTGAAAACTCTCTCCCTGTTCCACCAGACGATTAACCAGAGTTTCTAACATCCCCTCTTGTGCCTGAGTACCATTGACGACTTCAATGAAGGATAGGACTCTATCTCGGTTTTTACTGACCGATTGCATCCCTTGAAATAGCTCAATCAGGTCCTCTGCTGCCTGATCCAGTTTGCCGGATTGGATATGATTTTGAGCGCGATCGCGTAATTCAAACAAGCGCCCGTCATCGGCTATATTCTGTTCTTCCTGACAAGTCACCCCCTGGGCGATCGCCAAAGGTTCCAACAGCTTACAGCCACTCATGAACAACATCATCCCTAACCCCAATCCCACGGTCCCAACGACTGATTTTTTCATAGATTTATCTAGGGTAGTTATCGCTTCCTTCGTCCGATTCAGAAGTATTTTTAGGAAACTCATTCTCTGGATAGTCTTGACTCGAAACCTGTTCCGAATGTTCGGAGGATTTCCGTTGTTTCTCCCCCCATTCCGAGGCCCTTTCCGCCGCCTTTTTCCGCGATGCTTTACCCACCCCATAAATCGGCGTAGGCGCGGGATTAGGCGAGGAGGAACCCGGTAGGAGTTTTAACGGCTGGGGTTTTGACCCAGGAGTTTCCGGTCCGGTTTTAGGGGTTTGTGGCGTAGTTTTCGCCAGACCCCGCCGCCGTTGCGAGGTCCCTTCCTCCGCTGTATCTTCTGCCACTACTTCATACAAAATTGCTCGTTTATTTTTCTGGGTTCCTTTGCGTAAAATTCGACCTAACCGTTGAATATACTCCCTCGTTGAACCCGTTCCCGATAGCAAGATTGCCACTCTCGCATCTGGCACATCTACCCCTTCATTTAAAACATGAGATGCGATAATCGTTTTATAAATTCCTTCTTTAAATCGAGTTAAAATTTCGTGACGTTCTTTCACCGGAGTTTGATGGGTGAGGGCGGGAATTAAAAAATCCTGGGAAATGCGATAAACTGTAGCATTATCTGCGGTAAAAATCAGGATTCGTTCGGGGGAATGTTGAGCCAGTAAATCCGCAAGAATCCGCATTTTTCCATCGGTGCCCAGGGCTATCTCCTTCGCTTCCCGGTGTGCTAACATGGCCCGACGTCCCGCAGGCGATCGCGCTGAAGCTTGGACAAAGTGCTGCCATCCTTGGAGACTGCCCAAAGCAATGTGAGATTGCTGTAAAAACTCATTGCGCGTTTTAATTAACCGATCGTAGCGATCGCGTTCTAACTTGGAGAGTTTAACTTTAATTTGGACAATTTCATGTTCTGCTAAAGCACCACCGGCTAAATCTTCCGCCGTTTTACGATAGACTTCCGGACCGATTAACTGAGTCAAATCCGCGTGTTTGCCATCCGATCGCTCAGGAGTCGCCGTTAATCCCAACCGATAAGGCGCAATGGAATATTCAGCGATCGCCCGATTAAAATCCGTCGGCAAGTGATGACACTCATCAAACACAATCGACGCATAGCGATTTCCCAACGCCTCCGCATGGATCGCCGCACTGTCATACGTTGCCACCAAAATCGGACTTTTATCCCGAGAACCGCCCCCCAATAACCCCACCTCCACATCGGGAAACGCTGCTGCCAGATGCGCGTACCACTGATGCATCAAATCCAACGTCGGCACCACAATCAGGGTCGTGCGCGGAGTCGCCTGCATCGCCAACTGGGCTAAATACGTCTTCCCTGCCGCAGTCGGCAACACCACCACTCCCCATCGTCCCGCCTGTTTCCATGCCGTCAGCGCCTCTTCCTGATGTTGATAAGGCGGCATCTCAAAACTCGGGACCAACTCCAGAGGTCCAAACCCCTTCGCCTCATCAATAAATTCCGTCCCCTCCGCTTTGAGCGCCTCAATCAACGGACGATAGTCGATCGCACGCACGCGAAACTTTTCCACCCGTTCATCCCAAGTGGCAAAATCAATCCACCCTTTCCCTCGCGGTGGTGGATGCAGCAACAAAGTTCCCCGGTCAAACGTAATCGTTGGTATGCGGCCCATCAGTTCATCAAGTGTTCTATCTCTCACCCATTGTACTAGAGCGTCGCTATCCCATGAAATCCCCGGGAAAATATTACCGTAGTAGAGTAGGGTGGGCACTGCCCACCGACTGGAGGTGGGCAGTGCCCACCCTACCATGATTGCTACATTTATTGTCAGAATGATGGAGGTTCGCTCTATTAACCCACCTGCCGACAACTGATGCTTTAGTCTTCTATTTTATACCCCAATTCAGCCAATTGAATGCGAGATTGTCGCCAATTGGGTTGAACTTTGACAAAAATTTCTAAATAGACTTTACCCTCAATGAGTTTTTGCATTTGTTCTCGGGCCGCTGATCCGATCGCTTTGAGCATTTGTCCACCTTTGCCAATAATAATTCCTTTTTGAGAGGGACGTTCTACATAAATAGTTGCTAAAATCCGGGTTAAATCCTTTGTTTCTTCCATGAGATCTAGGCTGATGGCCACCGAGTGAGGCACTTCTTCTCGGGTTAAATAGAGAATTTGCTCTCGAATCAGTTCGCCAATGATAAAGCGTTCCGGGCGATCAGTGACTAAATCTGGAGGATAGTAATAAGGGCCGGGTTCTAAACGTTCGCCCAGTAAGGTTAATAAATCCTCTAGTCCTTCTCCAGTCGTAGCTGAGAATCTGGCGACTGGCCAATGGAGATTTTCTGCAAGTTCCTGATAGCTGCGATCAATGACTTCTACATCTCGCGGACGGGATAAATTAGACCGTAAGTCAATTTTATTCAGACCTAGAATAACCGGCGTTTTTGTTTGGGTGAGCATTTCCGTAATAAAGCGATCGCCTCCCCCCGCTTCCACTGAACCATCCACCATTAAAAGTAGGATATCTACAGTAGAAATCGCCCCGATCGCATTTTTCACCAACACCTTTCCCAGTTGATGATGGGGTTTATGAATCCCGGGAGTATCCACAAAAATAAATTGTGCTTCCGGGGTTGTTAAAATTCCCCGTAAACGGTTTCGGGTCGTCTGTGCCACCGGGGAAGTAATCGCTATTTTTTGTCCCACCAGGTGATTCATCAGGGTAGACTTGCCCACATTGGGCCGTCCGATAATCCCGATAAACCCGGATTTAAACCCGGCAGGGGGTTCGGGAATGACAGAAAAATCTGAGGGATTCAGGGTCGTACCTCCTAAAAAAATCAAACAGTTTCTTTCTATTTTAATTCATTTTCAGAAAACCTTGACAAATTTTTTGGAGTTTATGTACATCTCAACGGTCAATCTGGCGGTTTAGTGCAGAAGCAACCCCAGGCGATCGGCTCACCTGACTTCGTTACTTTTTGCAAACGACTGTTAAGAATTTGCAATAATCCCTGACAGTCCAGAATTGAGATGCTAAAATTCCCAAATCAAAGCCAAAGCCTTACCTGACAGGAAGTATCATGAATTACTTTTCAGTGCTGGTTAAACTGCTGCAAGATCGCCAATCCTTTCTGGAAGAAATCAAAAAAGGCGTAAAACTCACCAACAAAATCGTTGCTCTCCTGATATCGAGTGCCGTCTTTTTTGGAATCTATGGGGCAATTATCGGGGCCTCTCATAGTTGGATGCAAGTCATTTCTTCGTTTTTTAAATTACCGGCCCTTTATCTGCTAACCCTGCTGATTTGCTTTCCTACGTTATACATTTTCAGTATTATTTTTGGGTCAAAACGGAGTTTCACCCAGTATTTAACTTTACTGATGACTGCGGAAGCGATTATGAGCGCTATCCTCTTTGGATTCGCCCCAATCACCCTATTTTTCCTGATTAGTACCCAAAGTTATGATTTTTTTCTGTTGCTGAATGTCGCAATTTTAGGATTAGCCGGATTTTTGGGGATAAAATTCTTTTATGAAGGGATGCAGCTACTCGCCGAACCCGAAATAACCGGGCAGGATACGCGGACTAAATTGCTTCAATTTTGGTTATTGCTCTATGCTTTTGTGGGGACCCAAATGGCTTGGACCCTAAGACCCTTTTTTGGATCTGCGGGAGATTTCCAACTGTTTAGAGATTTAGAAGGCAATTTTTACGTCAATGTCTTGCAAATCGTGGGGCGCTTATTGGGGTATTAAAACAAGGGCGATCGCCGGGGAAAACCCTTGAGAAAATTAGGAGAAAATAGGAGGATTAAAGAGTTTATGCGCCCCGATTTAGAAAATGCCATCGTCACCGAAAGCGAACTAGAGGCGATCGCTGGGGTGGATGTGAACGATATTGGGTTAAGTCTAGCCTATCGCCCTGCTTTTCTCCAAAATTTGAACAAACTGATCTCCTTTGCGATCGCCCAGTTGTTTATCTTGGTCCTCTTCTTCATTTTACTCACGCCACTGGGAATCTTAATGGTTCGCAATTCCGGGTTATCTGGACAAGAGATGGCGACAACTTTTTATTTTCTGCTATTCACCGGAGGAATCGCTGGAGGTGCAACCCTCATTCTTAACTTGTATTTATGGAGGCGATCACAAAAATTCCAGACCTTTTTAACCCTTCTCGATGAAATCCAAAAATATAACGAAGTCGTGCGATCGCTCGATATTTTAGATAAAATAGAAGCAGCCGGGGGCGAAATCCAACTCAGCGATCGCCAGGAAGTTATCGAAGCCCTTAATATTACCCGAGACAGTTTACTCGGCAGCTTGCGAACCGATAGAATTCTCCGAGAAAATCAAGACCTTATTGACCGTCGTTATGAATTATTTGCTAAAATAGAAAATAATCTCGCCACTTTAAACCACTTACAAATCAGCGACGAAGCCACCGAATATGGGCGATTGCTCAATCAAGCCCTCAAAATTGGCGTCAGCGTCGATCGCGAAATTCGCCGCCTTCAAAATCGCACCTTGAATTAATCAATCTGCGTCCCTATTTCTCAAAAAATTGAATCAACTCCTATTTTTTCCACAAAGGAGGGGCAATTCATGAATTGCCCCTCCTTTCGATTAGTTGTGATTCAATGACCCCAATTATAGGGATTCTAAATCGATGCCCTTCTCCCGGAGTCGGGCTTTAAGTGCCTCTAATTCCGAGCGAGCTTCCTCAGCCCGTTGGCGTTCATCCTCAGCCCGTTGCGCTTCATTTTCAGCCCGTTGGCGTTCAATTTTAGCTAGTTCTTCGGGCAACAGAATCAAATTGCCATCGCCATCAAAAAACCTTAACCAAGTGGCTGTTTCCTGTTGCAATGTTCCCTCCCAAGTTCCCAACCAGAACCCGAGAGAATCGCACCATAACCAACCGCGATCGTCCTTGGTTAACTCCTCATACTTTTGTCCCTTTAACTGCCATCCCCGCAATGAATCTGGCTCAAAGGGATCATAAACAAAATACTCAGGAAGTCTAAATTTACGTTCATAAACATCCTTTTTGTGTCCGAGGTCCTCGCGGGCTGTAGAGGGGGACAGTAACTCTACAATCACATTAGGATACTGTCCTTCTTCTTCCCAAACGACCCAGCCTTGCCGTTCCTTTGTCCCATCAACATTGAGGGCGACAAAGAAATCCGGCCCTTTAAAATCCCGATTTCTGGCTTGTTCGCTATTAAAATAGACGAACATATTGCCCCCAGTAAAATAGTCTTGCCGCCCAGCAAAGGCTTCATGTACTGCGGCAATCAGCACATTCATGGCGATCCGGTGACGATTACTTTCCAAGCATTCTCCATCATCAAAAATTAAATCCGTAGGCGGCATCGGGGGAGTCCATTCATCCTCCACCCCTATCGGAGTTTGCAGTTCTGGGGTGAGTTCAGCTTTAGTCATAAAATTCCCCACCAATTACTAAATTATGATGTTTTGCAGAAATCCAAGGGACAGGGTAGGGACAAGGCAATGGCCGGTCTTTTCCCATTATCCCACGGCTAGATCTATTGTAACAGCGATCGCTTCCAGATTCACCCTAAAAATCAGCAACTTTAGCTTTTTTAAAACCTCCCTAAAATCCTCGGTAAATGCTTCAAATATTCCTTAAATCTGAAACAGAATTATCAATCTCATCTTGCCATTTTAAAACCGCTTCTTTGAACTCCGGCAGAGAAATTGTTTCAATGGGTTCTGCGTCAATTAACAGATTCTCTATGGTCACGGTGTGGGGTGAAAAAATCAAATAGTAGGCATTCCCCGATCGCGTCCATTCGCCAATCTTTCCCGTCTCCAATGCTGCTATTTTGTCTAACAACTGATTAACCCATTCTTGGCTATTTTGAATATCCAGGGTCAGAAACTCTAAAACCCGACGATGAGCACTACTTTGGTCAAACCAGTCCGTTTCGTTACAGGGTTGTTCGATCATAATCTTGATTACCTTAAGGGAAAGCCCGTATTAATTTTACCATCTCGATGGGTTGCCCCAGCAATCCGATAGGAACTGCCATTATTCGCCGTACAAAACCGAGTTTGCTGGTTGCTGTCTGTTGGCGCATTTAATCCGCACCAGGCCCAATGCGGTGCGCCAGAAGGACATTGCACCGGATTAGCTTCCGCATAAGCAATGGAATTGATCACTTGTTCTGGAGTACAGCGATCGGGAAACATCGTTGAAAACTTGCTGCCGCCTCCGGAGGTATGACTCCATTCTCCCCCGTAAATCCCCTGATTATTCACGGATTGGGTGACTCTAAATTGTCGGACGGTAGAGGGGTTTTGTCCCCGGGGTCGCGCATGAAATCCCACCAAACGCCCCTCTCGATTCACCTCCCCACAAAAAATGTGAGCGTGATTCACCTGCTGATTATTATAAGCAGTTACCCAATGGGATGAACTCCCACAATTGATGCCTTGGCCTTGTGCTATACCCTGGAACAAAGCCACTAGCAAACAGGCGACAGCGCATATTCCGATTTGACGGATGGTTCTGCCGTTCAACAGTTGCCCCAATCTGCGGTTCATTTGTGCGTTCAACTTCCGGATTTTACTCATGACTTGAAATTTGCTCTCACCGTATCATACTGGGTCTCTCCAGGTCATCCGCAAATTTGCTAGAGATGAATGGGCAAAAGCTTGATGAAAAGTGAGGGTTTTGAAGTAAAGTGAGGTAGAGCTAAAGTTTGAACGGGGAAGAGAGCGATCGCCACCGGCTGCTAATTAGTCTGAGGATTTGATAGGATGAATCTTCAAGGCTTATGCTATCCTCTGTGTCGAATACCTGCACCGACTTCATCAATTCCCTATGCTAAAAACTCCCCGTTTGACTGCTGCTGTATTGATCACCTTATCTGCACTCATGACTGCTTGCAATCCTTCAGAAGCCCCCCAAACTGAAGTCCCCTCGGCAGAAGCCTCGATCGCAGAAATTCCGACTCCCGAAGCCCCAAAAATTCCGACGATCGCCCCCTTAGATAACCCTGACCCCACGGTTACCGCTGCGATCGCCCAATATATCAACAGCCTCTCCTCCCAAGGATTTGCCTCAGAAAATCAAGGTATCTGGATGCAACGGGGGGAGACTCTCCTCGCCCAACATCAAGGCACTACCCCCCTCCCGGCTGCCTCTCTCACTAAAATCGCCACCTCTTTGGTTGCCTTGCAAACCTTCGGTCCCGATCGCGAATTCGTCACCCAAATTGGCGCAACCGGACCCATCCAAAATGGCGAATTAAAAGGCGATTTAGTCATCCAAGGAGAAGGCGACCCCTTGTTTGTCTGGGAAGAAGCAATGGCGATCGGCAACCGCCTCAACGAAATGGGAATTCAACGGGTAACCGGGGATTTGGTGATTCTGGACAAATTTTATATGAACTTCGAGACTGACTCGGCGATCGCCGGTAACCTCTTCCTCGAAGGCATTAATGGGCAAATTTGGCCCTCAGAAGCGGAAACCCAATATCAAACCTTACCCCCAGGTACTCCCAGACCCCAAGTGGCGATCGCCGGTACAGTCCGAGTTGCCACTACACCCCCGAGTCAAGTCCAACCCCTTGTGCGTCATTATTCCCTTCCCGTGGTGGAACTCGTCAAACGCATGAATCAGTACAGCAACAACCCAATGGCGGAAATGTTAGCTGACGCCGTGGGAGGTCCCCAAATCGTCGCCCAAAAAGCCGCTGCTGCTGCCGGAGTTCCCTCCCAAGAAATCCAACTGATCAACGGGTCCGGATTAGCTGAAGAAAATATCATGTCCCCTCGCGCCGCCTGTGGTCTATTTCTGGCATTAGAACGGGAATTACAACCCCATAATCTGACCATTGGAGATGCGATCGCCATTGTTGGACAAGATGAAGGCATCCTCAACCAACGGCAAATTCCCCGCTTCTCTGTCGTCAAATCCGGCAGTCTCAACGATGTGAGTGCCTTAGCCGGTGCCTTACCCACCCAAACCCAGGGTTCCGTCTGGTTTGTGATTATGAATGGCGGCAGTAACCTAGAAGGATTCCGCATTCAACAAGAAGCACTACTCACTCAGTTTGTTACTCAATGGGGATCGGTCACCGAACTCCCCCCGGAATTAAGCCCAAATCCCCTGCGGAAAACCAAAACTTCCCGCAGTGAAATCGTCAAACAATAGAGGAAATGTCACCCTAATTACTAAAACAAGACACCCGGTTTCTGGGCGTAATCGATTGTGACGGAGCAAATTGTTTTCCAGAAACCCGGTTTGTCTTTCCCTGCTTTACCTCTGCTGCTCAAAGCTGGGTTAAGTTAAATCACTCGCATTAAACATCAAGTTTTGATTTTTTATTTTTAACAGCTTCTGCATCCTGACTCACCTGTGAATCATCCCATCTCATTTAAAGGGGGAGCTAGTCTCCCTAACTTTCTGCGAAACTCTAAAATGCCCCAATTTAAAAATGTTTCCCCCCGGTAAACAAGGTAGAATCAACTCAGGAATAAAAACCACTTAGGTAGAGTATTGATACTCTCGCCTGACTGATTTCTAGCGATACCCCACCTCAAACTCAAAGAGGAGATTGTTCCTATGGTTTACCGGATCTCTCGCATCGCCAGTGCCTTCGTCATCCTGATGGGGGCCATCCATTTGCTGGGTTGGCATTTTAATCCGGAAGGATTCACCAGCGGTTTTCTGGGCAACCCCTACACCATGAAACCCAATACCGCTTTGTGCTTTGTGAGCGTGGGTATTGCTCTAGGATTGTTACAACGACCACGACTCCCTCGACGGTGGCGACAAATAGTCCGAGGATTAGCCTGGTTCGTGATTGCGATCGCCACTCTCACCTTACTCCAGTATCTTTTTAACTGGAACTTCGGCATCGATCAACTCCTGATTCCCCATCTCAAAGTCTCCGTCACCGACCCCTATCCCGGACGGATGGCGGAAAGCGTTGCCGTGAATTTTATCTTGAGTGGGATCTGCCTGTTGCTGTTGGCACAGCAGACCCCACAGAATGACCGACTCGCTCAGATCTTGACTGTCGGGGTAGCCTTGATGGCGTTGGTGCCTCTCTCCGGTCATTTGTTTGGTTCTGAGGTGTTATATCAGTTAGTGGTCCCAACCACTCACACCGCCTTTAGTACCGCAGTCACCTTTCTCCTCCTGTCCGTGGCGATCTTATTCAGCCGTCCAAAACAGGGGCTGATGCGGACGATCCTCAGTCCTTTGGTGGGGGGAATGATGGCGCGGCGACTGTTGCCTGGGGCGATCGCCCTGCCTTTGGTCCTCGGTTGGGTGATCTTTAATGGTTATAAACTGGGATGGTATGATAAGCCCACCGCCTATGCTGCTCTGATCATTAGCGAGATTTTTATCTTTTCCATCGAGATTTATGTCCAGGCTCAATTGCTCAATCGCATCGAGGGCGATCGCCAGGAGTCACACCGCCAGTTCCAGTATGCCGTCATGAATTCCCCAGTCCCGATCATGCTCCATGCGGAAGATGGAGAAGTGCTGCAACTTAATAGAGCTTGGTCCAAGATTACTGGCTATGAGCTTGTAGATATTCCCACCGTTGCTGACTGGGCGGCGCAAGCTTATGGGGAAAGAACACAAAGCTTCCAAGACACGATTCAGACAATCTACGCCTTACCCAAAGACGAGGTTCTGGAAAAAGAGGTCACTATTCGCACCAAAACCGGCGGAAACCGCGTTTGGTACTTTTATGCCGTGACTCTGGGGAAATCTGCCGATGGCCGAAGAATTGCGATGTGTACTGCGGTTGACCTGAGCGATCGCCAGCAAGCACAGCAAGCCCTTCGGGAGTTAAATCAAAGTTTAGAACATCGCATCGCCGAACGAACCGATCAACTCCAACAAGAATTGCACCAGCGGCAGCAAATCGAGGCTAACCTCAGAGGCAGTCAAGCACTTTTCAATAGTTTGATAGAAGGCAGTCCAGATATTATTGCAGCGATAGATACAGAGTTTAACTGTGTGGTGCTAAATGAAGCGGCTAAAACCGAATTTAGCAAGCTGTTTGGCCGGCCCTTGGAAGTGGGGCGGAACCTCCTGGAAGCCTTATCCCATTTACCCAGTGAACAGGCCAATTCAAGAGAAGTTTGGGGACGAGCATTTCGAGGAGAACACTTTAGCCTGACTCTACCATTAGGAGACGCCTCCCACGACCTTCACTATTATGAAATGAACTACAGTTCCATGCGAGATCCCAACGGAGAAATCTTGGGTGCTTCTCTCATGGGTAGGAATGTGAACGATCGGGTTACAGCCGAGCGAGCTTTGCGCGAAAGCGAAGCCAGATTTCAGGCTTTTATGAACCACAGTCCGGCCCTTGCCTGGATTTGTGATTACGATGGCAAAATTGTTTACTGCAATCAAAACTTGGCTAATTTATTCGGTAAGCCTGTAGGAGAGTTGATGAGGAAAACACCCTTCGACCTCAACCCAAGGGAGTTAGCCGAACAGCACATTGCCAACACTCGGTTAGTGATTGATGGCGGTGAAGTCATCGAGGCGATCGAATCCGCATTTCGTCCTGATGGTTCCCTGGGTGAGTTTTTAGTTTATAAATTTCCCATAGCAATTGAAGGAGGAGAGCCTTTAGTCGGCGGAGTTGGGCTGGATATCACCCACCAAATTCAAGCTGAAAAAGCTTTGCGGGAAAGTGAAGCAAAGTTCAAAGCCATTTTAGATAATGCGCCAGCGGGAATTTTTTTGAAAGACCTGCAAGGTCAAATATTGTTAGCCAATCAATATATCCTTGATTTATTACAGATCCCAGAAGAGCAGTGTCTTGGTAAAACCTCTAGCGACTTAATCCCTGGAGAGTTTTCCGAGCAAGTAGACGCCAATGAACGAAACCTGATCGAAAACGGCGTGCCTTATTCTTGTGAAGAATACCTCCTTCGGCCCGATGGCATTCATACCTTTTATACCTCTAAGTTAATCCTCCATGACTTGAGCGGTCAACCTTATGGGATCTGTGGAATTACCACAGATATTACCGATCGCAAGCGGGCTGAAATAGCCTTACTAGAAGCCAAAGAAGCGGCGGAAGCGGCGAACCTGACTAAAAGCACCTTTCTTGCCAATATGAGCCACGAATTGCGAACCCCCCTGAATGCGATTCTGGGCTTTAGCCAAATCTTAGCTGGCGATTCGTCTTTAAATCCGCAACAACAAGAACAAATTGCGATTATCAATAGTAGTGGTGAGCATCTCCTCAATCTGATTAACGATGTCCTAGAAATCTCCAAAATCGAAGCGGGGCGATCGGCCCTTCATCTGAGCAATTTTGACTTCTATGCTCTCATTAAGGGATTAGAAGCCATGCTCAACATCAAAGCCGCCTCTAAAGGGTTACAGATTATTTTTGACCGAGGTACTGTACCCCAATATATCACCACCGATGAAAGCAAATTGCGCCAAGTTTTGACCAATCTCGTGGGAAATGCCATCAAATTTACCCGGGAAGGTGGGGTATCCCTGCGCGTGAGAGCGACTCCACTCCCAGAGGCCAATTCAGAGGGAGCCTCTCGGTCCTGTTTCTACTTTGAAATCGAAGATACGGGCCAGGGGATTGCTGAGGACGAGTTGCCTGGATTATTTACACCCTTCCATCAAACCGCAACGGGCAAAACCGCCTCAGAAGGGACAGGTTTAGGATTGAGCATTAGCCGTAAATTTATCCAAATGATGGGCGGTGAGATTGAGGTCAGCAGTCGCCTGGATGTGGGGACCTTGGTTAAATTTACCATTCAAGTCTCTCTCGCCCAAGCCAGTGACCTCAAAACTGGAAGTCCGGTTCACCGGATTATCGGATTAGAACCGGATCAGCCCTCCTATCGGATTTTGGTGGCTGACGATCGCATTGAAAGTCGCCGCTTAATCCGCTGTTACCTCGAACCCCTAGGATTTGAAGTCCGGGAAGCCGAAAATGGCCAACAAGCGTTAGAAGTATGGGAAAATTGGGAACCCCATTTAATAGTGATGGATATGCAAATGCCGGTGATGAATGGTTATGAAGCCACTCGACAAATTAAGCGCCATTTAAAAGGGCAGGCGACGGTGGTGATTGCATTAACCGCGAGTGCCTTTGAAGAAAATCGCAGATTGATTTTGTCCGCCGGTTGTGATGAGTTCCTGCGAAAGCCCTGCCGACGAGAGGTGCTGTTGCAAGCATTGGCTCAACATCTCGGTGTGCGCTATCGATACGAATATCCCGACTCGGGAAGAGAAGACAAGGGTGATTCAGGGGATCCGACCTTTATTCCAGACCCTTCGGCGTTGCAAGGGATGCCCGTCACTTGGATTCGTGCATTGCACAATGCTGCCCTTGCTGCGGATAGTGAAGCCATTGAGGAACTCATCCAGGAAATTCCGGAAAATTTGGCGGCGATCGCTCACTGTTTCCAGGACTGGATTGACAACTTTCGATTTGACAAAATCACCCAACTCACCCAGGAAATTCTTTATGAATAAACATCAATCCCAGGGAAATTTAGTCAATATTTTAATCGTAGATGATGAACCGAATAATTTACGCCTTCTGTCGGATTTGCTAAAAAAACAAGGCTATAAAGTCCGGGCCGTCCTCTCAGGAGAGATGGCTTTATCTGCTGCAAAATCCAACCCACCCGATTTGATTTTGCTGGATATCATGATGCCGGATATGGATGGCTATCAAGTTTGTCACCAGCTCAAAAATAATTCCGAAACTTGTCAAATTCCAGTAATTTTTGTGAGTGCCAAAGACCAAGGATTTGACAAAGTAAAAGCCTTTGCGGTGGGCGGAGTAGACTATATTACCAAACCTTTTCAAGTCGAAGAGGTGTTTGCCCGTATGGAATGTCATCTCAAACTAAATCACCTGCAAATGAAGTTAGAAGAGCAAAACTATCAATTGCAATCTGAAATTTGTCAACGGAACGCCGCTGAAAAAGCGCTACAGGAGCAAAATGAACTGCTCAGACAAGAAATTAAGCGCCGCCAAAACACAGAACTTGCTCTCGAAAAAGCCAATCAAGAACTGGCGCGGTCTAATGCCGATTTAGAACAATTTGCGGGAATTGCCTCTCATGACTTACGCTCACCTTTAGCGACCATCAATGGCTATGCCCAACTCTTGCAAATGTGTGGGAAAGAACAACTGGATGATAAATGTAATGACTTCGTAGAGCAAATTTTAAAACTCTGCAATCGCACGAATCTATTAATTGGAGAGTTACTCTCCTATGCTCGTCTGAATCAGGCTGAGGAACCGTTTCAACTCCTCCCCGGCGATCGGCTCATCCAACAGGCGTTGGAAAATCTAACCACTGAAATTTATAAGAATCAAGCCCAGATTACTTATGACGAGTTACCCGCAATCATCGGCACCGAATCCCAATTCGTCCAACTCTTCCAAAATTTAATCGCAAACGCCATTAAATACCGTCGCGAAGAGTCGCCAAAAATTCATCTGAGTGCTGTATTGCAAGATAGTCAGTATTTATTTTCTATCCAGGATAACGGCATTGGGATTGATGAACAATATTCCGAGCATATTTTTGAAATCTTTAAACGCTTGCACACCCAAGACTATCCCGGGACCGGCATCGGATTAGCCACTTGCCGCAAAATTGTCGAACGGCATGGGGGTTCTATCTGGATAAAATCAGTACCGGGTCAGGGTTCGACTTTTTACTTTACCTTACCCACACAGCAGAAGTTAGTGGAACAACAGATGATAGAGGCGATCGGCCATCCCCACTGACTGAATCACCCCCTCAAAAAAAATAAGCCCACTGCCGTGGACTTATCGAGTAGAGTGGCAAAATAGGATTGATATTCTGCCACTCCGGTATTGATTTTCCCAGGGAAAATCTTACTTGATGCTGACTTTTCCGCCTGCTTCTTCCAGTTGCTTCTTAGCATCTTCCGCTGCATCTTTGGCGATGCCTTCTTTAATCGGCTTCGGTGCAGATTCAACCATATCTTTGGCTTCTTTCAGACCTAATCCGGTCAAAGCACGCACAACTTTGAGAACAGCAATTTTCTTGTCTGCGGGAACTTCTTCGAGAATGACATCAAATTCAGTCTTCTCTTCGACTTCTTCAGCAGCAGCAGCAGCGCCAGGAGCCATCATCATCATGCCGCCTGCGGGTGCAGCAGCGCTCACGCCAAAGGCTTCTTCAATTTGTTTGACCAGTTCAGAAGCTTCCAACAAGGTCAAGGATTTTAGCTTTTCGAGAATTTCATCAGTTGCTGCAGACATGGATTGACTCCTATCAAATATATAAATGGAATAGTCAGGGGTTCAGGGTCACTCAACAAATGACCCCGGACAGTGAAAATCCTTAATCCGTTATCCAAGGACAAATGACAAAGGACAAATGACAAAGGACAAGCCTCTAGGCCGCTTGGTCTTCGTCGCTGGTGCTGCCGTCTTTGTCGGCGTAGGCTTGGAGACCCCGGGCCAGACCCGAAGGAACTTCTTTGATCCCCACAGCAATCTTGGTGGCCACTGCATTGAGGGCCCCGGCGATTTGCGCCATGAGTTCTTCCTTGGAGGGAAGATCTCCGATCGCCTTCACTTGCTCGAAAGTCAGCGCTTTTCCTTCTAATACACCACCGCGAAGTTCACTCTTCTTGGTCGCTTTTTGGAAGTCTTGATACGCCTTAATCGGACCATTCAGGTCATCTTTCAGGAATAAAAAGGCAGAGGAATCTTTGAGGAATTCCTCTAAAGATTGCCAATTTTCGTCGCCATCAACAGCCCGTCGCATCAGGGTGTTTTTAGCGACTGCACAGGTTGCACCGCTTTCGCGCAGACGCCGACGTAAATCGGTAATCTCCGCCACGGTTAACCCTTTGTAATCAATCACAAGCGTCATCTGGGCTTGGCTCAACTCTTGTTTGAGCTCCGTCACCATCGCTTGTTTATCTTCTAGCGTTTTACCCACTCGTTTTCACCTCCTGATTGGGATGAAGATTAAGAAATTAGAGACATTTGGGAGCCGGAGCATTCATCCCCTGGGAATATGAGTGGAATGGATGATTCCCACTGCTCCCTTATCCCCGACCCAATCAAAAACCCCAGCAGGGTAGCCGGGGTTTTGTCAGTTTCCGATGGCAATCTTGTCAATTAATGACAAGATCAGCACAAGGGGAACGATAACGCAAACCTAGGTAGGAAATTAAGCCCTGTTGGACACCTACTGTCTCCGGCTACTGTGCTATTTAATTGTGGGGTTTGAAGGGATGAATTTTGAGTTTCCTCAAAATTTTAACTCGCGCTTAGGCGGTTTCTGTCAGTTTGAGATCTCGCAAGGCACTGATATCAACTTCAATGGAGGGTCCCATCGTTGAAGTCACATATACACTGCGCCAGTAGCGGCCTTTAGCACCAGAAGGACGGTTGCGGTCAATGCTTTCTTGCAACGCCTTCAGGTTGACTAGGAGATCTTCAGTCGGGAAAGCGGCTTTCCCAAACATGACATGGACGATGCCCGTGCGATCGGCCCGAAATTCTAGTTTACCGGCTTTGAACTCGTTAATTGCTTGACCGAGGTCAAAGGTTACTGTACCACCTTTTGGCGAAGGCATCAACCCACGGGGACCGAGAAGTTTACCTAATTTGGCAACTTGGGGCATCATGTCCGGGGTGGCAATCAGTTTATCAAAGTCCATGCGGCCTTGTTGGATTTCAGCAATGAGATCTTCTGATCCTGCTAAATCTGCACCGGCTTGGGTGGCTTCGTTCACTTTTTCCCCCCGAGCGATCACCGCCACGCGGACGGTTTGACCCGTTCCTTTGGGGAGGGCCACGGTGGTCCGTAGCTGTTGGTCGGTGTACTTGGGATCAATGCCTAAGCGAATATGAGCTTCGGCGGATTCAGGAAATTTGGCTGTAGCGGTCTCTTTTAAAAGGGTGAGCGCCTCTAAGGGTTGATAAGGCCGCTCTTCAACCTTTTTGTTGAGTTCTTGTAATCTACGCGAGATTTTTTTTGGCATTTTTCTCTCCTGGGGTCATAGCGAGGCGATGCCTCTGCCCCTTGTATGGGTCACTCGGTTGAGATTTTTAAGGATAAGGAACGCACTAGAAATGCGATCGCTTACTCTTGGAAATCTCATTTAGATCAATCCAGAGATTTCAAACCCCAGTTCCTAGAATCTAAAGAGAATTCTAAAAATCTAACAATCTAAAATCTCCAATCGGTTCCTAATCGCCGACGGTCACACCCATATTCCGGGCGGTCCCTTCGACAATTTTCATGGCCGCTTCAATGTCATTGGCATTGAGGTCGGGCATTTTCGTTTGGGCAATATCTCGGAGTTGATCCCGGGAGATTTGCGCCACTTTCTTGCGATTGGGTTCCCCTGAACCTCTTTCAATCCCTGCTGCCTTGCGAATCAAGACAGAGGCGGGAGGGGTTTTCAGAATGAAGGTGAAACTGCGGTCCTCAAAGACGGAAATTTCTACCGGCACCACGAGACCCGCTTGATCGGCAGTTCTGGCGTTATATTCTTTACAGAACATCATGATGTTCACGCCATGCTGACCGAGCGCAGGCCCGATCGGGGGTGCGGGGTTGGCTTTTCCGGCATTAATCGCCAACTTAATCACCGCAACTACTTTTTTTGCCATTTGCTGTGTTAGCTGCTTTAACTCAATTTGCGGACTTGATTAAACTCCAGTTCGACGGGCGTATCTCGTCCGAAGATAGACAGAAGTGCTTTGAGCTTACTGCGCTCTGGGCTAACTTCAATGACTTCCCCATCAAAATCTTTAAAGGGTCCAGAGACCACTTCAATTTTTTCTCCTGGAGTCAAATAAGTTTTTACTACTGGCTCTGCTTCATCCCGTTGCCTGAATATTCGTTGAACTTCCGAATAACTCAGGGGCATGGGTTTGACGTGACCGCGTCCGCGTCCGTAACGGCGTTTTTGTTCTGCCCCCACAAAGTTAATCACATGGGGGGTGTTTTTGACAACCTGCCAGCTTTCATCATCCATGTCCATTTGGACGAGGACGTAACCGGGGAAGATTTTTTCATCCGTTTGCTGTCTGCTTCCATCCTTGCGAATTTTAAAGGCAGCAGCTTGGGGAATCTCAACTTGAAAAATCCGCTCACCCATATCCAAGGTTTGAATCCGCTGTTCTAGGGTCGCTTTGACCCGTTTTTCACAGCCGGAAGCTACCTGGACGGCATACCAGCGCTTTTGCACTGATGATGTGGATTCTTCCGCTTCGTCGGTTTCTGACGGTTGAGTTGGATATTGAGAGTCGTCGTCCGATGCAAACATCATCCGAACACCTGTGTAGCTGCCCAACCAAAAAATTTATCGATGAAATAGATTAAGCTGGCAATTAAGGCGACCATCGAAAGGACGGCCAATGATTCACTAATTACCTGCTGCCGAGATGGCCAAACTACCTTAGCTAGTTCTTCTTTTGTTTCCTGGAAAAACTCTGCGGGATTGAAACCGCTTGCTGTTTCTTGGTTTGCTTCGTTATTCTTTGCCACAATATGCTTTTCCTCTCCCACTGAACGCAACAACAGGTAGTTCTTTCTTGGCAACAGCTTTTATGCTTCCAGCCAGTGAATCCCGCCACAATCGTTATGGTGGCTGCACCAGTCGCCGTTTTTGCTTAAACTTTTTCTTGTTCTTCCAATACTTGGTACGAACCACCCAGATAATAATTCTACCCGAAAGTTTTTAGGTTGTTTGCTGTTTTTCACAGCAGACATACTTTCGGGCAGATATCTTTCGGAAGATGGTTCAGCGCGCCCTGGAGGACTTGAACCCCCGACATCAGGTTTTGGAGACCTGCGTTCTACCAACTGAACTAAGAGCGCACGGGTTGAATCTGCTGGTTAGAGCGATTCACCCATTTCCTATCCTATACCTAAACTTGCGATCGCGTCAACCCACCCGGGGCAATTTTTTTGGATTGGTGTTAGATAGGGCGGTCAAACCGTTGTTTGATACGGGTAGCTTTACCCACGCGATCGCGCAGATAGTACAGCTTCGCCCGTCGTGCTTTACCCCGACGCAATATTTTGATGCTCTCAATCCGGGGCGAGTGCAGCAAAAAGACTCGTTCCACCCCGACTCCCTGGAACACGCGGCGCACGGTAATGGTTTCGTTAATCCCACCATTGCGCATGGCAATCACCACGCCCTCGTATGGCTGGGTTCTTTCTTTGCCCGCTTCTCTAATTCTGACGCCCACTCTTACGCTGTCACCAACATAAATCTGCGGCAGGTCAGTTTTTAACTGTTCCGCCTCAATGCCACGGATAATCTCTTCAGCCTTCATAGTTATGGTTTTTAACTCACAATCTCCCATCATACCGCTCAATTGGCATTTCGGTCTAGCCAATCTCCAGGAGTTTTTTTCCCGTCTCGTGCCCGGGTTTCGTCCGCCAATTGGACCCACTGCTCGGGGTCCACTTCGGGAACAAAACCTCCGGTCCCCTCCCCTGTGTCTTGGTCCGGGTTAGGGTGGGGTCCACGCGCGCTTCCCTACGGGAGAGCTTCCGCTTACCGCGCTTCACGAAGAAAGAGGTTTCCCCACTCTCCATGCAGATGCTTAAACCTCCTTTGAGTGACGCGCAAGTGGCGATCGCCCCAGAAGAACCCCACCTGACGCCTCCCATTGTCCTGACTCCATTTCGGCCCTTGCGATCCACTCTTTGTTGAGTCCTACTACTCCACAGAGAGCTTTTAGGCTTGAAAAAGCCGAAAAAATGCAAAAAAAGTAGATAACCCTATGTTATCTACCCCTAAAGGCAGAAATTCCCTAAAAAAACTCAATTTCCAGATTTCAGCCCTGGAATTTTAATGCTAGAGTAGAGTGAAAATGTTGTCTTCTCAAGAGAGGTTGCATAACAACGTTGAAACTCTTTGCTCTAACTGGCTACCCTTGGCGTGGCCTCTGGTATCTGGATATGCAGTTGAAGCGTAAACGGCATTGCGACCCTGCGCTGTCCTGGACTGATCGATGTGAAGCGCCTAGTATGGTCCGATCGGCCTGTTAGATAAGGTTTGCGCTCGGTACTGCTGAAGCTTCTTGGAAGCTGCTGTTAAGACCCTAAGTCTTTAGGGGTCCGCAAACTAGGTCGATCGGGGTTATAGACCCACAAAATTTTGACAAGGAGACGGCGTTCCGATAACCGTCTCTAAACAATCTGGATTTTTCCGGCCCTAGCTCTATCAAAAATCGAGCGGATTCATGACAGAGAAACTCGCATCAGATGAACGAAACATCTGTCAGACCCGCTCATTAAGCATCATGCTTACGGGATAGAGCGTGGGGTAGAGATCTCCAGCCACTGCCTAGGGATGAGGTCGGTTCCAACGAACCTGACCCAATCCTTCACATCCGGCAGTAATGTCAATCAACTTAAATATTCACGATTGAACATAGTCAATCGCCTTAGTCGCTTGGGTTGCTAAGGCCACTATGTTCTGTATTTCAACCGTTTGGAGTGGAAAAATGTCTCAAATGATAGATCGCAAAATTGCCCCCGCCCCCATGACCGAGAACGTGAGTGTCGTGGACTTAATTGATGGTTACTTCACCGCTTATAATTCCGCTCGGTTGCGGGAAATCTGTCACCTGCTGACCCAAAAGGTGATGCGGGAAGGGGTGACTGTGGGACTGAGCCTATCAGGGGCCATGACTCCGGCGGGATTTGGGGTATCCGCCTTAGCACCGCTGATCCGCAACGGCTTTATTGATTACATCATCAGTACCGGCGCAAATCTGTATCACGATATCCATTACGGACTCGGATTAAACCTCTATGCAGGAAATCCGTTCGTCGATGATATCAAGCTGCGGGAAGAGGGTCATATCCGCATCTACGACATCATTTTTGACTACGATGTGTTGCTCGAAACCGATGCCTTTATTCGGACGATTTTGCGCGCCGAACCGTTTCAGAAGCGGATGGGAACGGCTGAATTTCACTATCTGCTGGGCAAATATGTCCGGGAAATTGAGAAGCAACGCGGGGTAGAACATTCCTGCTTGCTGGCAACGGCGTATGAGTGCGGGGTGCCGATTTATACCTCGTCGCCAGGAGATAGTTCGATCGGGATGAATGTGGCGGCGCTTGCTCTAGAAGGGTCGCAATTAATCATTGATCCGGCGATCGATGTCAACGAAACAGCGGCGATCGCCTATGCTGCCCGGGACCCCAACAAAGACTTCCCCGGAGAAAGTGCCGCCTTCATTCTCGGTGGCGGTTCTCCGAAAAACTTCCTCCTGCAAACCCAACCCCAAATTCACGAGGTCCTCGGTTTAGAAGAACGGGGACATGACTACTTCATCCAGATTACCGATGCCCGTCCCGATACCGGCGGTTTATCTGGGGCCACCCCCGCTGAAGCCGTAAGCTGGGGCAAAGTTGACCCCAACGAACTGCCCAATACCGTGGTTTGCTACACCGACAGCACGATCGCCCTGCCGATTCTCACCGCTTATGTGATGAATCAATGTCCCCCGCGTTCCCTCAAGCGACTGTACGATCGCCGCCAGGAAATGCTGACCAAACTGCAATTAGACTACCAATTGGCGCAAGCGAAAAAATCTGAACGAACTGTCCCCACAGTTTCCGAAAGACCCGAACCTGTTGCCACTTATCCCTGCGGTACGCCCATCCGCAAGGGCCGTGGTTAGCGGTTAAATTAGTCTTCTGCTGATTTAAACCCTCCGAGTTCCTAAAACTCGGGGGGTTTTGTGTTGCCCTGTTTTATTTCCATCAACATCCAAGATAGATATTGACGGCAAATACAACAGTCCTCTTACGGTTTGCCCCCCTGAGTCTAAACCGAGATTTTCCTATCCTAGATTCATGGTCAAATCGGAATGAAGATTTAAAAATTTTCGCCCATCGGCGGCAAATACAACAGTCTTCTTACGGTTTACCCCCTGGTTAATCGAGTGTTAGTTAACCTACATTAGAGAGAAGTAACCCACTCGAATATCTGCAACAGAATTGCATCAAAAGTATGGAAAAAACGCTTTAGTTTCCCAATGTTACATAAAATTTTATCGGTGTTTTAATCGCCCACTGGTTTGATAAAACCCGATTCTGCCCACTCTACCGATTTCAGAATTCACTCTTACTTTAGGAGAGGAAACCCAATGAGAACATCAATGAATTTTGACCTGTTACGCGAGGTCGATGCCTGGGGACGTCAATTTGAACAACTCTTAACTGAACAACCCCCGTGCCAACGTCCCGAAATGGGTAGAGTGTGGCAACCGGCGATCGAACTGGAAGAAACTGAGAATAGCTTTGTATTGCGGGTGGAAGTACCCGGTTTAACGGGATCCGAGATTGATGTGCAAGCGAGTCGCTTTCAAGTGGCGATCGCCGCCCACCGTCAGCCCCCCCAGAACGTGAGTCAGAACAGCGGTTACCTGCGTTCCGAACTCCGTTACGGCAAGTTACGTCGGGTCGTACCCTTGACGAAACCGATTGTCCCGGACCGCATCGAAGCCCAGTTAAAGGATGGCATTCTCACCTTAACCTTGCCGAAATTTTCGGCCCAACAACCCCAAGTGGTCAAGGTGCAGTTGGATGAGTTCAAATCTGAGGTTAATCCCATGATGCCGGTGGAGCAGAAACCGGAGCTAACCCCACAGAAAACTGAGGAGAAAATCGCTTCCAGTGAAGGGGAACTGTTAAACGACTTATGGGCAGCCCAAGGGTAAATCTGCTCACCCCAAATCCGGAGATTTAATGGATTCAGGGACAAGGGTGGGAAGAAGGGGCCGATCGCCCACCTGATGGGATAGACCCCCAAATCACCGGCGATCGGCCCCTAAAAACACCCCCTAAGCCTGCTTTCTCGGTAAACCGTCCCTAATGAGGTTCGGTAACCTCCCCTTCAATACAAGCCCAAACGCCCACACCATATAGATTGGTAGGCTTAAAAAATATTCAATCTGGAAAAGCTGCTCTCTTGCAGTTGGTCCGATAGCCCAAATAAACCGGGCTAAATCAGCCCAAACCCTTTGTTAGTAGTAAATTGGAGTAAAACATCCCTATGGGTAAAGTAGTTGGAATTGACTTAGGAACCACAAACTCTTGCGTTGCTGTGATGGAAGGGGGTAAACCCACCGTTATCGCTAACGCAGAAGGCTTCCGGACCACGCCTTCGGTCGTCGCTTACACGAAAAACAGCGATCGCCTCGTTGGTCAAATCGCCAAGCGTCAAGCGGTGATGAACCCGGAAAACACCTTCTATTCCGTGAAGCGCTTCATCGGACGCAAACATACCGAAGTCACTCACGAAACCACCGAGGTTTCCTACAAAGTCCTTAATATCAATGGCAACGTTAAGATCGATTGCCCTGCTTTAAGCAAGCAATATGCTCCCGAAGAAATTTCTGCTCAAGTGCTGCGGAAACTGGTGGATGATGCCAGCACCTACCTCGGCGAAAAAGTCACCCAAGCCGTGATTACGGTTCCCGCCTATTTCAACGATTCTCAGCGTCAAGCAACGAAAGACGCCGGGAAAATTGCCGGGATTGAAGTGCTGCGGATTATCAACGAACCGACTGCCGCTTCTCTGGCTTATGGGTTAGACAAGAAGAGTAATGAAACCATTCTGGTGTTTGACTTAGGGGGTGGGACCTTCGACGTTTCCATCTTAGAAGTTGGCGACGGTGTGTTTGAAGTGCTCGCCACCTCCGGTGATACCCACTTGGGTGGGGATGACTTCGATAAGAAAATTGTGGACTTCCTCGCCGAAGAATTCCGCAAGGCAGAAGGAATCGACCTGCGCAAGGATAAGCAAGCCCTGCAACGGTTGACTGAGGCCGCTGAAAAGGCCAAAATTGAGCTCTCTAGCGTGACTCAAACGGAAATCAACCTGCCGTTTATCACCGCAACTCAAGAAGGTCCGAAGCACTTAGATACGACCTTGACTCGGGCTAAGTTTGAGGAACTGACGGCAGATTTAATCGACCGTTGCGGCATTCCCGTAGAAAATGCGGTTCGTGATGCCAAGTTGGATAAGAGTGCGATCGATGAAGTCGTGCTCGTCGGAGGTTCCACCCGGATTCCTGCGGTGAAAGAACTGGTGAAAAAGGTTCTCGGCAAGGAACCGAACCAAACCGTGAACCCGGATGAAGTGGTAGCCGTGGGTGCTGCTATTCAAGCTGGGGTGCTGGCAGGGGAAGTTAAAGACATTCTGCTGCTGGACGTGACTCCCCTCTCCCTGGGTGTGGAAACCCTGGGTGGCGTGATGACCAAGATTATTCCTCGCAACACCACGATTCCTACCAAGAAATCCGAAGTGTTCTCCACCGCAGTGGATGGTCAAACCAATGTGGAAATCCACATTCTGCAAGGGGAACGGGAAATGGCGAACGATAACAAGAGTTTGGGAACGTTCCGCTTAGATGGCATTCCCCCGGCACAACGTGGGATTCCTCAAATTGAAGTGACGTTTGATATTGATGCGAACGGGATCCTGAATGTCCATGCGAAGGATAAGGGGACTGGTAAGGAACAGTCGATCAGTATCACGGGTGCGAGTACCCTGCCTGGAGATGAAGTGGAACGGATGGTCCGAGAAGCTGAATCCAATGCCTCGGCAGATAAAGAACGTCGCGAGAAGATTGATCTGAAGAACCAAGCGGATTCGTTGACTTATCAAGCTGAGAAGCAGATGGCTGAGTTGGGAGATAAGGTCCCGGCAGATGAGAAGACGAAGGTGACTGATTTGATTCAGGCGCTTAAGGATGCGATCGCCAAGGATGACTTTGACCTGATGAAGTCGCAAATGACTGAGTTGCAACAAGCTCTGTATGCGATCGGTAGCAAGATCTACGAGCAATCCGGCGGTGCTGCCGGTGGCCCATCGAATGATAATGACGGCAGCAGTGGTGGTACTCCTCCCTCTGGCGGTTCTGATGAAGATGTAATCGACGCTGAGTTCTCTGAAACGAAGTAGGTTAGCATCATCATGTATAGGAAGAGAGGTAGGGTTAACCCTGCCTCTTTGTGAAAGCCCGTTTAGGCGGGCTATTTTTTTGGGGATGCGTTGGGCGATCGGCAATCAACCGGATTGCCAGAATATACATTGGCCCAAAATTTTGTGCCAAGTATAAAACGAAGAAGTGAGAATGGGCGGGCAGGTGTTCCATCTGAGAAAATTAGTAGAACTCTTCCTCAATTCTGGAGTGTTCCCCCCAACCCCCCTTTTCAAGGGGGGCTTTATTTGTCTCACATTAGTTAACACCTGCCGCTTCAATTAATCGGGACAGGGCTACTTGAATCGCCAACAATTCCGCTGGAGGGTTTCGCAAAAATTCCGAATTACTCTGCCGAATCATTTCGTTATAAGAGCGAATTGAATCTAATAAGTCTTGCGCGTTCACTTGTCCATCCGCTAACAGTCGGGCTAATTTAGACGCTAATCGTCTTGTTGCTTCAACGGATGGAGCGCCTGGAGTGCTAGAGAGTGCGGTGGACAGGGCATTAACGCTATTCACTTCACCCGTAGTGAGGACCGCCGCCACGAGTTGCTGTGCTTCAAAAGAAACGCTTGCGCCTGTCAATCCATTGATATTTCCTGCACTTAGCTGCCCGAGGACATTACTACCGGCTTCATTCACCGCCGCTTGAGCATCCCCTGTTCCGGCAAAGACCGTTTGGCTTCCGGTTCCGGATCCAAAACCCCCAATGTCCCCGGTGGTGGAGATTACCCCTTGTTGCCCTTGAGCACCAGTCGATGGATTTGTTTCACTACCTCCGGAGGTTGAGGGTGCGGTAGGGGTCTCAGTGGTGATGGGTGGCGGTTGTACCTGGGTCGGTTGAAACACTGGTGGCGGTTGCACCTGGGTCGGTTGAAACACTGGTGGCGGTTGCACCTGGGTCGGTTGAAACACTGGTGGCGGTTGTACCTGGGTCGGTTGAAACACTGGTGGCGGTTGTACGGGTGCAGGTTCAACCACTGGTGGCGGTTGCACTGGTGCAGGTTCAACCACTGGTGGGGGTGTGATGTTGGGTGCAGGTTCAACCACTGGTGGCGGTTGCACTGGTGCAGGTTCAACCACTGGTGGGGGTGTGATGTTGGGTGCAGGGGCAATGGGTGGAGGGGGTACTATCTCACTGGGTGGAGGGGGTACTATCTCACTCCCCATCATGGAACCACTTGTCGGAGATTGAGGTATTTGTTGAGCCTGAACTGGGGAGGCACTGAGGAAGATAACACCACACAATCCTAACCCAACTGCACAATATTGATAGAGAAATTTATGATTCATTGCGATTACACTAAATGACAACATTTAAAAGGCTAAAGAATAGCCATAGCCAATGCCGAGAATGAACCGGGCACCATCCCCGGCACTATTGGTTACATCGGCAAAAGCGGGGGTAATTACTACAGGGAGATCCTTGAATGGGACGATTGAAGCGCCGAGAAACAAATCTTGACCTGTCCAGTCCGCAATCAGCGAGATCTGTTCAGCGACCCGCAAACCCACACTGCTAAAGACACCTATCGTGTTGTTATCATTGATTACATCATCTTCTGAGCGGTAACGACCACCTCCCACTCCTAAAGATACAGTGAGTTGGCTCAGAGGTTCGGCACTATTTTCTTTAAAGCGAAAGACTTTTGTCACGACGCCGTAGGGACTGGTGGTGGTATCAATGTCGCCCCAAGACAGGGCATATTCTACCCCAGCGGCAACGGCAAAATTATTGGGAAGTAAACGGTGGACTTTAAAACTAACGCCACCATCAGCTAGGGTTTCGTCAATTAAATCGGTAACCACCAGACTCACTTCTAAGCCAACATTTTCGCGAGAGTTCCCTAACCCAAATCCTAATGCTAAAGTTCCATCAGCTTTGGTTGTGTAGCGAGTTCTCTCTTGATATCCAAATCCGGTATAGACTCGACCCCAGTTCGCACCGAATGCGGTAGGAGTTCCGATACTCACTCCGGGTGCAGAACTTCCACCGGCTGTGGGGACAACTAGGGTGGCGGGTTCTGGAAGTAAATACTGATTCCGTAGGGTTTCTAGGTCTGAATCGGTAGAAGCGGGTTCCTGGGCGATGATCGCCTGGTCTGGCCGAAAGAAGGAGTTAAAGGTACGTTCTTTTACCTGCAATGCCTCAGCGGTTGGAGAGGGAAAGGGTAACGTGAACTGAGTGGTTTCTGAGGGGAGTTCTGAGGCGATCGCCTGGGGTGACTCGGGGTTCTGATTCAGCGGGACGGGGTTACTACGGCCCATTGGACTATATAAGGCGATTCCCACAAAAGATGCGATCGCCAATAGCAACCGTTTTGACCGTTGAGTTTTACCTATCCCTGGATATTTCGTTAATAATTTTTGACTCATGAATTTTTAAGCTCACTGCTCACGCACACTGAATTTCTGAACTTTGCTCGACTTCAACCCGGGAATGTCTCATCACCCCTAGATCTGCCCTAAAATTAGCCCTTCACTTACCATAACAATCCCGGTTGGGTTTCCGGTTGGGGTTGGGGTGGTGAAATGGGGGCTGGTGGGGGTGAGGATGGACTTGGTTGCATCGTTGATTCGGACTGGGTTTGGGGCGCTGGAGAATTAACTGGTGGGGTTGTGGATGTAGGAGGGGAATTCGCCATCAAAGGCTGGATTTGGTCTCGCAGCTTCACTACCCACTCTCTTCTATTTTGTCTTTCTGTTTCTCTGGGAAATTGTGCGATTTGTTGGTCAAGAATTGTGATGGCTTTGTTGTAACTGACAAATGCCTCATCATACTTCTCCTGAAAGGTTTTCACTAATCCTTTCCCATACCAAACTGGATAGAATTCTGAATCGATTTCCAGGGCTTTTTCATAAGCATCAAGCGCTTCTGGAGGCTTCAAGGCTCTCCAATATTGATTTCCCTGATTGGCCCAATACACTGCACTATTGGGCTGTGCCGCATTTTGCTCCTGCATCCCCGCCAACACAAATTCTGTCCCGATCGCCTCGATATCATCTTGATTTAATGCCCGAGCCGGATTAGTTTGGATGGTGACATTATTTAAAGGAATACTGACTTGGGGTGCTAAATTCAAAAATTTAGAAATCGGAATTGATAAACTATAGCCAATAAGCACTCGTTCGTTTCCTGAAGCCCCTTCATTAGAAACCCGTTCTCCTTCATTTTGTCCATGAACAGCAATGACTCTCCCATCGGTATCTAAGACCGGACCCCCACTCATCCCCGGATAAGTTATACTCGTATAAACGGCTTGGTAACCTTCTGCAACCGGGCGAATTCTAAACCCGACCATTTTATTCTCGGGCAGGAGTCTCCCGACACTAAATCGATACTTTAATTGAGCGATATCTCGATTATTAACTCCCGGCCATCCAGAAGCGAACACAAAATGTCCATATTCCCGAATAAGTTCCCCATTAGGAAGTCGCAGGTCTCGTTCGCTATTAATATTAGTATCATAATTAGCCAGGGTCGCTAATTTATAATTCCTGTTGCTGTCGAATTGCAGGATGGCTAAATCGACTTCGGGAAGTTTTTTTACGGTATTAAAATCTAGGGAATGTTCTTGTCCGTCATGGGTTACCACCTTCAGTCCAGGACGGGGTTGCTTACAAACGGGTTGTTGATCTCTACAAACTACATGATTAGCGGTTAGTACCGTATAGGTGTTTCCTTGTTGGGCAATCAGAAACCCGGACCCGTTAGCCGTTTTGCCTGATTCGGGCTCGGTTTCAGGAATTAAGACGGTAATTTCTTGAGCGATCGCCTTGACTTGATCAACGCGATCGCCCATAGCGGTCCCGAGGTAGGGTTGTGCTACAGCCATTGCCAAACCAATGAGGACCGCTAAAAGGATACGATATACTTTCATGGTTCTGAATGCAACTCCTGCTTGAGGTTCAGTGAAGTCTGGGTGTTACCACAACGGGTCGGACCCCGGATTTGGCAGTCCAGGAGTTTCCTCTACTCGGGGTAATCCAGAAGAATCAACCTGGGGTTGTGCCGATTCTGGCAGAGAATGCCGGGGTTGTTCCTCTGGGGAAACCAACCGAATGGGGGAGGGAGGAACGCTTGCCGCTGGCATTCCCCCAGAATTGTTGTAAAATCCCGCTGCCAGTTGGACAAAGGTATCGATCGCAATTCCCATGCTCGATCGCATCATGATATCTCGCATGGCGGTATTGGGTCGGGAACCATCGGTAAAGATATAAGGATCACCCCATAAGGGATAGGCGTGCATTCCATTAATCCCAATCACCTGACCTTGACGATTCAAGATGGGACCGCCACTCATGCCTTTTTCCACCAGATTGGTATAGGCAATCTGATATCCCCGCGCGATCGGGCGATCGGCGATTAAAGAGACTGTACCCGTCGTGAAGGTCCAAGCAGAACCATACTGTTCCGATTCAACGGGAAACCCTGCCGCAAAGACCTCATCCCCAGCTTGCAAGCTTGAAGAAGTCCCCAGGGAGGCCACAGGATAATCAGCACCCGTACTGCGAAATTGCAGTAAGGCCAAATCGTTGCCCTCAAAACTCACGGTTCTCACTACTTCCGCTGAATAGGTGCGGCCATCATGGGTTTGAATTTGATATCCAGAACCCTGTCCAGCAGTCAAAACGTGCTGATTGGTGACAACGGTATAAATCGGTCCTTGTTTTTGAATAACAATACCGGAACCTCCACTGCGCCCTGACAACACTTTTACCGTAATTGATTGGGCAATTTGACGGACTTGTTCGGTCAAGAGTTGACCGGACGGTTGTGCCGTGAATCCACTCACGGGCCGGATTTGAGCGGAACTAGATAAGGGAAATAACTGTGTTGGTAGGGTGATTAAGAAGCTACCAACACAGATAAGAACAATCTGCGATCGCAAATTCACGTTATAATCGCCTTTGAATCAGCTTACAATTACCAAACAGATCCACCGCTACCGGAGGGTTGAGAAGGCTCAGAAGGGGTGACATTTGCCCCACTAGAACCTCCCTGGGAAGGGCCATTTGGATCAACGGCAGCATTATCCAAGAAGTTGTTCAGGTCGATGGTTATCTCACCCTCATTCTCGGCAGAGGTTTCATACAAGGGGCCACCGACTCCAGCGCGGAGGTCAAAGAGCTGCTGAACTGCTGCGGCAGCATCTGCCCCAGACTTAAGCGTAAATAACAGATTGCTGTTATTACAGCCCCCCCCTTGATTCGCACAAACAACGGGCTGACCATTTACATAGCCTGTGGTGATGAACCCGAGTTGTCCCTGTCTATTGAGATTGTCAAATCGGGAGGAGACTTCCTGACAACGCCGCTCTGGAGTATAACCCGAAGCACTAAAATATTCCGCATACCAGCGAACGACCGGGACCGCACCCCGTGGAGTCAGGGCAAAAGTGGTGGGTAAACCCGTTGTGGAACTCATGCCACACACAAATCGGGTGCTTTGTGCTTCAGAAGGCTGCTGGAGGGTGAAGGTTGCCGCGATCGCAACTGCCGCAGCCGTCAACATTGACGTAATGGCGAATTTTGCTTTCATAATGTATGATGAGATACGGATCAGTGGAATCAAGAGCTTGCATCTCTTATTTCACGCCTAGGAATATCCTGGCTTTTTTATATTAACAGAAAAAGCCAGGATACTTTTTATCTTTACAAAACTTAACATTTTTAATTCCCGAAATCGAAAGCAATTTATATTAATCGTAATAACCTAAAATTTTGCATTGTAGATACTTAAAAAAATGCCTGTTAAACACACATCAACTTAAATTAATTTCCATTTATTTGTTGTTGAAAGCCTGGGGTTACGGATGCCATAAACCTCTTCCTCTATCAGTTTTAGCCAAAATTTAGATTTGGTACAGGCAAATTCTCCCCCTCTCCTGCACGGGTGAAAGGGGGAGTTTGAAATAAAGTAGAATAATTTATTTCAACCTAGTCAACGTAGTGATAGCTCTATTGAACTATCCGATTTTCTAGTCTAATTGTTGAAAAAATCGGCCAAGGATTTATGGAGTGAATGAGCGCTCATCTGACCCCGCGAATTAAGATAAAGGGTTAACAAAACCCGTTTGACTGGAACCCGCCAATTGTTCAATCCTGTTCTGTGATAAGGTGTTTGAGTTCTATGAGCAAAGACTCCATCTTATAGCGCTTATCTGGGTTCTCCCATGCCTTAAACTGAGTAAATTTTTGCAGAAGTCCTTCCACCTCGCGTTGTTGTTGCGCTGAATCTCTGGGTATTTTTTTCTCCCGGACGATTTGTTGAATTTGTCGCAAACTCAGAGACTCAGCGATCGCCCGTTCTAGGAGTGCCAACCGCTCAGACTCCGACTCCAACTTGGCGATTTCCTTCGCTTTGGTCCACTTAATCCGTCCATAGCGGAGCGCTTCAAACAGTTCTGGAGGCAGTTTTAGCAAAGGAAGGCGATGAGTTCGGAACGATTCGGGAGTGATCCTCCTGCCGATGGTAGCAAACACCTCTTGAATCAACTGTTGTTCTCGATTACGGACAGCGATGTCCGTAAGTCCTCGCTTGCCATTCGCGATATAGTTGAGCAGGGAGATAATCCAGTCGCGGTCCTTTTGCAGGCGCATTTCCAGCAATTGTAAAATCCCTTCGGTTTCTTCAACGGGATTCAAATCCTCCCGTTGTAAGTTTTCGACCAAGGCGTACTGTAGCACTTCTGTATCCGTCATTTCCCTGACTGTCACCGGCACTAGGGTTAATCCCAGGGTTTGAGCGGCTTTATACCGACGTTCTCCCGCGACTAACTCATATTGATTCCCGGCGATCGGGCGCACGAGTAGGGGCTGAAGGATACCATGTTCTTTGATACTAGCGGCGAGTTCCTCCATTGCCACTTCGTTAAAGTAGTTTCGGGGTTGAAACTGGGAAGGGCAAATTTGCTCAAGTGGCAGGGTCTTCGAGAAGAGGAAGGTGGGGATAGGATGTTGAGTATTTTGGGTGTCCATCTGCTTTTTAAGTGGTGAGTGGGAAGCGATTAAAGGAGGCGATCGCTGGGGTGCGATCGGGCGGGGTACATCGGGTCACGGTTAAAAGCAGGGTGGACTCGATGAAAAAACGCTTCCCCGAACTGGGTTGGGATGTATTCTCCTGTCCGTTGTAAGTACATGAGCACAATATCTTAATAGGATTCTATATCTATCTCTAGGAGTAGACTCGGGTTTTTATGCGTTTTTTTGGCTTTTTTATGAAAATTTCACAGAATTGATGCTCAGGGGCCACTTAAATCCCGCAGAGTTTGCATAAAAATTTAGCCCAGCTTTAGCTTTGTGTTCTTTTCAAATCAAGGGTTTGACAGGAATTCTTTGGAGTATCCCCAGGAGTAGAGAAGCGCTTTTTGACCGGGAAAATTTTATGGCGAGTTTTCTTGCCAAGAGTCCAGAGTCACTCATCAGACAGAAGCGCTCATCCTCAGCGCATTGAAAATTCTTGCAGCGCTTCGCACTAAATTTTTATCGTGGTGAGGCTACTCTTTCTGATTTAATTTTGTTCTGAGTCATCTGGACAGTGAACAGTCCTGTATAAGTCCCCGTCAGTTACTGATGAGGTAAAAAAAAGGAGCGGCATCAAACCCGTCCATCACTCATACGGGTAAGGATTCTAAGCTTAATGAGTTTTACCCTGATGCACCCAAAAGAGCGACTAAGCCAGTCTGGCACGTCAAACATATTTTAAAAAAGCGATCGGCCACATTTGTGGTGTTTTTAGGAACTGCATGAGGGTTACTTTTGCCGTTTAATCCATATATAATTAATCCAAAATTTATGCACTTTTATTCCCCAGCCTAATTTCTTATTTCGCAAATTCAGCGGTCAAGAAATGTCAACTTAGGAACTGTTTATAACAAGACAACGATCGCGGTTGCGCCGATTATTCAGGATTTGACATAAAACAACCTTGAAATCATTCTTTGATGTGACCAGAACTTCCCCCTGACCCACTGCGATCGCGAAGCCTCTCCCGAGGAGAATCGTCTACCTCCTCTGAGAACCCACTCCATCTGTTATCTGCTAGGGACACTGGGTGAGGAGAAATTTAAGCCACCCGGGAACCCGCTTGCTGACCATTGAGGGCAAAATTCGCTAAAATGTCAGCTAACCCTAAACACCGATTCGGACAGTTTAAAAGTCTGGCCAAAGAGGGTCTGACCCAGACTCAAGGGTGTTGCTCACCGTTCAATAATTGAGAGGTCTAATTTATGGTAACCACCCCTCAAACTCCAAAGGTCATCTACCCTGATTGTGATGGAAATCCGATGTCTGATAATACCCGCCAGTTTCGTTGGATTGTGGTGATTAAAGAGAATTTAGAAATTCTGTTTGATAATGATCCGAATGTCTTTGTGGCGGGGGATTTGCTTTGGTATCCCATCGAAGGCAATAATAAACTGCGTCAAGCCCCTGATGTGATGGTGGCGATGGGACGACCTAAAGGCGATCGCGGGTCTTATAAGCAATGGGAAGAAGCAGACATCCCTCCCCAAGTCGTGTTTGAAATTCTTTCCCCCGGAAATCGCCTCAAGGAGATGGCCAAGAAACAAGAGTTTTATGACCTCTATGGGGTGGCAGAATATTATGTTTTCGACCCCGATCGCCTGGATTTCAATGGGTGGTTACGCAATCAAGCCGGTTCCCTGAAAGTAATTGAACAGCCCGAAAATTGGACCAGTCCCCGTTTAGGGATTCGCTTTGAACTCCAGGATGAACAGTTTACCATCTACCGTCCCGATGGTGAGCGATTTCTCACCTCTACCGAGTTAGCCAAACAAGCCGAACAACAACGCCAGGAGGCTGAACAACAACGCCAGGAGGCTGAACAACAACGCCAGGAGGCGGAACAACAACGTCAGAGGGCGGAGTCAGCAGAAGCACGTCTTCGGGAATTGGAGGCGCGTTTACGGGAACTAGAGGGCGATCGGCATCCTGAAGGGTAAGATCATTTGACTCTGGACAGTGGAACAGTTTCGCCCCTCTGAACCTGGTTGACTGACAAAAGTTAAGAATGAGGGCTGAAAGCTTTACATTCAGGGATTTTTAGCCTGGGGCTTGAAAAG
>NZ_JAMXFD010000012.1 GCF_025370875.1 Laspinema palackyanum D2c
TAAAGACCTCCAAATTCGGAAACGGGAATAGCCCAAACTCTTCTTTTTTCAACCCGGTTATGCCCTTTTTCTATTTGCAGGGTAAGCGCATCTAATTTGGTATTAAATGTAACAGACCAACAAAAGATGGTGCAGTATTATAGCTGCCCAGTTTGTCCGAGAGATTCTAAAATGACTCTCTTTTATCAGTAGAAAATAGGAATGAATATTCTATGACTAAAGGATTTTCACCCCGGGTCGCAAGCGCTAAACTAAAAACCCTCAAAACCCAGCCTCAACCTATTTCTATGCAAGAACTAGAAGGGGGTTTGTTGAATTATTTTGATGATGTACCTGACCCGAGAGTTGACCGCACTAAACATCACTTACTTAAAGATATTCTAGTGATTGCTTTGTTAGCAATAATAGCAGGGTAAGAGCATCTCAATCAGGCTTGACACAAGGATTTGAGAATAAGCATCATGTACTCCTCACTCATGGCTGCCCGGTTCCTTTTTTGTCTCAAGCTACGGGATAGGGTGGTTTCTTGATTGAGGGCATTAAGGGCCATCCGTCTAAGTACAGCCAAATTTCGAGGACTATTAAACGCTCGGACCCTAGATTTATCTTCTTCAAAAGTTACATCTAAAACCCAATGTTCTTTATTTTCAATGCTCCAATGTTCCCGGATAATAGAACCATGTTTTTGGGCATCTACGGTTAAAAAACTTAGATAAAACTGGACTTCATGAGATCTGCCATTCTGCCATTCGGGCGCATCCAGCAGTTAGGGGAGGGGCCTTCACAGGTTGGAGTGAGGGAGACGACCAGGAAGGGGTAGAATAAAAAGAGGGAATGCGTGCAAACACATTCCCATTTCACTAAAAATTTAAACTTAAGAGTATGATAACACGCCTCGAAGAATTGATAGCTGCTCACATAAACTGTCCAAACCATTGGTCAAAACTAGAAACCGCATCGAGTCTGGGGGCACTCGTGTGGGTAGCATGGGGCATTGGATTAGAATTGGCTAGGTTTTTGGTAGAGCGCGAGTTGACAAGACGCGCCCTCTTACCGACCCAATGGCCTTCTTGTCCACATTGTGGGACTCGTTTGAATAGCAAGGGTTTTCAACCCCGTTCAATGCTAACCCTTGTCGGACAAGTCAAGTGGTCTCGCCGAGTGGGGCGTTGCCCGAAAAAATGTCCGGGTAGTTTAAGAGTACCTCTTGATGAATGCTTCTTAATAAAACCTGACCAAAAAACCTCAGAGGAAGTGGTTAAACTGGGATGTTTATTAGCAATTTTTGTACCGTTTGAAATCACTTCTCATTTACTCGAACAGTTAACGGGCATTAAAGTTTGCGCTCAAACAATAGCCAATTGGGTTACTCAAAAGGGACGGCTGGCAACGTCCAACCTTTCGTTTGAGCTCACGGCTTTTTCCCAAGGAGAAAGCCCAACTCCTGAACAGCTATCGACTAAGGTAGAGTCAATGACTTTAGCTGTGGGGGGGGACGGGGTGATGGTGCCTTTTAGACCCCAGGAAAAAAGTCCGTCGGGAGCTACACAATGGAGAGAAGTAAAAGTCGGGATAATAGCCAGATTAGGAGCGCATTTTACCCGCAAGGGTAAGCCCGCCACCCGGTTACATCACCGTCGTCTAGTCGGCGTTCTCGGAAATATTCATGACCTAGCTCCCCGACTGATGGTAGAAGCTGTGCGCTCTGGACTTGAGGATGCCTCTAAAGTAGCCTGGTTATCTGACGGAGCCGTAGGATTTTGGAATTTATATGAGCAATTTTTGGAGCCGTTAAATGTAGTGGGGGTTTTAGATTTCTATCATGCGGCTGGACATTTATGGTCGGCTGCTGCTGCATATAAAGATGGCCGGACTCGGGCTGAAGAAAAGACTGGTTTAAACATTGGCGGCATGAATTGAGGCATGGCAATTCAATTGGAGTAATCAGTGAGCTAAATAGTCTGGCCAATTCTCCATCTTTAAAAGCTAGTCAACGCCAGAGTATCCGACGAGTACATGATTATTTTAAGGCTCATGAAGAACACATTACTTATCAATCTTTTGAAGAGCAAGGAATACCTAGAGGCTCTGGTATGGTCGAGAGTGCTTGTAAATGGTTGATACAACAGCGCTTTAAAGGGGTGGGTATGCGGTGGAGTAGTCAGGGATTTAATCACCTGTTACATTTGCGTCTGGCCTGGGTAAATAGTCGCTTTGATGACTTGTTTGAAAAAGGGAGTTGTTTTGAGCCTTCTACCTCCTCCCCCAACTCCTAGATGCGCCCCTGCCATTCCACTCGTCTCGAAACCGCTCGACTATAACAATCGTCTGGAGTCCCGCCCATTTGTCTTGATTATAAAGACCTCCAAATTCGGAAACGGGAATAGCCCAAACTCTTCTTTTTTCAACCCGGTTATGCCCTTTTTCTATTTGACGATACTCGGTCATTTTAACCCCAGAAAATTGGCTCTTTACTTGAAATTGAAACCAAGATTTAACTTGATTGTAAAGAGTTGGGTGATTGCTTTTTAAGCAGACTACATAATTAGCTTTTTGATGAACAATCTGTTTAACAATATCCGTTTGAGTTCCCATTGCATCCATCGTAACAATTGCGCCAGTTACGTCGATTAATTCTAACAGGGCTGGGATTGCTGTAATTTCATTGGAATGGCTGTCTACCTTAACTTGGCCGAGGACTCAACGATTTTTTGAAGCCCACGCTGTCACTAAATGTAAATTTTTTTTGCCCTGATTTCGGTCATAAGACCCTCGAAGACTTTTTCCGTCAATCGGAATAACTTGGTCAGCAAATGAGCCTATAAATTTTTGAACCCATTGAGTTAACTTCTTTTCTAAAATTTTGGGGTCGATTTTTTCAAAAACTCTACGAAACGTATCATGATGAGGAATCCCATTTGGTAATTCTAAAAATTGTTTGAGCCAGTTTTTTTACTTATTCCATAATTTTCCATATCTTCCCATCCGTTACCTCCAGCTATTATTGCTAACAAAGCAATCACTAGAATATCTTTAAGTAAGTGATGTTTAGTGCGGTCAACTCTCGGGTCAGGTACATCATCAAAATAATTCAACAAACCCCCTTCTAGTTCTTGCATAGAAATAGGTTGAGGCTGGGTTTTGAGGGTTTTTAGTTTAGCGCTTGCGACCCGGGGTGAAAATCCTTTAGTCATAGAATATTCATTCCTATTTTCTACTGATAAAAGAGAGTCATTTTAGAATCTCTCGGACAAACTGGGCAGCTATAATACTGCACCATCTTTTGTTGGTCTGTTACATTTAATACCAAATTAGATGCGCTTACCCTGCTACAACAGCCAAGAAAACTATCAACTCGCCACAGAATTCTATGAGCCAGCCTTGATGATTCGGTGGGAATTAAACGATAGAGAAGGATTGGGTAATACCCTCCATCACTTAGGATTAGCTTACTATCGGTTGGAACAGTATGACCGGGCAGAAGAATATTTATTCGCCGCCATTGAAGTCGGAGAAAAATTGTATCCCAGCTTAACCGATGACCAAAAAATATCATTATTTTAACAACAATTATATACTTACGACCGGCTACAAAAAGCCCTGATTGCTCAAGATAAAACCGATAAAGCCCTGGAAATTTCAGAACGGAGTCGAGCCAGAGCGTTTGTCGAACTCCTCGCTCAAAAAAACACCGAACCGTTAGAAGAAAACCGGCTATTAGTCCCGCCTCCTACCCTGGAAGAAATTCGCCAAATTGCTGCGTCTCAAAATGCTACCCTAGTCCAATATTCCTGAGTTCGTGGAGATTTTTCTCGGGAAAGCCCAACATTTTTAAAAAATTTAGAACTCTATATTTGGGTGATTAAGCCAACGGGAGAAATCACGTTTCATCGCACTGACCTCCATGATTTATGGCAAGAGCAAGACACTTTGTTAGCTAAAATTGTGGCCAATGCCCGATGTTTTGACAACTGGGTTTGTCGCCAGAATATTACAACGGCTCAACGGAGTGATATTTCGGAAGTTTACCTGAGAGGGTGACAAGACAGCTAGACCAATTGCTGTACAAGGGATAGAGCATTTAGTCCTTGCCGGAAATTCTGAGCTTTATGAGGCTTAAGGGCCATCAATGCTAACATCTCTTCTTGCCAGAAAAGGAGGGACTGGCTCCAAGCATAACCCGATAATCCGAGCCAAAAAATACTATGATGGGGAAAATTATTCGGAGTTTTTTCGCTACGACCGAGGTAAGGTACTAAGTGGTTAGATTTCAACTCATGACCCGAATTAGTCGCTAACCAATAAGCGAAAGTAATCAACAAAACCAAGGCCAAAAATCGGGTTGAATCCACCCGAGTAGATTCCATATTATAGCCGCCACTTTTACAATCTCTAAACATCATTTCGATACCCCATCGCGCTTGATAAAGTTCTTTAACCAGCTTAGGGTTAGAAATCGTAGTTAGTAAATACCACGGTTCTTTCACCTTTTTGCCTCGATGACTTTTTTCCCAATAAACTCCTAGATTGAATCCCTGAATAGGCTCAGATTTTTGAAAGGTTACATCAGTGAAAAAATGGGATTCTCCCGATTTAAATCCTTGGGTTTTTAAAGACTTACCTCTCTGGCATGAAGTGGCTACAAAAGCACTCTTTTTCTGGCGGAATACAACGTCTATACTCCTTACCCTGAGCCAGTCTGCGAGTTTAGCGCTATGAAATTCTCTGTCTCCTATCACTACAACCGGATAAGGTTTTAGAAGGGCCAGCACCGGCCCTAATACCCGTTTCTGTTCCCGGAAAGAGCTACTGCCTAACTTTGGGAGTAGCTCCCAATATATTGGTAAAGCATGATTTCCCCAAATTATCGTGACCATCAGGAGATTACGGTCTCTCCATTGAGTGCGGTCGAGAGCAACCGCTACATAATTTTTGGTTTTAAATCTTAATTTTGAGCGCTTTCTCCGTTGCGCTCTATTTAAATGTTTTTCTCTGAATTCGGATTTTAAAGCGGCCTTGATTATAGGAAACCAGAGCAACTTCGCCGAAAGTTGGGGGAGTTGCAGAAATCGTTGAAGACTTTTGACGCGACTCTTATATTGAATGGGTTGTGGAAAAATATTGGCAAGGGTTGATAATCTGACTTGCCGATAACTTTGAAGCATCAAAACTAAGAGTTCTAAGGTCTGTGTTTGACTCTCGCTCAAATGGATTCGTAATACCTTTTGATATAATGTCTTTAGCATTTTTTGTTAGGGTGGCTCCAAGGGCCACCCGCTTTTTTACGACTTCTCCATTATCTCAAACAACTGCCCTGTCTGGGTTTTACCTCCGTTGTCACCCTCTCAGGAAGTTTACAGTCAACCGATTTCGGAATTTAATCAACAGGCTGCCCGGGGCCAAACGGTTAATCCCTCGCAACGGGGCAATGAGCAAGAGTTGCATCAACTCTATCAATTATTAATTGAACCCATTGCGGATTTATTACCCTCAGACCCCAATGAACGGGTGATTTTTATTCCACAAGATTCATTATTTTTAGTCCCCTTTCCCGCCTTGCCCGATGCCAACGGGAAATATTTGATTGAAAAGCATACAATTCTCACTGCGGCTTCGATTCAAGTCTTAGATTTAACTCGCAGACAGAGACAGCGACTTCCCCAAACTCAGACCGATATCTTGATTGTCGGTAATCCCACCATGCCGATGAGGGGAGAGCAACGACTTTCGCCTCTAGTGGGTGCAGAAACAGAAGCGCAGGCGATCGCCCAACTGCTGAATACAACGCCCTTGATTGGGTCAGAAGCCACCAAAGCCCGGGTAATCGAGAAGATGGCAACCTCCCGAATTATACATCTGGCGACTCACGGCAGTTTCGACCCTGAGCGTGGGATTGGCAGTTGGCTGGCCCTGGCCCCTACCGGGTCCGATGATGGATTTTTGACCGCAGAGGAAATTTTGGACCTCCAACTGAGTGCCGAGTTAGTGGTGCTTTCCGCCTGTGATACGGGACGGGGGAAAATTACTGGGGATGGGGTAATCGGGCTATCTCGGTCGTTTATTTCCGCTGGGGTGTCTAGTATTCTGGTGTCATTATGGAAAGTGGATGATAGAGTGACCGCTTACCTGATGGGTGAGTTCTACCAAAACTGGCAACAGGGGAGTAACAAAGCTCAGGCACTCCGTGAGGCGATGCTGAGGACGATGCAGCAATATCCGGGGGTAGAAAATTGGGCCGCTTTTACCCTGATTGGAGAAGCAGAGTAAGGCGATCGCCCTCGATCCAACCCGAACCTAAAAGAGCAGAGATCGCCATCCCACGATGACAAAATGGGGGGCAGTTCCAAAACTGCCCCCCATCTCAGAGTCCAGGAGATCCGGTACAGTGAGTCTAATTGCGGGCTTCCCACTGCTGGGCCGCATTGGTAACCGCTTGATCCACCGACTGTTGACCCAACATGGCCCCTTGCAAATTATCGTAAATAATCCGTTGCAGTTGCTGGATATCTTCCATCGCCGGGATGAGGGCCTCTGCACTCTTGAGATCCTCAGCACTAATAATTCGGGCGCGATCGATCTGGGGGGCATCAGCGGGCAATACCTGGAAATGACTATCCTGGAGAGCTTGCAGGGTAGAAGGCAAGACGTTGGCATCCTTGGCAAAGCTCAACTGATTCTGATCATTGGTGACAAAGAGGGCAAACTTAACCGCTGCTTCTGGGACATCCGTATCCCGAGGCACCACCAAATTCATGACGGCGGCGGTTTTCTTCCCAGTTTGGCCGGTGATTTGGGGGGCCGCCGCAGAGACAGCAGCAATACTCGGGGCATTTTCGGCGATCGTCTTGAAAAATTGGGGTCCGGAACCGAGGATGGCAATTTCTCCCGCTTGATACAGTTGGACCGCTTGACGATGCCCTTGGGTGAGGACTTCCCGAGGCAACAGACCCTTTTCATAGAGGTCTACCCAATATTGAAAAGCGGCGCGTCCTTCTGGAGTATTAAAAGCAGCTTTGCCTTGCTCATCCACCAGTTGCATTCCCATTTGGACCATCGATTCGAGGACCTCCGAGGAATCCCCGGGAACAAATGTCACGAATAGGGCATATTTGCCGGTTCTGTCGCGAATTTGTTGGGCCACCTGTGCTAATTCAGCATAAGTGCTGGGAGGTTGGTCAATGCCCGCTTCGTTGAAGAGTTGGGTATTATAAATAGAAATTCGGGTGGTCAGATACCAAGGAATACCAAAGCTTGTGCCATTTAAGGTACTCGCTTTCCAGATATTGGGAAGATACTGCTGGCGAATCTCATTTGGGATCTGATCATCCAGAGTGAGCCACGCATTGCGACTGGCAAGAAGCGTGGCAAAATTAGGATTCAGGTTGACCACATCCGGGGCAGTTTTGGCGGAAACGGCGGCCAAAATCTTGCTTTCCATCGCGGACCAAGGCACATCAACCCAACGCACTTTGATTTCGGGATTTTCTGATTCAAATGTAGCGATTAAACTGTTGAAATAGTCCGTAAACTGGGGCTGGAGTTGCATTGTCCAAAATTCAACTTCCGCAGTCCCCGAGGCGGGTTGGCTCGAATTGGAGCCAGTACCGGGAGTGCAGGCGATCGCCCAACTCAGCAACAAACCCGACAAGACAAAGAGTCCAAAGCGTTTCCAACGGTTGATTCTTACTCTCATAACCTAATTAACATTATGACCCAGAGGGTCGGGTGAGATAACGAGCATCAAGGGAATTTGACCCAGGCAAAGCCTGCTGATCGTAACGTAAATTGGTTAGATTATGAATACTGTATCCCCCTCGGGGACTGTTTTGCGAGACTCCCAGTTAGGGAGAGCCTGGGGCGGTTTGGTGTCTGGGCGGCCAGGGTAAGATTAGGGAGAAGCACTGCCTGCTGTCTACACTGGTTTTGATGACTTTCAACTCACCACCTTGAATTTAATATGGGACAAAACCGTGGTTAATTTCTTTAAAAAATTCCTGTCTAAAGGATCCAATGGAATTGGACTGGAAATTGCTCCAGAACGACTCAATATCGTGCAACTGCGTCAACAGGGTGCCTCCTATCAACTAGAAACTTATGCTACGGCGGAAGTCCCCGAAGGCGTTGTGCAAGAAGGGTTGATTGCGGACCCCCCGGAGATGGCTCAACTGATCCAAGAAACCCTCGCCGAACACAATTTAACAAATATCAAGCGGGTCGCTACGGCTGTACCGGCGCGGGAAGGGGTAATTCGGATTATTCCCGTTCCCAAAGAACTGAATGATTTGGAATTGCGGGAGTACATGAACCAAGAGGCGGGACTCTATTTGCCCTTTCCCCGAGAAGAGGCGGATGTGGACTTCCAAAAGTTAGGGGAGTTCATGGATGAGGATGGCATCGAAAAGGTCCAGGTGCTGCTCGTGGCCACTCGCAAGGAAGTGACGGATACTTATATTAGTACCTTTCAAGAAGCGGGTTTAGGGATAGAAATTCTGGAGATTTCGAGTTTTGCCCTGTTACGGACGATTCGAGAACAACTGCTCCAGTTACCGCCAGAAGAGGCGGTGGTGCTGACAGATATTCAGTTTGATAGTACCGAAATTGCGATCGTGGTGGATGGGATTCCCCAGTTTTCTCGAACCATCCCGATCGGGACCTATCAGGTGCAAACGGCCCTATCCCAAGCGATGAATTTACCCCCTTCTCGCAATACGGATATGTTGCAGGGGATGACCATTCCGGCTAACCCAACAGAAAGTACGGGGTCAGGTACAATGGGGGGAGGAAGTAGCCCGGGGACACAGGCTATTATTAAAGTGTTTTCCGAGTTAGGGGACGAACTGCGGCGCTCAATTGATTTTTATATGAATCAGAGCGAAGGATTGGAGGTCGGACAGCTCCTGCTGGCAGGACCGGGCGCATCGATTGGAGGGTTGGATGACTTTTTCAATCAGCGATTAAGTTTATTAAGCATAGTAGTGGATCCAGTGGAGAATTTAGCCCTGGAAGTAGACGAAGAAAAAATGCCCCTAATGCAGCGCCCAGGATTGGGAGTTGTGCTGGGGTTAGCCATGCGGGAGGCCAAATGAAATGTATAGTCTAGAAATTAATTTTCTCAACGATCGCGCTGATTATAAGCCCCCAGTTGTGAAAAAAGCGCCCGGTGCAACTTCCAGGCAACAAACGACAATGTTGATTGGGGGAATGGCTGCCGGAATATCGGCGATCGCCGTAGTCATGGGGGGCTGGTTTGTGGTGAATAACCAAAACACCGAACTCAAGGGACAGTTGGCTAACCTGGAAAGTCAATCCGGGAGTTTGGGTGCTCAAGTTCAAGAGGTTGAAGCCATCAATGCTGAAATTCAGCAGTTGAATACCCAAATTACATTTTTTGCCAATATTTTCAATACTTCAGTCAAGCCGATGTCAGCGCTGTTACAAGAACTGCGCGATCGCCTCCCGCCCGGGGTCCAAGTGGCTAATCTCAACCATACAATCGAACAAACGCCTCCAGAAGAAATTCAAGCCTCCTCACCCTGGACGAAAGTCAAACAAAAGATTCAGATCCGGGGATATGCCAAAACCTTTGATGATGTCAATGATTTTGTGCTCACCCTGAAGCGATCGCCCTTCTTTAATGAGAGTCAAACCCAGTTAATCGATGCCACCCTGGTAGACAATCCGGTGGCGGTGGAATGCGACCCTAGTTTCCAGGGTCAACAAGTCACCTGTCCCCCGACAGACTTTCAACTGCCCAAAGTTGTCGAATATAACATTAATGCCACGGTGAGCAACGTTCTGGCTTCAGAAATTCTCGCTGATCTCCAGCGAACTCGGGCAGAAGGACTGACCACTCGCATCAATTCACTCGAACAACAGGGGGTAATTCAACGATGACCGTCAGCGAACAGTTTATGGCAATGGAGGCAGCCCGGGCTGAGGCGGCTCCACCGCCAGGAAGTTATAAAATTGGTAGCTTTGTCCTCACCCCACAAATTCAAGGGATTTTAATTGCCGTCCTTGGGTTGGGACTCGCCGGATTTGCAGGCTTTAAGATGCTGTTGCCTGCGATGGAAGAGCAGACGAACTTAAAGGCGCAAATTGCAGCAAAAGAAGCCGAAATCGCAACTCAACAATCAAAAATCCGCCAAAGAGACGAGGCCAGAGCAAATTTAGCCACAACCAAACAACAAAAGGAAAATGTCTTAGCCTTATTTGCTCAAGGGGCGACCTTAGAAACCTTGCTGTTGGACATTAACCAAATTGTTCGGCAAAGTGGGGGAAATTTAGAATCCTTCAAGCCCTTAGAAACCAGCCCGAATGACTGGATTTTTACCGAAGGCACCGCCACAGCTGCAGGGGCAGCAGCTCCTCCCCCGGCTGACCCAGCCGCCGCTGCTGCTGCCGCCCCTACGCCTTCCTTAACGCTGTCCCAAGCCGTGGAAGGGAAGACAATGGAGCTGGCAATGGCCGGAAGCTATCAGCAAACCCTAGATACCTTGCGACGGCTGGAACGGTTACAACAGATGGTTGTATTTGGTGAATTTACCAGTACATTGGGTGAAGGCAGTCAGAGGATTTTTGTCGATCCAGATGGTAAAATTACCGAACAGTCACCCGCAAATCTCGAAACCAATTTTAATTTGATAGCGGTGATGCCGTTACCACCAGAGCAGCTCGAAAATTTAGCAGCCCCACCGCCCCCACCCGCGGCGGCGGCAGGAGAACAACCACCGGCTCAATAAGGCTGAAAATGGCGATCGCAGTTACAGGAGTTTCAGAACATAAAGGTCACGGCAGCGGAAAGCAGGGTCGGGCGATCGCAACCCATTTCCATACAGCCGTGTCCCTTTACAAAAATTTAAAGTCAAAATCCGGATAGGGGAGTATGAATGAATCAAACCTATCCGTTTTTTGACAGTTAGGGATTGAAGGGCTATATAAGACTTTAATCGCAGTTTAATCAGAGTGGACTTTTTTTAAGGGAGGAGGGAACGGTGAAACAGCCTCATGCACTCGGGTGCTTATTCGGAGCTAGTGCGATCGTGATTATGGCCAGCGCCCCAGCAATGGCAGTCACTCAAATCACAGGAGTGAACGTCAGTACCAGCGGTGGCGGAGTCCAGGTAATTTTGGATACCCAGGGGGGCGATCGGCCCCAAGTCTTTACCGTCAACCGAGGTACAGACGTTATTGCAGATATTATCAATACTCAACTCAGCCTACCCGGGGGGCAGAGTTTCCGTCAAAATAACCCAGCACCAGGGATTACCTCCATCGTCGTCACCCCCCTCGATGCCAATAGCGTCCGGGTGATCGTCAGTGGCAGCAGCAGCGCCCCAGAGGTCGCCATCAACCAAGCCGATGCGTCTGGAATTAACCTTGGCTTCAATACCGGAGGGGGCGTTGCCGCCTTACCTAATGTCAGCCCTTCCACCCCTCCTCCACCTCCTGGCATGACGCCACCCCCGGGCATCCCATCGAGTCCAGACGTACTCGTGCCAAATCCGCAAATCACCATTGAGGGTGGCCCTGCTCCGATTGCCAGACCCAACCAGGCATCAGCACCCCCTTTTCAGCCGCGAGCGGTTGCCCCACCCTTAGGGGATATTGCCGTTGGCAACGTTGATTCTTCTGCCTCCATCATTACTTTAGGAACAACTGAAGTCATTCCCCGGCTGGTCCTACGGGATGCACCTGTGCGAGATGTATTGGCACTTTTAGCGCGATCGGCAGGTTTTAACCTAGCCTATAGTCCACCCCCGCGTAATGAAGGGGGTCAAGCGCAGAACGTAGAAGACGATGGGGGACCTAAAATTTCCCTAGATATTGAAAACGAGCCGATTGAAAATATCTTCAACTATATCCTCCGCCTAGGAGGACTTGAAGCAAACCGAGTCGCCGACACCATTTTTGTAGGAGTTCGACTGCCAGATTCGGCTCGCAACGTAGTTATTCGGACATTAAGGCTTAATCAAGTTAGCGCGCTAGATGCAGCTAACTTTCTTGTTGCACAAGGGGCAGAAAGACAAGAGATTGCAAGCCAAGTTCAGGTACAGACATTTTCCCAGGGAGAGGGTCTACCTCCGCGTTTGATAGAAACAGTAGACAACGATTTTCAACGATTAGCGCCTGAGCTACCAGAGCAAGAAGGAATACTGGGGCCAAATAGATTGGGCGCTCCCTACCTGCTGAATGGGATATTGGTGACCATAGACACGCGGATGAATTCCGTCACTCTCATTGGGGAACCTCGGAAAATTGAAATTGCTAGTGCTTTAATCAGTCAAATCGATCTTCGTCAGCGTCAAGTGGCAGTGAATGTCAAGATTATTGACGTCAACTTAGCTAATGTCGATAACTTTAGCAGTAGCTTTTCTTTTGGCATTAATGATAGTTTCTTTGTCAATGATGCAGGAGCAGCAGCCGTTAACTTTGGTGGAGTGAATCCCCCCAGCCGTACTACTCTGACCGCAAGTCCTTTAGTTCCTCCGGTTATTACTAATCCCGCTGGGGCAGATGTCCAGTTCGATCGCAACCAACTCATTCAAGTTCCCCTCACGGGTCCACGAGGAGCAGAGGGACTCTTTCTGCGTCCCATTCCTGGAATTAGTAGCGATCCTCTGAGGGTAAACATTTCAGAGTACGAGGGGTTTGAAGTCGATCCGACAACGGGGGTTATTACAGCCGGTGAGGCTACTTTTAGTCTGCCTACCTTGTTCCAATACCCGAAACGATTTTTGTCCCTACTCCAGGCGCAGATTCAGAGTCGGAATGCGAAAATTTTGACGGATCCGACCCTGGTCATTCAACAGGGAGAAAGCGCTCAGGTTAACTTGACTCAGGATGTTCTTCAAAGTGTTACCATTCAAACTCAAGATACGGTTGCAGGACCCCGAGAAACCAGAAGCCCTACATTGATCCCGGTGGGTTTAACACTGGCGATCGCCGTTGAAAATATTGATGACAATGGATTCATCACGGTGCAGCTCAATCCTGAAGTGAGCTCACCTGTGGGTCAAGAAACGACAGGTGACGGAGGATTTGTCACCCTGGTACAGCGCCGCAGCCTCTCTTCTGGACGGTTGCGCCTGCGGGATGGGCAGACTTTAATCATTTCCGGCATCATTCAGGACCAAGACCGAACCACGGTAAGCAAAGTCCCAATTTTAGGGGATTTACCTCTGATTGGTTCGTTGTTCAGAAGCACGAACCGGCAAAATGAACGGGCTGAGGTGATTGTCCTGGTGACGCCTCAGATTCTGGATGATTCGGATAATGCTGGCTTTGGTTATGGGTATTCCCCTGGGCAGGAGGTCCAACAAATGCTGAATCAAAATCGGTAATTTTTTGGGGTGAGCTCACCCTACTCCGGGCTTCTATTCCTTTAGATTTATTTTTTGGGGAGACTTCCCAAAGGAGAATCGAGAATTAATAAAACCTCCTGTTAAATAAAAAACAGGCGGTTTTATTGTTTAAAGGAGCTTAAGCAATTCCACTGTAGCTACGATTGTACAATTTTTTAGGACAACTCTTTGATGGATCCATTGGTGGAACCCTTGGGGACAATGAAAAAAAAATCCTCAAATCTATATAAATTAAAGGTTTCACCGATCCATATTGGGTTGACACCCTTTAGAATAATGCAGTGAAAAGTCGAATCAGTGGGAGTTTCAGCGATTTATTTCTGCTTTCTCCCTTAAACTATTGGGGGACCTCCTAAATTGCCCTGGCAATTGAGGTCCCTTGGATTCACTCAAATTAACCTGTACGGAGTAACAAAATGAACAAAGGTGAACTCGTCGATGTTGTAGCTGAGAAGGCTAACGTCACTAAAAAACAAGCAGATGCGGTCCTGACTGCGGCCCTCGATGCCATTATCGAAGCGGTCTCCTCTGGGGATAAAGTCACCCTGGTGGGATTTGGCTCGTTTGAAGCTCGTGAGCGCAAAGCGCGTGAAGGTCGCAACCCCAAAACCGGCGACAAAATGGAAATTCCGGCAACCAAGGTCCCTGCCTTCTCTGCTGGTAAGTTCTTTAAAGAAAAAGTGGCTCCTAAGTAAGGGAGTCACATCCCGATCGCCCTTTGAATCAGCCAAAGCATGGGGGGAATTTAGCCTGGGCAGCAACTCTGGCAGGCTGTCCCCCTTCCTCTATCCTGGATTTCTCCGCCAGCATTAGTCCGTTGGGGCCGCCCCCATCGGTCAATGCGGCTATTCACAGCCACTTGGGCGAACTGCGAAACTACCCTGACCCCAGCTACTATTCCTTGCGATCGCAGTTGGGTCAGGCTTGCAGTCTTCCTCCTGAGTGGATCCTGCCCGGTAATGGGGCGGCAGAGTTGTTAACCTGGGCAGGATACTCACTCTCGACCCTGCCTACTACGTTTCTGTTAACCCCCGCCTTTGGCGATTACCGTCGGTGTCTGCAAACTTTTGGCGCAACGGTGGTGGATTGTCCCCTTTTGGGAGATGAGGAAGGGGAATTCCTGGGGGTGGGTGAAGCAACAGCTAAAACCCCCTCGGGATTAGACTGCCTCATTCCTAAATTGCAGCAGCAGAAAGCCCCAGGCGGTCTGTTGCTGAATAATCCGCACAATCCCACGGGTCAACTATTTTCAAAAACCGAAATTCTGCCCTATCTGGAGCATTTTGCCCTGGTGGTGGTGGATGAAGCCTTTATGGATTTTCTCCCCCCCGAGGACCAGGAAAGTTTGATAACGGTGGTCCAGGATTACCCCAATTTAGTGATTCTGCGATCGCTGACTAAGTTTTACTCTATGCCTGGACTCCGCCTGGGTTATGCGATCGCCCATCCCGACTGCCTCCAACAGTGGCAACAGTGGCGCGACCCTTGGCCGGTCAATATCCTAGCGGCAGCAGTTGGGGAAGCGGTGGTCCAGGATATAGCCTTTCAGCAACAAACTTGGGCCTGGTTGCCGACGGCGCGATCGCAACTGTTTGACGGGTTAGCCGGAATACCCGGATTGCAGCCCCTGCCTTCAGCGGCGAATTTCTTACTGGTGCGATCGCAGCATTCCTGTTCCCAACTGCAACAGGACCTACTCACCCGTCACCGCATCCTAATCCGGGACTGCCTCAGCTTTCCCGAACTCGGCGACGCCTATTTTCGGGTGGCGGTGCGTCTCCCGGAAGAAAACCAGCGCCTAATTGCCGCCTTAACCGATATTTTGTCTTAGATTGGGGAATCGAACACCGTGACCTTGGATTACGATTTAGTCGTTATTGGCGGCACTCGCCCGGGAATAGAAGCGGCCATTACTGCCGCCAAACTGCAAGCGCGAGTGGCCCTGGTCCAACCGCCTCAACAGGCCGTCAATGCCCCTCCGTTTTATGAGGGGACAGGGCCCTTACAAACAGCGGAGTTATTTGATTCCCCTTCGATTCTCTGGGGTGCGCCATTTCCCAAGGACCTCTCGGAACTGGCCCGCGCCCTGGCGCAGTCAACCCAGGCCCTGGCATCCTTGGGGGAAGAACGGTCCCCGGCAGTTCTCGCTTCTCTCGGCATTGATGTGATTGCAGAGGCGGGAGAGTTTATTTGCATACCACAACTTACCCTAGATGTCAAGACTAGACGCCTAATTTCTCGCCATTATTTATTAGCCCCCAGTTTTCGGTCAGCGATTCCTGACATTCCGGGACTGGCAACCACGGGATACCTGACCCGGGAAACCTTCCATCACTTCACCCAAGGAACCCTCCCGAATAGCATTGCAATTATTGGCAGCGACCCCAATGGCATTGAACTGGCACAAATCCTAGTTCGGTTGGGAATTGCCATCACTCTGATCACTTCTGCACCCCAGATTTTGCCGAAAGAAGACCCCGAGGCGGCACAATTGATTCAGGCACAACTGGAAGCAGACGGCATTCTTGTCTTGACGGATTCCCCAGTTATGGCAGTTAAATCGAGTCAAGGGAAAAAGATTGTTCAGACTGAAAACCGGGCGATCGCCTGCGATGAAATTTTTATTGCCTGTGGTTTCCAGTCGAATATTGACGGATTAAACCTAGAAAACGTAGGCGTGAAATTCTACCGGACCCCCCTAGGTCAAAGGGTGCAACTTAACGCTAAATTACAAACAACTAACCCGCGCATTTATGGCTGTGGTAACCTAGCAGGGGGCTATCCGCTGGTTAATGTAGCCCGACATGAAGCTGAAATCGCGGTTAAAAATGCCTTATTTTTCTCCCGTCATCGCGTTAATTATGGGGGCATTCCCTGGGCGTTTCAGACTTATCCTGAAATTGCCCGAGTCGGACTGACTGAACCCCAGGCGAAAGCTCGCTATGATGATGTGATTGTTTTGAGGCAATATTTTAAAGGCATTGCCGGGGGTCGATTGCAGCAAGAAACCACGGGTTTTTGTAAGGTATTAGTCCGGAAAAAGGGAGAGATTTTGGGCGCGCATATTTTAGGACCGGGAGCATCGGAACTGATTCACAGTTTTGCTTTAGGGATGCAAAATAACTTGAAGGTAGAGGCGATCGCTACTTTACCCCATATTTGGCCCAGTCTGTCGGAGATTAATCAACAAACGGCCCAACTCTGGCAGGAGGGACGGTTCAAGCAAAATACGTTCTGGCAAAACCTTCTTGATATTTGGTTTAATTGGCGGAGATAATTCCCTAAATTCACTTCACCTGGGTTCCGCTTCCCTGGGTAAGGGGAACTCAGGTGAAGGTTAGCTCATCGGGAGAGAATTTTAGAGAGTCCCCTGTACCGGCATGACTAATATTTTATCAACGCGATTTCCATCCATATCCATGACTTCAAATCGAAATCCCGCCCATTCAAAATGGTCCGCTGCCATCGGAATCCGTCCCAAATGGGTGATGACGAAACCTCCCAAGGTGTGATAGTTTCCTTGTTGTTCTCCGGGTAACTCTTGCAAATTAAAAACTTCCCGGAATTTTTCAATAGAGACCATGCCATCTAATAACCAAGACCCATCCTCGCGCTGGACAATTTGCAAGTCATCCGGTTGATTCATGGAGGGCAAATCCCCAACGATCGCCTCTAAAATATCGTTCAAGGTCACCAATCCCTGAAGCACTCCATATTCATCGACGGCTAAGGCAATATGAGTGCCGGTTTGCTTGAATAACTCTAAGACTTTGAGGGCTTTGGTATGTTCAGGAACGAACAAAGGTTGCCGCAAAGCATCGGTGAGGTCAATGGGTTGGGAGAGCAGAGAACGGGCTAATAAATCATTAATCTGAATCACCCCCAAGACATTATCCAACACATTTTGACAGACCGGAAAACGGGTGTGGGTACTGCTAATAATCTTGTGGCGGTTCTCTTCTATTGAGTCATCTAAATTCAGCCAAATTACGTCGGGGCGGGGGGTCATTAATGAACTCACGCGCCGTTCATCTAAGCGAAACACGCGCTCAACCATCGCCTGTTCTTCTTGCTCAAATGTACCGGCTTCCGTGCCTTGTTCGAGTAAAATTTTAATTTCTTCTTCGATGACTTGAGGTTCGTTCGAGGGTTGAGTTCTCAACAGTCGCAACACCAAATCTGTAGAAGCACTCAACAAATGAACCACGGGTGCGCCAATTTTGCCTAACAAGCGCATGGGAATTGCAATGCGGGTGGCAATTCGTTCGGGATTGTTTAAAGCAAGGCGTTTGGGGACCAGTTCTCCTAAAATTAGAGACAGGTAAGTAATGCTAACCACCACAATTAAGAGGGCAACGGCCCCTTTATAAGGCACCGTCACCGGAAGACGATCTAACTGAACTACCACGTTCTCGGCAATGGTGGCACCGCCAAAGGCCCCAGCGAAGATTCCCACTAACGTGATCCCAATTTGTACCGTGGAGAGGAAGCGATTGGGGGAATTTGCCAATTCTAAGGCTACTCTGGCCTTAATGTCTCCCTGATTCGCCCATTGTTGCAGTCGGGCCTTCCTTGCCGAAACGAGGGCAATTTCAGACATGGCAAATATCCCGTTGATGAGAATCAGGAGTAAAATGATGAGAATTTCCAGGGTAAAAGAATTCATTGTGATGTGGAATTTGCCTCGGGTTTCGGCGAATATGGCCATCGCCCCTGATCATGGGGGCGATCGCCACAGTGAACATCAGCATTTATTGCCAGATTTTATGTAAGTTAACATTTCTCGGCAATAGCAGAATCATCCCCACCCTAGAAATTGTGATCCTAAATTTCTCCGTCTGGGGTGAGTGCACAGTTGGTCCCCTGGCTTCTAAAATAAATAGAGGAAAAAATCCGGGGATTTTTTTCAACCCAAGCTATCGCATTTGTGACAAGTCATGGCCTGTTCTTCCATCATCCGCACCTTGGGGCGATCGCCGTTAGCGACCGAACTCCTCACGAAACTCGATCGGCATCACCACATCGAACTCAACGGCATCTCCCGCTTCCCAAAAGGATTGGTCGTCTCGGCGATCGCTCAAAAACGGGACCAGAGTTTATTGGTCGTCACCGCCACCCTGGAAGAAGCAGGGCGATGGGCCGCCCAACTCGAAGCAATGGGGTGGCCTACGGTGCATTTTTACCCCACCTCCGAAGCATCTCCCTATGAACTCTTTGACCCGGAAGAAGAAACTACCTGGGGGCAAATGCAGGTCCTCGCAGATTTAGTCCGAGGAGAAAACAATCTCGCCATTGTCACCACAGAACGGGCGCTACAACCCCATTTACCCCCGGTCAATCAGTTTAAACCCTACTGCCTCACCCTCACCGCCAAAAGCGAGTGGAACTCCAAAACTCTGGATGAACAACTGGCGCGCATGGGATATGAACGTGTGGCCCTTGTGGAAACTGAGGGCCAATGGAGTCGCCGAGGGGATATTGTGGATATTTTTCCCGTTTCTGCCGAACTTCCGGTCCGCCTAGACTGGTTTGGGGACGAACTGGAGAACATCCGAGAATTTGACCCCTCCACCCAACGTTCCCTGGATAAAATTCCCCAACTGGTCCTGACTCCCACCTCCTTCAGTCCCCTGATTCAGGCCCATCTACCGGAGGCATTGAGAACCACAGGCACTCCTATCCCTGATGATTTAGGACTGGAAGACTCCGCCGAAATCCCCTCGGTGCAACGGTTTCTCGGGGTGGCCTTTGAGCAACCCGCTTCCTTGCTGGACTATTTGTCCCCGGATACTATTGTGGCGATTGATGAACCCGATCGCTGTGGTGCACATGGCGATCGCTGGGCGGAACAAGTGGAAGAACATTTCCGAACCCTCCCCTCGAAACCGATTCCCCTGTCTCGGGTGCACCGCAACTTTAGCGAATCTCTTGCCACCGCAGAAACTTTTGACCGCATTTCCCTTTCAGAACTCGACATCCCTCGTAAAAAAGACGGTCCTAATATTAGCTTTGATTTAGATAGTCGCCCAGTTCCGGTGTTGCCGCATCAGTTCGCTAAACTTGCCGAATTGTTAAGAGAAGAACGCGATCGCAGGTTTAATGTCTTTTTAATTTCCGCGCAACCGAGTCGATCGGTCTCTCTGTTGCAAGAACATGACTGTCCCGCCCAATTTATTCCGAATCATCGGGATTACCGGGCGATCGAAAAGCTGCAAGTCCAACATATTCCCGTTGCCCTGAAATATAGTGGACTCGCCGAACTTGAGGGGTTTATTTTGTCCGCTTTTAGAATCGTGATTATCACCGATCGCGAATTTTATGGACAACATACCCTCGCTACCCCCACCTACGTTCGGAAACGTCGGCGCGCCGCTTCTAAACAAGTAGACCCCAATAAACTGCGTCAAGGGGATTTTGTCGTCCATCGCCATCATGGAATCGGCCAATTTATCAAACTAGAAAAACTCCAAAACCGGGAATATTTAGTTGTTAAATATAGCGATGGACTGCTGCGAGTTCCTGTAGACCAACTGGAATCCCTCTCCCGCTTCCGGACGACTGGGGGGAAAAGACCGGAACTCAATAAACTCACCAGCAAATCCTGGGAAAATACCCGCAACAAAGTCCGCAAAGCAGTGAAGAAACTGGCGGTGGATTTGTTGAATTTATATGCCAAGCGATCGGATCAACAAGGGTTTGCTTATCCGCCGGATATGCCTTGGCAGCAAGAGTTAGAAGATTCCTTTTCCTATCAACCGACACCGGATCAGTTGAAGGCGACTCATGATGTGAAGCGGGATATGGAAAGTGAGCGCCCGATGGACCGCTTAGTCTGTGGGGATGTGGGATTTGGTAAAACCGAAGTAGCAATCCGGGCCATTTTTAAAGCGATTACCGCCGGAAAACAGGTAGCATTGTTGGCCCCGACCACAATTTTAACCCAACAACATTATCACACCATTAAAGAACGATTTGCTCCCTATCCGATTCAAATTGGATTACTCAATCGGTTCCGCAGTCAAGCAGAACGCCAAGATATTCAAAATCGCCTCGCTACGGGGGAATTGGATTTAGTCGTGGGAACTCATTCGGTTCTGAGTAAATCGATTCAGTTCCGAGATTTAGGACTGTTAGTGGTAGATGAAGAACAACGGTTTGGGGTGAATCAGAAGGAAAAAATCAAGGCATTGAAAACCCAAGTGGATGTGCTGACATTAACTGCTACGCCCATTCCTCGTACATTGTATATGTCTTTATCCGGTGTGCGAGAGATGAGTTTGATTGCCACCCCTCCGCCCTCCCGTCGCCCGATTCAGACTCACTTGGCCCCTTATGACTTAGAAACCGCGCGATCGGCCATTCGCCAAGAGTTGGACCGAGGGGGACAAGTGTTTTATGTGGTGCCTCGGGTGGAAGGCATTGAGGAAGTGGGGGCGGCATTGCAACAGATGGTTCCTAGTGCCAGAGTGGCGATCGCTCACGGTCAAATGAACCCCTCAGAATTAGAAGCAATTACGATTGCCTTTAGTTCGGGGGAAGCGGATATTTTAGTCTGTACCACCATTATCGAATCAGGATTAGATATTCCTCGGGTAAATACGATTTTAATTGAAGATGCTCACCGCTTCGGATTGTCCCAATTGTATCAATTACGGGGACGAGTGGGACGGTCTGGAATTCAAGCTCATGCTTGGTTATTTTACCCCAAAAGTGGCCGATTAACTGATGAAGCGCGCAAACGATTAAGGGCGATTAAAGAGTTTGCTCAATTAGGGTCAGGATACCAACTCGCCATGCGAGATATGGAGATACGCGGCGTGGGTAACCTATTAGGTGCAGAACAGTCCGGTCAATTGGATGCGATCGGGTTTGACCTCTATATGGAAATGTTAGAAGAGGCCATCCGAGAGATTCGCGGCCAAGAAATTCCGACGGTAGAAGAGACACAAATCGACCTCACCTTAACCGCGTTTATTCCTGGGGATTACATCGTGGATTTGGACCAAAAGATGAGTGCTTATCGGTCGGTAGCATTAGCAACCTCCGAGAAAGAACTGGCAGAAATCGAAGCGGATTGGCGCGATCGCTACGGACCGATTCCCAAACCCGTCAATCAACTCATGCAAGTCATGAAACTAAAACAAATCGCCAAACCTTTAGGATTCTCCCGAATCAAACCGGAGGGAACTCAAAACATTGTTTTAGAAACCCCAATGGAGGAACCCGCCTGGAACTTACTCGCCCAAAATCTACCCTCCAATGTACAAGAAAAGTTTGTTTATAGACCGGGCAAAGTCACCGTTCGCGGCATTGGCATCATGCGCGCCGAGTATCAATTAGAAACTTTAATTGATTGGTTAGGACGGATGCAAGGCGCGCTACCGGAAGCGGCCATTTCGCAGGGGTAATTCGTTCAACACTGGCGGTTCAAAACCGGCGGGGGTTAAAACCCCCGCCTAACCAATCAAGTCGGTTAAAACCGACTGCAAGAAACTCTTATAAGTTCATGTTTTTAGTCGGTTTTAACCGACTTTAGCTATTAGGCGGGGGTTTTAACCCCCGCCGGTTGTTGCTTGCTTACCCGTCGGGTATTGCCACTCACACAATAATTTCTGAAACCGCAATGGAAATATCAGGAAATGCAACCGGAGTGATTTCCCCCTCCGTAAAAGTCATTTTAGAACCATATTCCCCATCCCGAGGGGTTCTAAAAATAATCAGTTCACGACGCTTCAAATTGACTAACCAGTATTCAGGGATTCCCGCTTCGGCATAGATGTGATATTTTAGGTTTGCATCTTTTTCCAGGCTGGTATTGGCATACTCAATCACCCAAAATATTTGGTCAGGATAGGGATGATGTTGCAGATAAACTCGTCCCAAACGCTGCACAATAGCTAAATCCGGTTCGGGTTCTGAATTGTTCGGGAGGGTAATCGGTTTGGCATGACGAACTAGGGCTTGCTCACCCAATAAACGGGCCAGATAATCCCCAGCTTCTGTACTAAAATAAGCGTGGGCTTCTCCTTCTGGGGACCTTTCTACAATTTCTCCATGCAGCAGTTCCACCGGGCGATCGTCGAGTAATCCGATGTCCACCATGCGATGATAGTCTTCAATTGTCCATTTAGCCAGAGAGATGGTCATCTTGAGTTATCCTTTGACACCAAATAACGCATCATCCTGCATGGTAACATTGGGGACAATGGCAAGCAAATCCCGGAGAATGTCAAGCTGCGATCGCGCTTCGATGGTTTCCAAAGTTTCTAACATGACGCTCATAGAAACAGGGAAACCAGGGGTATCCGGATGGAGGGGTAAGATAACTGCCACCGCATTACCTAGGTTGATTTCTTTCCGCCAAATGATTGCTTTCTGGGGAATATACTGTTGTTGCTGCCAACCGCGATCGCTCAGATAAGCAGCAACTTGTGACGGTTGCAGAGTTTGAAGGATATCAATATCTTTGATTGTGACTTTCATAATGTTTTTCCTCGGGCAATCCGTATTTTTTATTTGATGATAAACTCTAGCATTGGATGATATTTTATAATTATAGCATTGGGCTGTTGATCGCCTGCTCAAAAGCTCCTTTATAACTGGGCTGCTGTAATTTATGAATCCTAAGCTGAAGCATCTTCTGATTGGCGAGTTCTCGGTCAAGCGGTTGGTTAAGTCGCTCCTGTTTGTTTATGTCTCCATTGGTATTTATGGCTACTTCTTTTCCGAACGGATGATATTTATCCCCCAACCCGCTTCCTATTCTCAACTGCCGGGGATGCGGATGTTGACTTCGGCGAATGAGAAGCAAATTGCAGCGGTTTATTTAGCAAATCCTCAAGCAGACTATACGATTCTCTATAGTCATGGCAATGCGGAGGATTTAGGAGATGTTTTGCCGGTTTTGACTGAATTCCAGACGATTGGGTTTTCGGTGTTGAGTTTTGATTATCAAGGGTATGGAATTTCTGAGGGGAATCCCACGGAACGGAGGGCGGTTCAGGATATAGAGGCGGCTTATTTTTATTTAACGGAAACCCTGAAGATTCCGCCAGAGCGGATTATTGTTTATGGGCGATCGGTGGGTGGGGGACCGGCGCTGGAGTTGGCAGTGCGCTATCCGGTGGGGGGATTGGTGGTGGAAAGTTCGTTTACTTCTATTTTTAGAACGGTGACTCGAATTCCAATTTATCCCGTGGATAAGTTTAATAATATTCGGAATATTCAACGGGTGAATTGTCCGGTGTTGGTGATTCATGGGACTAAGGATGAGGTGATTCCCTTTTGGCATGGGGAGGCATTGTTTGCGGCGGCAGCGGAACCGAAGCAGGCGCTGTGGGTGGAGGGTGCTGGACATAATGATTTAATCTCGGTGGCAGGCGATCGCCATTCTGCGGCCCTCCTGGGGTTTGTGGCGTTGCTGGAGGGGAACGAACCGGCAGAGTGAACCCGAGTTAAGCTCTAGGGCCGAAAATCCGGTCCCGCGAAACCAAAACGGAGCTATTGGTAGAAGGGCGATCGACTGGTATGATTGTGCTGGCTAAGGGAAATAGCACACTCTTTGCGCGATCGCTCTTTTAGGCTGTCCCGAAACCGGGATAAACTAGGGCGATTCAGTTTGAAAATTAATGATTCATCACAAAACGCTCAAGATGGAATGGCACGGTAGCGATGCTCAGAGTCTGGCAATTATTGACCGGGAAATCGGGGATCACATTTTCTCCCCGGCGGAGTATGAGATTGTGCGGCGCGTCATTTATGCCACCGCCGATTTTGAATATAAATCCCTGATTCGCTTTTCTGAACAAGCGCTCCAGGCGGGTGCGGCAGCGTTGGCGGCACGCTCAACGATTGTGGTGGATGTGCCGATGGTGCAAGTTGGCATTTCCCCCCACATCCAAAACACCTTTGCCAATCCGGTTTACTGTTCGATGGATGCGCTCACCCGTCCTCAAAAAGAGAAAACCCGTGCTGCCTGGGGCATCGAAACCCTCGCTAAACGCTATCCTGAAGGCATTTTCATCCTGGGTGAGGCCCAAACTTCCCTGACAACCCTAGTGGAGTTAATCGAAGCGGAGGAAATTCGTCCTGCTTTAGTGATTGGGACTCCTGCCGGGTTTGTCGGGGTGGATGCAGCAAAGGCGAGACTGAATGACTCGATGATTCAAAATATCCGGGTGGATGGACGCAAAGGGAGTGCGGTGGTTGCGGTTGCTATTTTAAATGGATTGGTAGATTTGGCATGGCAAGCGTATGGACAGGAAGGACGGGGAATGATTTGAGGATGAATTAGAGACTTTATAGTCCTCAATCTCTACCTAAATTCTTCTCGGCGGACTTTTTTTCTGCGGGGTCGCGGTTGATTTAATGCTTCCATTTCTTGGCTGATTTCTACAAATAAATCCCGGCGTAAATAGGGGTAATCACTAATCCAAAAGTCAATCCGGGGGAGGTAAATATCCGAGACTTTGGCGATGCGTCCGAGGTCCGGACGGTTGGACATGACTACCATTTCGGCCATATCTCCCGGGGCGATCGCCTTATGTTCTTTCCGCAGGGGAACCAGCACTCGCGTACTAAACCCAGTTTCGTCACCGACTTCTAAATTCAGTCTGCGTTCGCGGTTTTCCAAAATCACCAGTTCTCCCCGGGGACTGACGGTTTCTTTTGTGCCGACGACTTCTTCGGTGACAAAGACATCCCAAACTTCTCCTCGCCAAAATCCACTGTATTTATAACGCCGACATTGGTAGTTTTCTCGGGAGGCGGAGGCGATGGGTCCCCATAACCAATAAAGACCGAAGATGATGCCAATAATTAATAAAAAAGGTCGCCAGTTGTCGGGAAGTGCATTGGCGGTTAGGGTCAGCAGTCCAATTCCCGCCACGGAAATCAGGACGCGCTTTAAAATTTTGTCAATTTTGCCACCATAATAGGCATATTGCGCGCCGGTGGCAATGCCGGGAATGAGTTGTTCAAAGGTTTCACGGGTTAAGGGAATTAGCATTGTTAATCCGGTTCAGAATGGGTTGATTTATCAAAGATAAAGGCAAGAAACTGTTCGAGAAAGTTAGGGAAATTCAGGGCAGTTTTAGAGGTAATCCTCGTGAGGGGCTGCTGCCCCCTCACGAGGAAAAGCCCCCAAGAGGAAAACTGATAGAAAAAGCACTTACAAGAGTTTTTCTAGGCCATAAACGAGGGTTTTGAGTTGGAGAATTTTGCGAATAGAGAGCAAGACTCCGGGCATATAACAGGCCCGATCGCTGGTGTCGTGACGGAGAGTATAAACTTGACCCGGGGCACCAAAAATCACCTCTTGGTGAGCGATTAAACCCGGGAGGCGGATACTATGAATGCGAATCCCTTCTCCCGCATCACTCCCTCGGGCCCCGGCAATTTTTTCCGTTTCTTTAACCTGGGGAGGATTAAAGGTTTTACCCATTTCTGCTAACATTTGAGCGGTTTGAATGGCGGTCCCGCTGGGGGCATCTGCCTTTTGGTTGTGGTGGAGTTCGATGATTTCCACATGATCAAAATGTTGCGAGGCGGCGATCGCCGCTTGTTGTAACAAGACCATGCCAATGGAAAAGTTGGGAATAATGGCACAACCTATGCTCGATTTTTCCGCAAAAGCAGCGAGTTCTTGAATCTGTTGCGGACTCATGCCGGTGGTGCCAATCACAGGGCGGATCCCGTAGGCGATCGCCGCCCGGGTATTTTCATAAACCGAGTTGGGATGGGTAAAATCTACCATCACCGCTGATTGCTTTTCCTGCAATGCCATCCCCAGGGTGCCTTCCAGGTCATTTAAAACCGGAATTTCTAAAGGTCCGCATCCGATGACTTCCCCAATATCTTGACCCAGATATTCAGGATTGCGATCGACTGCCCCTACTAAAATCATATCTGGAGCCTCAGAAACCGCTTGAACGACTTCACGGCCCATTTTGCCCCCAGCGCCATTGACGACAACTGGAATCGGAAGTTGATTTGCCATACTTTAATAAAGTCCCCTGGAACTAGATGAGGGAATTTTACCCCGCTTCGGGGGAATCTCCATATCGATACTATAGTAAGGCGGAGTGGGAGTTGCCCGGTTGAGATTGCCGTGCGGATTGAACCTTGAGCCATTTTAATCCCGGGGGTGGGTGGATCTTAAGTTAAGGTGGGCCGTTGACAATCTAGGGCAGGAAAGGCAGGATCAAGAGGAGCGGAATTTAGACCGGAATAGACTCTACAACTGACTCAGAATGCGGCCAAACCGGATTGAGCCGATCGCTCCTTTTCCCTTGCTCCTCCATCCTCCTTTTAACCACTTTTTTAACCAATAACGGTGCTTGATAAATTTTCTCGCCAAGTCAACTCGTTGGTATCTGGGGTTTATGAACAGATTGCCAAAATCAAGCTCAATCGGGTGCATACCCCTGTCAGTTCCGTGACCCTTGCCATTGCCGTTGCGATCGGACTCGTTCTCACCATTCGAGAAACCGGCGGGTTTCAACCCTTAGAACTGGTCACATACGATTGGATGATGCGAAATCGCTGGTATAATCCGGGACTCGATGACCGATTATTACTGGTAAAAATTACCGAAACCGATATCCAAACTCAACAAAAATGGCCGCTTTCCGATCGCATTGTCGCCCGAGTTTTGGATGAAATCGCCAAATTGGAACCGGCAGTGATTGGGTTGGATTTGTATCGGGATGTCCCCCAGTCCCCGGGTCATCAAGACCTGCGTTTGCAACTCCAATCCCTGGATAACGTAATTGGCATTACTAAACTTTCTGATGCTCAGGAACCCGGAGTTCCCGCCCCACCTCATCTCCCCTCAGAGGCAGTAGGATTTAATGATATTGTCAATGATCCCGATGGCATTGCCCGTCGAAATTTACTTTTTGCCCAGGACCAAGAGGGAAATACTTTTTACTCCTTTGCCTTGCGGGTCACTCTCAAATATCTGAGCGATCGCGACATTGCGATCGACAATAGTCCCACCCATCCCCAGGGAATTGTCTTAGGAAAGGCCCACATCACGCAGTTAGAGTCTCATTCTGGAGGGTATCAAACCATTGATGCTGAGGGGTATCAAATTCTCCTCAACTATCGATCTCCCGGTTCGATTTCTCAAGAAGTGACCCTCAACCAAGTCTTAAATCGTGAAGTTGATCCCAGTTGGATCAAAGATAAAATTGTTTTAATTGGTACCACCGCATCCAGCGAAAAAGATTTATTTTTTACCCCCTATGGCATCAAAACGGAAACAGAAACCTTTAAAATGCCCGGGGTGAGATTACACGCCCAAATGGTGAGTCAACTCCTGAGTAGCGCCCTGGATGGTAAGCCAATTTTTTGGTTTTTACCCAACTGGATGGAAATTGTATGGATTATCAGTTGTGGTGTCATCGGAGGACTGGTCCCTTGGCAGATTCAACATCCCCTTAAACTGGGATTTAGGATTATCCTCGGGGTTGGGGGAATTATCGTCATGGGATTTGGGCTGTTTCACTGGGGTGCATGGATTCCGATGGCTGCTCCGACGGTGGCCTTTACGATCGCCCTTCTGGGAGTTGTTGCCTCAAAATTACTCTATACCGCCTTTCATGATGACTTGACCGGACTGCCGAATCGCGCCTCATTCATGAATGAACTGGACCGCGCCTATCGGCGATCGCAACCGAAGACTCTGCCCTTTTTCCTAACATTAGGAAAGTCCACCCAAACCGTTCCAAACACAAAAGTTCCTGTTGTCTCTTTAGACTCTAAATTTACCCCCGTACCCCGGTTATTAGCAGTATTATTCCTGGATTTAGACCGATTTAAAATTATCAATGATGGACTCGGCCATGAGATGGGGGATCTGCTGCTAATTGCGATCGCCGAACGAATCCAGACCCTGATGCGCCAACCCAGGACCGATGGCATTGAGGCAGTCACCCTCGCCCGAGTCGGAGGGGATGAATTTGCCATTCTCCTCGACAATCTCTATCATTCCGAAGATGCCATCCATCTTGGCGAATCCCTCTACCACCAAATTGCCCGACCCTTTACCCTGAAAGGTCAACCCATCTATACCACCGCCAGCATTGGGATGGCCCTAGGTCGGGCCGATGACTCCCGCAATTTATTACGAGATGCTCACACCGCCATGTATCGCGCCAAAGCGTTGAGCAAAGCTCGCCCTCAAGTCTTTGAAAGCGCCATGCAAAACAACGCCGTGGCCCGATTTCAGCTAGAAACCGACCTCCGGCGCGCCATTAATGCCGGGGCGACCCCAGTCAATGGCAAGATTGAATCTGAGTTTTTGGTCTATTATCAACCCTTGGTTGATTTAAAATCCGGTAAAATTACTGGATTTGAAGCCCTCGTGCGTTGGCAACATCCGGAACGGGGTTTAGTCTTTCCCGGTGAATTTATCCCCGTTGCCGAGGAAACGGGTTCAATCGTGCCATTAGGTGAATTAGTCCTCGTGATTGCCTGTTGGCAAATTTGCAAATGGCAACAAGAATTTCCCCAGTCTCCCCCCTTAATGGTGAGTGTAAATCTCTCGGGAAAACAGTTTGCTCAACCCAATTTAATTGAAGTCATCAAACGAACCTTAGACCAAACCCATCTTGATCCAACTTGTTTGAAGTTAGAAATAACCGAAAGTGTGGTGATGGATGAGGTAGAGTTGGCGATCGAGATGCTGTCTCAAATGAAAGCTTTAAATTTAAAGTTAGGCATTGATGATTTTGGCACCGGGTATTCCTCCTTGAGTTATTTGCACCGTTTTCCCACGGATACCTTGAAAGTCGATCGGTCCTTTGTGATGCGGATGGTGGAAGGGGACCAAAATTCAGCCATTGTTAAAACGATTATTGCCCTCGCCCATAATTTAAAAATGGACGTGATTGCTGAAGGGGTGGAAACAGCAGAACAATTAGCCCAATTGCGATCGCTCGGCTGTGAATGTGGTCAAGGGTACTTTTTCGCGAAACCCTTACCGGCAGAACAAATTGAAGCCCTATTAAAATCCAACCCCACCTGGTAATCCCACCCAGTCCCCCGTTCAACGTCCCGACTTCAGTCGTTTCTTTTTCCCCCGTTCAACGTAACGACTTCAGTCGTTTCTTTCTTAAGTTCAACGTCCCGACTTCAGTCGTTTCTTTCTTAAGTTCAACGTCCCGACTTCAGTCGTTTCTTTCTTAAGTTCGTAATCCCCTACAAACCAATTGGTGGTCGCAGTCCCCTACGAACCCGGAAACGACTGAAGTCGTTACTACAAACGAAGAGAACGACTGAAGTCGTTACTACAAACGAAGAGAACGACTGAAGTCGTTACTACAAACGAAGAGAACGACTGAAGTTGTTACTACAAACGAAGAGAACGACTGAAGTCGTTACTACAAACGGGGGAAACGACTGAAGTCGGGACGTTGAACAGTTAAGAACGACTGAAGTCGGGACGTTGAACACCGGATCACGACTGGGGGTGATGACCTAGGACCCCCAAGACCGATCGCAAAAGGACAGACAAGGGGGGTTAAACAATGGCACAATGAGAAACGCCATAAACAGATAGAAATATAGGTAAAGTCGTGAGTCCGATTGCCCAAGCTATTCCAACTCAACCCGCGATCGCGCGGCGTGCTGTGTTTCCCTTTACTGCTATTGTGGGGCAGGAAGAAATGAAACTGGCATTGCTGCTGAATGTCATTGACCCCAAGATTGGCGGGGTGATGATTATGGGCGATCGCGGCACTGGCAAGTCTACTACCATCCGTGCCTTAGCTGATCTGCTGCCAGAAATTGAAGTGGTGGCAGATGACCCCTTCAACAGTCATCCCTCGGATCCTGAACTGATGAGTGATGTGGTCCGCGATCGCGCCTCTCGGGGGGAAACGTTACCCTTGATGCAGCGCAAGGTGCAAATGATTGACCTCCCTCTCGGTGCCACAGAGGACCGGGTTTGTGGAACCATTGATATTGAAAAAGCCCTCTCAGAAGGGGTAAAAGCCTTTGAACCGGGTTTGTTAGCCAAAGCCAATCGCGGTATCCTCTATGTGGATGAAGTCAACCTCCTCGATGATCACCTCGTGGATGTCTTATTAGATTCCGCTGCTTCGGGATGGAATACCGTTGAACGGGAAGGGATTTCCATTCGTCACCCGGCGCGATTTGTGTTGGTGGGCTCCGGTAACCCGGAAGAAGGAGAACTCCGTCCCCAATTGCTCGATCGCTTCGGGATGCACGCCGAAATCCGCACGGTGAAAGAACCCGCTTTACGGGTGAAAATCGTTGAAGAACGCTCAGGATTTGACCAAAATCCTCAAACCTATTTGCAACAACACGAAACGGAACAACAAGCGTTACAGCAAAAGCTGATTGACGCTCAAAACCTGTTACCTTCGGTGAATTTGGATTATGAAATGCGTGTTCAAATTTCCCAAGTTTGTTCTGAGTTGGATGTGGATGGGTTGCGCGGAGATATTGTCACCAACCGCGCTGCCAAGGCGATCGCTGCTTTAGAAGGTCGCACAGAAGTTACCCTCGATGATATTAGCCGGGTGATTACCCTCTGTCTACGTCACCGCTTACGCAAAGACCCCTTAGAATCCATTGATAGTGGTTATAAGGTTCAAAAAGTCTTTAGTAGTGTCTTTGGTGTAGAAATGCCAACCGAAGGTTAAATCGGTGTAGTGGCGCTAGGGTGAAGTTCATCAGAAAAGCCCTCAAGCGCCTCTACATCCAACCGTTATGGAAAAGCGAATTTTAGGATTAGATCCCGGTTTAGCTACATTAGGATTTGGGGCGATCGCCGCTCAAACCGGAGGCACCGGCAGAAGTCGCAGCGAAACCGTTTCTCTGCTGGATTTTGGCATTATTCAAACTCCCGCCAAGACGGACCTCGGTCAGCGGTTATGTACGATTTATGAAGATATGCACGCCCTAATTGAGCAATTTAAACCTGACTTAGTGGCAGCGGAAAAATTGTTCTTTTATCGCATGGGAAATACCATTTTAGTGGCCCAAGCGCGAGGGATAATTTTACTGGTGGTAGCGCAACATCAATTACCCTTAGTTGAATATACTCCTGCACAAATTAAACAAGGCATTACCGGCTATGGCAATGCGGATAAATATGATGTGCAACAAGCGGTAGCTAGAGAGTTGAATTTAGAAACCATTCCCAAACCTGATGATGCAGCCGATGCCTTAGCTGTAGCCTTAACCGCCTGGTTTCAAATGGAACATTAAGAGGAATTTGCTGATAATTAAGGGAGATTTAGTATAATCACGCCTGAACCCGAGATTCCGGGGCGATCGCCCGGATCTCAAGGCAGAAGTCTCAGAACGTGAGATGACAAATCAGCAAAGAGGCGAGCATTCCCGTCACATCGGCTAACAGCGCAGCCGGTAAGGTGTGGCGGGTTCGGCTCACTCCTATACTACCAAAATAAACCGCCATCACATAAAAGGTGGTTTCTGTGGAACCTTGCATGGTAGAAACTAAGTAAGACAAAAATCCATCGGGGTCATTCTCCACAATTTCTGACATTACCCCAAATGCGCCACTGCCAGATAAAGGACGAATCAGTGCCATCGGTAAGGCTTCCGGTGGCATGGCAATCAAGTTGGTGACGGGGGATAAAACTGCCGTCATCACATCCAATGCGCCACTGGTGCGAAACATCCCGATCGCCACAAAAATTGCCACCAGAAATGGGATAATTCTCACAGCAATATCAAACCCTTCTTTCGCACCTTCGGTTAACACTTCATAGACTTTCACTCCCCGAAAGTAGCCAATCAGTAGGAAGCTACAAATCACCAAAGGTAACAACCCATTAGAAATTGCCTCAATGATTTGGGTGGTTGCCAATCCGGCAGTTCCGGTGATGGTTAAGCGATAGAGAATTGCACCAAAAAATAGCACAATTAACCCGCCAAAGAATAAGCGTCCCACCAGTCCCGGGGGTTCTAAGGGTTCAATCGGTTGGGCATATTCTGCGGGTTCTAAAGGGGTATCCGCGTCCGATTCTGGGGCATTTATCGGGGAATTTGGGGCAAAGTCTTGGTTACGATGGGCGAGGAATTTAGCGGCTACAATAGCTACAGTGGTGGAAGCAAACGTGGCAACAATCGAGGGAATAATGATAGCACCTGGATTGCTGGCCCCAGCAGAGGCCCGCACGGCGATCGCCCCAATGGGTAAAATGGTGACTGAGGAGGTGTTAATGGCTAAAAATAAGCACATGGCATTGGTGGCAGTGCCTGGGTCCGGATTCAGCCGATTCAGTTCCTTCATCGCCTTGAGTCCAATGGGAGTGGCGGCATTGCCTAACCCCAAGGCATTGGCGGAGATATTTAAGATAATGGCAGACATCGCCGGATGATCCGGGGGAATATCGGGAAACAGTCGGATCATCAAGGGACGAATCCCTCGGGCGATCGCCTCCATGAGTCCCGCCACTTCCACCACCCGCAAAATTCCCAACCACAAGGCTAACGCCCCAATTAACCCGATCGCCAAGGTAACCGCATTCGCTGCCGACTCAAATGCCGCTTCTGTCAGTTCCGGCAGAGTCCCACGCATTGCTGCTACGACGGTAGACCCTACCATCAGAAACAGCCAAATGCTATTGAGGGGAGATTCAGATTTTTTCACAGACTTTTCACCGGGAAAGTTTCCGAGTTATGGTAGCATTAGCGACCCAACGCGATGAACCCATCTCTCTCCCGTCAATCCGCATGAGTTGACATCAAAACGCTATTGGCCGAGTCCAAAGATGTGCCACACCAGGGACAACCAAAATCGAGCAGTTTATAATGAGAAATCTTCTGACAATTCGGACATTTTAAACCATAGGTTGGAAGCGGTTTGCGGTCCAAGCGACGGCGTAGGGGTTGACTGAAGGAGGGTTCGCTATCATCATCCTCTGGGGTAGAAACGGCGAAAGTCCGGTCCAAGCGAGGGTCAATCGCAATGACTTTGAGTTTGACTTGTCCCAAACAAATGATGCTTCCTGGGGTTAACATCGTCTCACCCTGGGTCAAAATTTGCCCATCCACTTTAGAAGGATTGCTGGGTCGCAGATTTCTCAGATAAAAATGACTTTTCTGGGAGTCATAAAAGATTTCAACGTGCAACCCAGATACCGTCGGATGAAGCAAAACGATATCGCAGCGGGTGGGATCGCGACCGATCCGGACGGTCCCGGGATTTTTGCTCGGTTGCTTATCCCATAAGGTTTGAGTTCTGAACTCACCGGCTTCAATCCACTTTAGGGTTAGTTCATGCATAGCGATCGCAAGTTTCCATAGTAGCAGCACCTGTTTTCCGCCCCTGACTCGGGAAGATTTCTTTATTATCTAGCTTTTTTCGATCCAGCGGCAAGTATAGAAGCACACCATTCGACGGATCCCTTCTCCTTTGTCCGTTTTCACAGAAAAGGTAGGAAGTTCACAGCGATTTCGAGTTTTGTACAGAAACGATTGAGTTTTGGCCCACATCAGGCCAAGAAACTCGGTTTCCCCTCGTCTGCACCGGCTGCCGATGCTGTGAGCTGTTTTCCGGTTGATCACTTCTGTTGAAACTGTACCTGGTTACCTCCCTCGATGGAGTAGGTTTAACGAATCTTCATACTTGCGATCGCCTTCGGTTCCTGTGTGAGCATCAGTGGTCTTTTCCTTCCTAGAGCATCGGTAGCAAAGGAGAGATCAAGGACCAGAAACCGGATTTTTGGCTCAAATTCGCTGCAAATTTCGCAGAATTTTTGCAAAAAAACCCGGTTTCTAACCTTTTCCTGGGTCACCCGGGCGAATCGCCATTGAGTCGCACCCCTTGACCCATTTACCCGTCCCGATGAGCCTGAAAAATTACCCTAATTTCCCTAGGGGACCGTCTCACTCAAATCCTCCCATAGGGTATTCATCTTGGCAAAAGCATCTTCTAAAGAAATTTTTCCACCCGTTGCCAAACTACTGAGGATACTGACGCGATTACTAAATTTTTGCAAATTTTGATGAAAAATCAATTGTTCTGCGTCCCGATTTCCGTGAGAATGATTGGGGGAATCAATAAATTGGAAATGAGCTGTCATGGCAGAACCCTCCCATCGCTGATTATTAACAGCGATCGCTTCTTGAATATTGTTATTATCTCCTAGAAACTCCAACGGCACAGCGATCGCCTGAACCTTCTAGCTGCGATCGTCATCAAATCTAGCCGTGACCCAAATCTGGCCGGAGTGCGATCGCGATCGCACGCCGTAGGACCTGTGGGAAAAACGCGGCGATCGCCTCCATGACTCCCTCGGGTTCCCCTGACCCCGCAACCCTTGCCCACTGCCACAGTCCCGGCATAGGTCAAGTTTCATAACATTTTATAACATTTAGAACCCATTTCTTAAATTGCCGTTTAGGATTTAAAGAGTGAATGAATCTGGAGCAAAGTTCGGGAGAACCCTGTCCGATGGCCCATTCTTCCTCGCTTTAATCTCCAGAGTAGACCCATCCGGACGCAACTGGTTAATACCTTAAGTCAAATTTCCTAACCGTTCGGAATCGAGTCTTGAATAGAAACCGATAGCTTCACCCTCATCAAGGTTAATTCCCATGAAAGCTAAAACCAGTTATTCTTACGACGCCAAGACCCTTTTTTGGATTACCGGGTCAGTCATTGGGGCAATATTTTTTTTAATCTTAGCCGTCAATTTAAAGCCCTTTGTGATTATCAACGCTGGGGAACGCGGCGTTGTCATGAAATTTGGAAAAGTCCAGGAAGGCATCCTGGATGAAGGGATTCACGGAATTATTCCCTTAGTCACTCGCGTGGAAACCCTCAGCGTTCGAGTCCAAAAAGACGAACTTAAAGCCGATGCTGCTTCTAAAGATTTACAGTATGTAACCATCAACGTTGCCCTCAATTGGCGCGTGGATGCCACTCAAGTGAATACGGTTTATCAGACCATTGGCGATGAAACTCAAATTGTAAATCTGATTATTTCTCCCGCCGTTTCTGAAGTCGTTAAAGCAGCTACGGCTAAAAACAATGCTGAAGAAATCATCACCCGACGCCGGGAGTTAAAAGAAGAAAGTGATAGCGATATTCGGCAAAGGCTGGCTAGTTATGGCGTTTTGGTTGATGATATTTCGTTAGTGAATATTGAATTTTCTCCCGAATTTGCCAAAGCCATTGAAGCCAAACAAATCGCTGAACAAGAAGCCCGACGAGCTTCGTTTATTGCCCAAAAAGCCGAACAAGAAGCAATTGCTGATATTAATCGGGCCAAAGGTCAAGCTGAAGCCCAACGCTTGTTACGAGAAAACCTAACTCCATCAATTCTCCAAAAAGAAGCCATTGAAAAGTGGAATGGACAGTTTCCAATGGTGATGGGTGGTAATGGAGCATTGCCTTTTATTAATATTACCCCGCCTGCTTCTACGGCTAATCCCTAACTCTAAAGGAGGCGGGAAAGGTCATCAATTCGCCTAACAAGATTGAGTCGGGTTTCACTTTCGGGCTCTCCAGTGTCAAAATAGAGGCGGAGTAATTTAGAGACAGCCAAACCCATGACTTCCAACGAGACCCGGCGATCGCTTCCCCTCCCTCCTGGAAAATTCGGATTACCCGTGATTGGGGAAACCCTGAGCTTTTTCGGCGATCGCGACTTCAACGACAAGCGTCAAAACCAATATGGGTTAATTTACAAAACCCACATTTTCGGACAACGAACTGTCATCATGAGCGGTTCAGAAGCGAATCGCTTTTTATTCACCCATGACAATAGCTATTTTACCTCCACTTGGCCTTATAGTACCCGCACCTTACTCGGTCCCCAATCCCTCGCCACTCAAAGCGGCAATGAACATACCAGTAGAAGGCGCTTAATGGCGCAGGCATTTCTTCCCAAGGCGATCGCCGGATATCTTCCCGGCATGGAACAAATCACCGATCGCTATCTCAAACAATGGGAAACCCCAGGAGAAATGACCTGGTATCCGGAACTCAGAACCTATATGTTTGACATTGCCAGCACTGTATTAATTGGCACAGAAACCGGATCCGAAACTGCCTATCTCAGCCAAATTTTTAAAACCTGGTGTGAGGGATTATTTTCTATTCCCATTAATCTCCCATGGACCCAATTTGGAAAAGCCCTGCGCTGCCGAACCTTGCTCCTAGAAAAAATTGAAGAAATTGTCCGCCGCCGTCAACAAGAAACCGGCCCAAGAACTGATGCGCTCGGCTTACTTTTAGCCGCCCAAGATGAAGAGGGAAATGGATTAACCTTAGATGAACTCAAAGACCAAGTATTGCTCCTCCTCTTTGCCGGTCATGAAACCCTAACCTCCGCCCTTTCTTCCTTCTGTCTCTTGCTGGCACAACATCCCCAAGTCATCACCAAACTGCGAGAGGAGCAGCAAAAAGTAGGCTTTACAGGGTCTCTCACGATGGAGATGCTCAAAGAAATGGCTTACTTAGAGCAGGTTATTAAAGAAGTGCTACGATTAATCCCCCCCGTAGGTGGGGCATTTCGCAGGGTGGTCAAATCTTGTGAATTTAATGACTATCAAATTCCCGAAGGTTGGATGGTTTGGTATCAGATTAATACCACCCATCAAGATAGTTCAATTTATCCCAATCCCAAAGAATTTGACCCGGAGCGCTTCCGTGCAGACCGGGCAGAAGAAAAGCAAAAAGCCTTTGGATTTATCCCTTTTGGCGGAGGGGCGCGAGAATGTGTAGGAAAGGCATTTGCAATGTTAGTATTGCGGGTCTTTGGAACCCATTTAGTCCACGGTTATGACTGGGAATTATTACCCGACCAAAACTTAGAATTAATCACCGTACCCACCCCCTCTCCTCGGGATGGATTGCGGGTCAAGTTTAAACGAAGAGGATAGAATGGGAGGGAGTTAAAAAGTTAAAGGAGTAGGGTGGGCACTGCCCACATAGCTGTTCGGACGGGGCATTGCCCACCCTACAATTGCTCAAATCTTGAGTTGATGCAGTTTTAAAATTTGTAGACACAATGACCCCCAAGCATACCCGTAGCCGATTTATTAATAATATTCTCTTAAGCGGTCATGCAAAATAAATTGCATATTTTATAATTTTGAGGTAAAATCAGTAATTTAGACATAAATATGCATAGACAAGGAGAATAATCTATGAAATTTATAAATTTATATCCCGAAACTGAAAAAATGCTAGAAAGAATTTATCACAATAGCCAGCATCATAAAGTTAGGCAAAGAGCTCATTGCATTCTTTTAAGTTATAGAGGCTTTAAAATGGAAAAGTTATTAGAAATTTTCAAAATAAGTCGTCGAACTTTACAATATTGGTTTCAACGCTGGGAGCAAAACAAATTAACCGGGTTGTATGACCAACCGGGAAGAGGAAGAAAAGCCAAGTTAACACCTCCCCAAAAACAGCAAGTTAAGGAGTGGGTAAAAGCAGAACCAAAAGACTTAAAAAGGGTCATAAACCAAGTTCAAGACTCATGGGGAATTAAAGTCAGCAAAGACACGATAAAACGAATATTAAAAAAGTTAGGTATGACCTGGAGAAGAATGAAGAGAGGATTGGCTGGAAGTCCCTTTGAATGGGAATATGAGTTCAAACTGGAAAAATTAAAAGAATTAAAAGAGTTAGATAAGAATGGAGAAATCGACTTGAATTTTTTAGATGAATCAGGGATGTCTTTGACGCCTTCACTACCTTACGGATGGCAAGATAAAGCAGAGAAGATTATTCTTCCAAGTTCTTCCAGTAAAAGGTTGAATGTATTGGGAGTAATGAATCGACGGAATGAATTAAAGTATGAAACATATTCTGGAAATCTAAACAGCGAAAAACTGATTAAGTTTTTAGATAAATTTAGTGAAAACTTAACCCAAAAAACTGTCGTAGTAATGGACCAAGCCTCAATTCACACCAGTAACGCAGTTCTAGGAAAACTAGAAGAATGGAAGACCAAGAACCTGGAGCTATTTTGGTTGCCTCCGTATTCACCTGAACTAAATTTAATTGAAATTTTATGGAAATTTCTCAAATATGAATGGATTAAAATAGAAGCTTATAAAAGCTGGCAAAATTTAGTTGATTATGTGACTAATGTCCTCGATAATCTGGGAAAAGAATATGCAATTAATTTTGCATGACTGCTTACAACAAAAACAAAATCGGTTGAGTAGAGAGCTTGCAGATGCTTATCGAGAACAAAGTAATGACCTCGAATTTCAACAAGAGGTCTTAATTTGGGACGTTACTGTAAGCGACGGTTTAAATGCCTCACCGCAGTTTCAATGATCCACAAGGCGAAATCTGGTGGGTGGATCTTCAGCCCGTTAGGTTAGGCCAAAATAAAAGAGTTTACAACTTTTTCTAATCTGTCAACTCTTGTTCATAATAGAGTGCGGACGGGGAGACTCGAACTCCCACATCAAAGACACTAGAACCTAAATCTAGCGCGTCTACCAATTCCGCCACGTCCGCATAAGTTCATCTTAGCAGAGGTTGCCTTCTTGCACAAGCATTTTGTGCCAACCCCCAAAAATCTCGGTTCCTCATCCCTTCATCCCCATGAGGGTGACTTCCCAGACGAGGCGGGGACTGGCATAACTCAGCAGATAGCGTCTGGCGCGATCGAGGAGATGGAGGGGGTTGGCATTGAAGGTCCCTCGCTGTTGGGACGATAACCAGTACGCTTGTTGCAGATATTCAATCAGCCAGAGTTGGGACTCGGTATCCAGACTGCGATCGATTTCTTTGGCAATTTCTAATGCTTGTTTGGTGGAGAGGGAGGGTTTCAGGGGTTTTTCCAGAAGTTCTGCCGGGATTTCCTGGAGTTTTTCCCAACAGGCGATCGCCGTTCCGGGAGACCCCTGCGCCATTGCCAATACTGCGGGATTCTCCAAAATCTGCGGGTATCCCACGGTTGCCAACACTTCCCCCATCTGTGCATCAGTGAGGCGATAAAAAGGAATTCGCTGACATCGAGAGACTAAGGTGGGAAGCAGAGAATCAATTCCCGGTGCAATTAAAATGATACTCGCTCGTCCCGGTTCTTCGAGGGTTTTTAGCAATCCATTGGCAGCACTTTCTTTCATGGTTTGTGCCTCTTCTAGGACCACCACCTTCCGGAGGGCCTCTAAAGGATGGCGTCCCAAAAATTCCCCGATTTGACGGATTTGTTCAAGACGAATTTGCGGGGGGGATTTGCGCTTAAACCCAGTTGCTGCCGCTTCTGTGGCAGTGAGCATTTTGCCTTTATCCAGATAGGTGGGTTCTATCCAGAGTAAATCCGGGTGATTTTCCAGTTTGCGGGTGGATGGCGGGGTTGCGCCTGGGTTTCTGGCGGTGAGGAGGAGTTCGAGGAAATACCGCGCTGCCAAACTTCGACCCACACCGGGAGCACCAGCAAAGAGGTAGGCGGGTGCAATGCGATCGCGATAGACTGCCTGATTCAGGAGTTCGATAGCTTGGGGTTGTCCGATGAGTTTAGCAAAAACAGTCATAAATTTTAGTTTTTAAAATTTAGATGGGAGAGTGCAAAGATAGTAAGAGATGTCCTAGGGTTCAACCGTTCTATCATGTCAGCGATCGCCCAAACTTTATCCAGTATTCTTGGTTCCGACAGCGTTATCGAGTGGCAAAATCTCGATTCTGACACCCAACAGCGTTTGTGTCGCGCTTTTCCTGAGTCTTCCCTTCCCCATTGCATTGCCTATCCTTCAACTCAAGCAGAATTAGTTGAGGCGATCGCCGCTATTGCTGCAAGTCGCTGTGCCTTCGTCCCTGCTGGGTCCTTGAGTAAAATCGATTGGGGTGGAGTTCCCTCGGGAGTGCAGGTGATTTTGAGCACCGCACGTCTGAATCGCCTGATTGAACACGCTGTTAATGATTTAACGGTGACGGTAGAAGCGGGGATGACTCTCGCCTCATTACAATCTATTCTGGCTGATTCGGGTCAGTTTTTGGCTTTAGATCCAGCTTATGGCGATCGCGCTACATTAGGAGGAATTGTTGCCACTGGGGATACTGGCAGTTGGCGACAACGGTATGGGGGAGTGCGCGATCAACTGTTGGGGGTTTCCTTCGTGCGATCGGATGGGGAGTTGGCGAAGGCAGGGGGTCGCGTCGTCAAGAATGTGGCGGGATATGACTTGATGAAATTATTCACCGGGTCTTACGGCACATTAGGGATGATTTGTCAAGTCACGTTTAGAGTTTATCCTCAAGCGGAGGCATCGGGGACGGTGATGTTGTCTGGGGATACGGGTGCGATCGCCTCTGCGAGTCAAACGTTACTCGGTTCGGCCCTCACGCCGACAGCAGCGGATTTGTTGTCACCGGGATTGGTGAAGCAACTGGGCAGAGGGGACGAGATCGGATTGCTAGTGCGCTTTCAAAGTGTAGCAGAAAGTGTGCAAGAACAATTGGCGCGGTTGATGGCGGTGGGGGAAACGTTAGGATTAAAGGGGACTTGTCATACTCAGAAGGACGAGGCGGATTTATGGCAAGGATTGAGAGAACGAATGCAACCGGATGGCACAGAAGAGGCGATCGGCTGCAAAATAGGAGTACGTCCTACAGAAGCGGTGGCAGCTTTATCGAAATTTGCGGCACTTTCTGAGGGTAGTGGGTTAGGTCAAATTCATCTTAGTAGTGGGTTGGGTTGGTTGCGGTTTCCAGAGGGGACGGTGAAAGAGTCGGTTTTATCGATGCGGCAATTCTGTCAATCTTCTGGGGGATTTTTGAGTGTGATGGTTGCACCGATTTCCGTTAAAAATCAGGTCGATGTTTGGGGGTATCAGGGAAATGCTCTTGAGGTGATGCGAAAGCTTAAGCAGCAGTTTGATTCAGATAATATTTTAAGTCCTCATCGATTTATTGGGGGAATTTAATTGGTATTAAGGTGTCATTCCCTCGTTCGTAGTGACGACTTCAGTCGTCTCCGGGTGAAGCATGAGTGTTTGTAGTGACGACTTCAGTCGTCTCCGGGTGAAGCATGAGTGTTTGTAGTAACGACTTCAGTCGTTTCCGGGTTAAACATGAGTTAGGAGAAGTCATGAAATTTTGGGATTGATGAAGAAGGGGATAACGACTGAAGTCGTTACTACGAACTAAGAAAAGAAACGACTGAAGTCGTTACTACGAACTAAGAAAGATAACGACTGAAGTCGTTACTACGAACTAAGAAAAGAAACGACTGAAGTCGTTACTACGAAATTGGGAAAGATAACGACTGAAGTCGTTACTACGAACATTGGGAAATATATTGAGTTGGTGAATATGCAACCTGTTGAATCTACTATTGCGGCTAAATCTAGTAACTTTTTGGGGCAAAATCCTCATTTGAATGAGTTAAGCGAGTCGGAAGTGTTGCCGGGATTTGATGCAAAACATCCACCGGATCCGAAACTGATTGATACTTGTGTTCATTGTGGGTTTTGTTTGTCTACTTGTCCGAGTTATCGGGTGATTGGGAAGGAAATGGATTCGCCGCGAGGACGGATCTATTTGATGGATGCGATCGCCACTGGGGAAGCACCTCTGGCAGAGGGAACAGTAGAGCATTTCGATACTTGTTTGGGATGTTTAGCTTGTGTCAGCACTTGTCCCTCGGGGGTGCAATATGATAAATTGCTGGCGGCGACTCGTCCTCAAATTGAGCGCAATTATGAACGGTCCCTAGGCGATCGCGTGATTCGTAGTCTGATTTTTAATTTATTCCCCTATCCCAATCGTCTACGTCCTTTGTTAGTTCCCCTTTATCTGTACCAAAAGTTAGGAATTCCCAAATTAGTGCGTCAGACGGGATTATTAAAGAAACTCTCCCCACGATTGGCGGCGATGGAGTCAATTTTACCCAATATTACCGGGGAGTTTTTCAAGGGGAATTATCCCGATGTGATTCCGGCACAAGGAGAGAAACGGTATCGGGTGGGGATGTTACTCGGATGTGTACAGCGGTTATTTTTTAATCCGGTAAATGAGGCAACGGTGCGGGTTTTAACTGCCAATGGCTGTGAGGTGGTGATTCCCAAAGGACAAGGCTGTTGTGCGGCGTTACCGGCACACCAGGGACAGGAAGAACAGGCACAGGCGATCGCCCGTCAGATGATTGATAGCTTTGAAGGCACTGAGGTTGATTTTATCATAATTAATGCCGCAGGATGTGGTCATACGCTCAAAGAATATGGTCATATTCTCCAGGATGACCCGAATTATCGAGAAAAAGCTCAAGCCTTTGCCAATCAGGTGAAAGATATCCAAGAATTCTTGGCAATGGTAGGATTAACGGCTAAACTTTCTCCTTTAACCGAAGGGAAATTAACCGTTGTGTATCAGGATGCTTGTCATTTGTTACATGGTCAAAAAATTAGTCAGCAACCGCGCCAGATTCTTAAACAAATTCCGGGGGTTGAACTGAAAGAACCCATTGATGCTGCCTTATGTTGTGGCAGTGCGGGGGTTTATAATATGCTCCAGCCGGAGGTATCGGAAGAGTTGGGTCAGCAAAAAGTGCAGAATTTGCTTAATACAGGTGCCGAATTAATTGCCTCTCCTAATCCGGGTTGTGCATTGCAAATTCAAAAGCATTTGCAGTTAGCGGGAAAAGATATCCCGCTGATGCACCCGATGGAATTATTAGATTTATCAATTCGGGGGGTGCGGTTGAAATAGGGGTGGGGGTGCGTCAGAATGTAGATCTCCTGATGGTAGGAATGAGTGAGATTCTGACGCACCTTTGAGGGCTAAAAAACCAGCACACTGACTAACAGTAGACACATTTTCGATGGGGTTGGAGAAATCGGGTTAAGTCAAGTCTTCGATCAGTCTTTCCAACTCGTTGCGGAGTTGGCGGGTATTGGGGTTGGTGGGTTCGATTTCCAGGGACTTCTCAAAGGCGAGGAGGGCTTGTTGCAGTAGGGGAACGGCTTGGTTGGGATTGGGTTTTTCTGCCGCAAACCGGATGAGGGACCCGCCAAAATTCAGCCAGCCACTGGCTTCGGTTCTGTCTCCCCAGTTGCCATCGCCAGTGAGGGCACGGCGACAAGAGTCTACGGCGTCTTGATAGCGATCGAGTTCCAGAAGGGCCATGCAGCGATGGGTTAATGCCAGGGAATAGTCAGGTTTGAGGGTAATCGCCCGCTCACAAGCGGCGATCGCCTCGCTGAAGCGCTGTTGCTCAACGAGATTGCTACATTCGTTTCCCCAAGCGTTATAGGTGTTTTCTGGGGCTTGGGCGATTTCAGCCGTGGCATTCACCGCCACCTCAAAGTCCAGTTCTGAATCAGCGGCAGTGGCTGCTAAGACTGGCATTTCCAGACAGAGGCAGGTTGCTACCGTGAGGAGTCCAGATCCAATAAGATTGGGTTTCATTGTTACGATTTGTGAACGGAGGAGTTTACTTTGACTATGAAACCATACCTGTTACCTCAAATGTCAAGTTTAATGATAAGATTTTAGCCGATTTTTATCTGATTAGAGAAAGTTATAGGCATCGGTGAGGATCACTTATATAGCGCGTCTAAATCATGGTGACCCTCAAAGTTAAGGAGTGGGAGCATCTTGCTCCCTTTTATTGAGAGGCGAACTCTTAAAATGGCCCAATTTTGGCAAGGTCATCCAGTCAGTAGAGGCTAAACCGGAATGGCCTCGACTCAGGATCGGGTGGCATTTCCCCCGATCCTGGACCCTGAACGGAAAAAATAACGACTGTATCAGTCGCTATTGCGTTGAGTGAGATAAAACAGTTTCGATCGCCCCGTAAACAGAAGCGGACCTCAATGGCGATCGCGCTTTCAAAAAATCAGGTGCAAAATCAGCAAGATTCGGCTGGGAATAGCTTACGCACTCACTTTGAGCCATCCGCGACGGACCGCATAAAACAAGCGATGAACGAGCAACACATCTTCCCGACTCAGAGCGTTATTGAGTAACGCAACCTGAAGGCGATGCTGTTCGATCGCGGTTAGTTTCCCGGAAAACCAGGCTTGGGCGAACAGATCCGTGAGGTTATCTTCCAGATTCAGAGTAGGTGCTGGCATAAGTTCGGATTCAACTCTACTGCGCTTCTAGTTTGCAGTACCGGGTGGAGGTGAGCGGTGATTTGAGTATTACTTCCCCCGTGGATTAATCACCGGCACTTGTGATTCAAATCGCAGCCCATTGAGATTTCCTGTAGTCAACAACCGGCGGGGGTTCAAACCTCAGCCTAATAGAATCAAGCTCAACACTGGCGGGTTTGAACTTTTTAGCCTGTAGAGGCGCTTTGATAAGCGCCTCTACGGCGGGGGATAAATCCCCCGCCTAATAGCTAAAGTCGGTTAAAAACCGACTGCAAGTCTGATACAGAGGTGTTTTCAGTCGGTTTCAACCGACTTGAGCTGTTAGGCGGGGGATTTATCCCCCGCCGGTTGTTGCAACAGGTGCAAGATCTCAGATTTATCCGACTTGAGCTGTTAGGCGGGGGATAAATCCCCCGCCGGTCCTAACACTAACCCTCTGACCCTCTCTCCCCCATCACTCTGGCAGCATTTCTAAACAGAGTTGACGGAAATGATCCCCGCGTTGCTCAAAGTTTTGATATTGATCAAAACTGGCACAAGCGGGAGACAGGAGGACCACCTGCGCCTCCAGTTCTTCTGCTAATTCGGCCCCCCGAATTACCGCCCGTTCCATGCCATAGACAATTTCATAGCGCTCATTCCCCACTTGTTCTAAGCGTTTGGCAAAGGCATCGGCAGCATCGCCAATCAGCAGCACTTGGGCAACTTTCGCCTCAATGGTTTGCAACCAACCCGTATCATCCCCTTCTTTCGCTTCACCGCCAGCAATTAAAATCACCGGCGCAGCAACGGAGGCTAATCCCACTTGTGCGGCATCGTAGTTGGTGGCTTTACTATCATTAATAAAGTCAATTCCATGCCAAGTGCGAATCAGTTCTAAACGGTGAGCAACACCGGGGAAGTTGGCAACAGCATCGGCGATCGCCGCTTTATCAATTCCCGCCAATCGCGCCACACCCACGGCCATTAACAGATTCGTCAGGTTATGTTCCCCCGGCATTTTCAAGGCATCAATGGGCAAGACTGCCTCGCCCATTGCCACCGCCCAACCGTCTTCAATATAAACGCCCTTATCGGGATTCCCTAATAACTCACTTTTACCTTTAATGCTCGTCCAGCAGGCATTCGGCCAGCGATCGCTTAAACTTTTTCTTAAGTAAGGGTCATCCCCATTTAAAACTTTTTGCTCAGAGCGTTCCAACAGAGATGCCTTAATATTAAAATAATTTTCTAACGTACCATGACGGCTCAAATGATCCGGCGTAAAGGTTGTCCAAACCCCAATTTGCGGCGCTACAGTTTCTGATGCCTCCACTTGATAGCTACTAATTTCCGCAATCACCCAATCGGGATACTGGGGGGTTGCCGGGTCCGAGTCAAATCCTTTTAATGCCAACTCCGTCGCTGCATATCCGATATTGCCACAAGCCGGTGCATTAAATCCGGCCGCTTGAAAAATTGCGGCAATTAAAGCGGTAGTCGTCGTTTTCCCATTGGTTCCCGTAATCCCCACCCAGGGACAAGCTTTGAGATTGCGCCAAGCTAATTCCATTTCCCCCAGGGTGGTAATTCCCATTTGCCGCGCCTTCACCAAGGCGGGAAGATCCCAGGGAACTCCCGGACTGACGACCACCCAATCTAAAGACTTCTCCGGTTCAAAGGACTGATTTAGATGTACATCGATGCCATCAGCAGCCAACAGTTGTTGTTGTTGTCGCAAGGAGTCATTATCTGAGCGATCGCTCAAAGTAACATCCCATCCTTGCTTTTTTAATAACCGCGCTGCGGCAACCCCTGACCGTCCTAGTCCAATGATATGAGCCTTTGGCATACTTTTATGGATCGCATTTTTTCAAAGTCTAACCTTCATCTTACCGTTTGTTGTTCTGTCTACAGGGTGTTTTCTCTGCAAAAAGATTTCAGGCAATAACCGCCGGGGGTTTTAACCCCCAGCTCAGAGTGGCAACAACCGGCGGGGGTTAAAACCCCCGCCTAACAGAATCAAGTCGTCTAAAGACGACTGAAAACACCACTGTATCAGACTTGCAGTCGGTTAAAAACCGACTCGCAGCTCTTAGGCGGGGGATAACAAGTCTTATCCCTTGGTGTTTTTAGTCGGTTTTCAACCGACTTGATTCTGTTAGGCCGCCAATCGATTTATCCCCCGCCGGTTGCAACTATTGGGGCTTGACAATCGGGCCGAAATCCGCCAGAACCCGCGCGTGATTTCGCAGTAAACCAATGGAGTTGAGGCGGTTACGCCGGATTTCTGGGTCCGGATCCATCACCAGTACGCTGTCCTCCCCATCAAAAAACTGACTGACGATTGGGGTAATTTCTGCTAAAGCATCCACCAACTGCTGATAGTTGCGCTGCGATCGCGCCGCTTGAGTCGTCGGCATTAACCGGATCAAAGCATCATAAAACCCTTGTTCTGAGGACTTTTGGAACAATTCCGGTTTCAGCACTTGAGTCGGATCTAGGACCGAAGTCTCTAAATCTCCTTGTTTCGCCAATCTTGCAGACCGATTCACGGTTTCATAGATAGTATCTAATCTGCCATTATTACGAATGGATTGGAGGAATAAAGCCCGATCGCGAACATCCAAAACATCCTCTAAAGCGCGTTGGCTATATTCCTGGTCTTCTTCCCCCAAAACTGCATTCACCAAGTCATAATCAATCCCCCGTTCCTCTTGCAACAGCGTCCGAATTCGTTGTAAGAAAAACTCCTGTAATTGCAAGAGCCATTCTGGGGAAGTTTTCGGATGGCTGGGTGGAAACAAGGCTGCAATCCTCCCTAATAATTCCCCTAAGTTCAAGGGTAAATTCGCAGTCCAAGTTAAATTAATTACTGCATTGGCGGCCCGTCGCAAGGCAAAGGGGTCGGAGGAACCTGTGGGAATCATCCCCAAGCGAAAAATAATGACTAACGTATCTAATTTGTCGGCTAATCCGACCACTTGACCTACAGGAGTTTCCGGTAATTTATCTCCGGCATTTCGGGGTAAATAATGTTCATAAATGGCAGTGGCGACGGCTTCCGATTCCCCACAGGCCCGGGCATAGTTTTCGCCCATGACGCCTTGGAGTTCCGGGAATTCATAGACCATTTGGGTGACTAAATCGGCTTTACAGAGTAAAGTCGCCCGCGCAATTTCCTCTTGTTGTTCGCCCTGAATTTGCAATTGTTTCGTAATCAAAGCGGCAACCTGACAGAGGCGATCGACTTTTTGGCGCATTGAGCCTAAATCTTCCTGGAAGGTGACTTCTTCTAGTTTAGGTAAGTAAGCTTCTAGGGATTTGGCCCGGTCGGTTTTATAGAAAAATTGACCATCGGCTAATCGGGCGCGAATCACCCGTTCGTTGCCGAGGCCAATGAGGTCAGATTTGGCCGGGTCACCGTTAGAAATGGTGATGAAATAGGGGAGAAGTTCGGGGGATTTGCCGGATGTTTCGGCGGATTTTAAGACCGGGAAATACCGCTGATGGCTGACCATGACTGTGGTAATCACTTCGGCGGGTAAAATGAGGAAGTCTTCATCAAATTTACCTAAAACTGCGGTCGGCCATTCTACCAAGTTGGTGACTTCTTGGAGTAAATCTGGGGAAATTTCGGCAGTTCCACCGACTTTTGCTGCTACGGCTTTTACTTGGTCTTGAATAATAGCTTGACGGCGGTCTGGATCTACGGAAACAAAGGCATTTTCTAGGGATTTGACGTAATCTGAGGCAGTGGCAATTTCTACGGGTTGGGGATGTAAGACGCGATGACCCGAGGAAATGCGATCGCTGGTGAGACTTTCGGACCCGTTGTCCAGTTGAATTGGCAAAATATCCTGGTCAAATAATGCCACCAACCAGCGCAAGGGGCGAGAAAACCTCATTTCGCCATTCCCCCAGCGCATTAAGCGTTTCCCTTCGAGTTTGCTAATCCATTGCGGGACCAGTTCCTGGAGAATGTCTGTGGTGAGACGTCCGGTGATGGTTTTCCGCAGGAAGACAAAATCCCCTTTATCCGTGGGGCGAATTTCTAAGGCATCGAGTTCGACCCCTTGTTTTTTGGCAAATCCTTCTGCCGCTTTGGTGGGTTTGCCGTCTTTATAGGCAGCGGAGGCGGGGGGGCCTTTAATTTCTTCCTCGCGATCGCCTTGTTGAACCGGCAATCCTTCTATCACCACCGCTAACCGGCGAGGGGTTCCATATACATGAACTGCGTCATTTGTCAAGAAATTTTCAGCCAGGGAGTCAGGAATGCGCGATCGCCATTGGGTAATTGCGCTATCGAGAAACCCTGCGGGTAATTCTTCTGTACCGACTTCTAATAAAAAGGTAGCCATATCGGATCGTACTCTAAAGGCTCTAAAGGACTAGAAGTCGCTTGTGCCTTCCCACTGAAGCCCACAAGCCACCCCATTTAACAACTCTTTCCAGAATACGCCAAGAAAGCCCCTGGATTCTACCCACCCTTGCCACTCCACGCCGGATTCCCCTAGACAAGGTGGTTGAGTGAAATCTGTAGAAAGGCGGGTTTTTTCGGATCCTATCCCCGGATTGAAAATGTTATTGTAGAACAGATTGTCCCAACCGTAGCGATTTTTGAACCCAATCAGCGATCACTCAGAGATTCTCAAGGCTCGAAGTTTTTTGACAGTAGTAATCAGCAGGGTTTTTCTAAGAGCGAAGCCGGTTAAATTAGAAAAAAAACAACGGTTCTATGGCGGTTCATTGGAAAAATGTCGGACGAATTAAAAACGCCCTTTTGGGAATCCAGACCTACCTTCCGGTTGGCTTAACTTTACTCGTTGGTTTGTCCCTGTCTGCGATCGCTGCCCGAGGAGTGTATGAATGGGAACGAAGAGCCGCACAGGACAACTTATTTCAACGCCGGGAGAGCATGAAGATCACCTTACAAAGTGATCTGGATGAATATGTTAAAGTCACCCGCTCCCTGGGTGCATGGTATGATATTTCCGGTCAGGTGACTGAGGAAAATTTTCAGCGGTTTTCCCAATCCTTTTTTGAGAATTATCCGGGAATTTTCGGGATGGCATGGCTAGAAAAAGTGCCGAGGTCACAACGGAGGGCTTTTGAGCAGCAAATGCAAGCTCAAGGGAAGGAAAATTTCCAGATTCGCGATCGCGACCCCGATGGCAACTTAGTCCCGGCGGGCGATCGCCGGGAATATTTTCCCATTCTCTATGGACAACCCGCCACTCGCTATAAAGGACCACTGTTGGGACTGGACCCCAGTTATGAACCCAGGGTGAGCGCGGCGATCACCCGAGGAAAAAACCAGGGAGAGATAGCGCTAACGGAACGATTTCTATTAGCCGATGGGAAGACTTATGGGGTGGCGATGTTTCGACCTGTGTACCGGGGAGGCGATCGGCCCGCCGGAATCCGCGATCGCCGCAATACTTTTAGGGGAATGACTTACACCGTCTATAGTCTCTCCAATTTGTTGCAACGGTCCCTCGGCGGATTAACCCTTCATCACCTAGATTTTTACTTACTCGACCCGGGAGCGGAACCCAATAATCAGGTCCTGATTTTTTATGACTCGGCCACCCAAAAATTTATTGCCGATACCCGTCTGAAAGAACCTGAACCCCTCTCTCCCCAGTCTTTGTGCTACAAAAATCCCAGCCTCTGTACCCAGACCCTTAACGTGGCCGATCGCGAATGGACTCTTGTCCTGCGTCCCACCCCAAGCTTTCAGGGATTCATTTGGGACACCTTAGCAATCCTGGCGATCGGCTTGCTCCTCACCATAATCATCGCCATTTATTTAGGACTATCCATCCGCCGGACCAGAGATTTAGAAGCAGCAATGCAGAAGTTACAAACCACCCAGGGTCAACTGATTCAAGCGGAAAAAATGTCCTCCATTGGTCAATTAGTCGCCGGGGTTGCTCATGAAATTAATAACCCCGTCAGTTTTATTTACGGTAATGTTAATCATGCCGACGAATATGTAAAAGACTTACTTTTCCTGCTGGGGCTCTATCAACAACACTATCCCGACCCGGCGGCGGAAATTCAAGAAGAAGCCGAAGCAATGGATGTAGATTTTATTATAGAAGATTTACCCAAAACCATTAAATCCATGACAGTCGGGGCCGAACGGATTCAAAATATCGTCTTGAGTTTGCGAAATTTTTCCCGCACGGATGAAGCAGAAATCAAGGCCGTAGACATTCATCAAGGGCTGAATAGTACATTGATGATTTTGCAACATCGACTCAAAGCCACCGCTGGACATCAGGCGATTCAAGTCGTCAAAAAATACGCCGAGTTACCCTTAGTGGAGTGCTATCCGGGGCAACTGAATCAGGTGTTTATGAATCTCCTAGCCAATGCAATTGATGCCTTGGAAGACACCCTGGCTGAAAACCCTTCAAAAGACTATATCCCCACCCTCACCCTCTGTACCGAAGTCCTGCAAAAAAGTCCACCGGCAAACCCGATTGACGGGGCTGCGGTGAACCCGGAGTTCATCGTAATTTGGATTGAGGATAATGGAGGAGGAATTCCTCCGGACATTCTTCCCAATATTTTTAACCCATTTTTTACCACTAAACCCATTGGGAAAGGAACCGGATTAGGGCTGTCAATTAGCTATCAAATTATTGTTGAAAAACATTTAGGAAAGTTAAACTGTTTTTCAAAACTGGGAAAAGGAACAGAATTCCGGATTCAATTGCCGGTGAGTCACATCGGGCAGAACCACCCATCGTAATCCAGAGCGATCGCTCAACCGAGAGCCTCCGAATTAGGGATTGCGCGATCGCTCTAACAATCGTTCAGCATTCATCGCCCGTTCTGTATTTCCCTCCAAAGTATAAAGGTCTCGGGCATATTCCAACACTCGTTGAGCCTCGGTGAAATTCCCCTGACGCAGAAACACTAACCCAGCCCCATAATAGGCATTAGCATAATTGACATTCCCTTGAGCCGCCTGACGAAATGAGTCTAAAGCCGCGTTCAAATCCCCTTGATTATAAGCAATAAACCCCAGATGATAGTGAGCCGCAGCATGAGTTGGAGTAATGCTGATTGCCCGGTTAAATGCTGATTTAGCCGCCTCCAGTTTCCCTTGTTCCAGATAAACCAGTCCGAGATGATAGGGCGGTTCAGGAGTCGTGGGACTATATTGCATCGCCTGCTGAAACGAAGCCGCAGCAGCATCCAGTAACTGTTGTTGCTCCAGGACCAGACCTAGATTATAATGAGCCAATCCCATTTGGGGGTCCAAGGCGATCGCCCGTTGTAAATAATCCCGGGCGCGATCGAGATTATTCCCTTCAATCAGGGCCGCCCCTAAATTGGCAAAGGCAAGAGTAAATCTAGGGTCCGCTTGAGTTGCTTGGTAAAATGAATCCGCCGCCCCTTGCAAATCTCCCGATTGCCGCAGAGCCAAGCCCAGATTATAATGAGCCACAGCTAGGGTCGGGTCCAGTTGAGTTGCTTGACGAAACGCCGCGATCGCCTCAGATACCTGACCCGCTTGAATCGACCCCAGTCCCCGGTTTACCCAATCCAGGGCCGCCTGGGAACTCCCCTGGGCGATCGCGCGCATCCCTGCGCCATCCCACGGTATCCACAGCAACGGCATCATCCAAATCCCCAGCGTCACGCCCACGATTCGGGCCCTTATGTTCCGTTGTAATTGCATCGCCCCTCCTGGAAATGAGTCGAGGTGGTTTAACCTAGTTTTACCGTGACATCCCTGCCTCTGACTAGAGTCGGCCAGAATTTTAGAGCCAACACTCACCCGCCACGATAATTTTCAAGGGATAACACTGCTTTAAAATTCAAAAAAAAAGGATTAAGCTTAGAAAAATAAGTCCCTCAATCGGTAATTCTTTGGTTCAAAAATACGGTAATCTAAAATACATCAAGACCCATCCGAGAAGTGCTGATGCTGATCACCTTGTTTCCCATAGAGTCAGGATAAGGATTTTACTTTAAATAGGCTATCCACCTTGGCCCTCTTAAAAATTTTTTAATCTTTAGTAACTAACTCACAGGAGTGAATCATGACCGAAAAAGTTGTCTCCGACGTGCGAAACGTCGCAATTGTAGGCCCATATCTGAGTGGAAAAACCACCTTACTCGAAAGCCTGTTGTTTGTAACAGGTGCAATTAGTAGGAAAGGGAACGTCAAAGAAGGGACAACCGTGGGGGATAGTTCCCCCGAAGCGCGCGATCGCCAAATGAGTGTAGAGATATCCTCCGCCACCACCGAATACAAGGATGTCCGCTTCACCTTCGTAGACTGCCCCGGGTCCATAGAATTTATCCAAGAAACCTACAACGCCCTCAAAGGAACCGGTGCCGCCGTCGTCGTCTGCGAACCGGAAGTCAGCCGGGTGCTCACCTTAGCCCCCTTATTTAAGTTCTTAGATGACTGGGAAATCCCCCATATCGTCTTTGTCAACAAAATGGATCGCGCTAAAGATAGCTTTATGGACGTACTCCACGCCCTCAAAGCCGTCTCCACCCGGCCCTTAGTCCCCCATCAATATCCCATTCTCAAAGGCTCAGACCCCGTGGGGTTTATCGATCTGGTCACGGAACAAGCCTATCACTACCACGGTGGCAGTGACCCCGACCCCATACCCCTCCCCGAGGAACTCAAACAAGAAGAACATGAGGCTCGTCAGGAGATGTTAGAAGAGTTAGCCAACTTTGACGATCGCCTCCTCGAAGAACTCCTTGAAGAGATTGAACCCTCCCAGGATGAAATCGTCGCCGACCTCAAAATGGAATTAGGGGCCGATTTAATCGTCCCCGTCTTTATGGGCGTAGCGGATTCAGATTATGGCGTCAGACCCTTGCTTGATGCTCTGATTCGGGAAGCACCGGAACCCAAAACCACCGCCGATCGCCGGGGAATCCCCCTGCATTCCGGTGAACCCTTAGCCCAAGTGATTAAAACCTATTACACCCCGCAAGGGGGCAAAATGTCCCTCGTGCGGGTGTGGAAAGGAGAAATCACCGATAACATGACCCTCAACGGCGTCCGGATTGGGGGAATGTATCGGATGAAGGGACAGCAAACGGAAACCATTCAGAAGGCAGTCGAGGGAGATATTGTCGCCCTCTCGCGCATGGAAGGGATTCAGACGGGAGATACCCTCACCACCGGGGAAGGTAAGCTCAAATCAGAATTACCCAAAGCAGAACAACTGCCTCCAGTTTTTGCCCTGGCGATCGCCCCAGAACGGCGCAGCGACGAAGTGAAAATCAGCGCCGCCTTGACCAAACTCCTAGAAGAAGACCCCGCCCTCGCCTGGGAACAAAATCCCGATACTCACGAAATTATCCTCTGGGGTCAAGGGGAAATTCATATCAAGGTCACCTTGGATCGTCTGCGGCGCAAGTACAACCTGCCGATGATTACCCAAGTCCCTCATGTGCCCTACAAGGAAACCATTCGCAAAGCAGCGCCCCGGGTTCATGGCCGCTACAAGCACCAAAGTGGGGGTCATGGCCAATTTGGAGATGTTTACCTGGAAATCAAACCCATGCCTCGGGGGGAAGGGTATCACTTCAACGATAAAATCGTCGGCGGCGTGGTCCCTAAACAGTATATTCCTGGGGTAGAAATGGGGGTGCGCGAGTACCTGAATCAAGGACCCTTGGGATTCCCGGTGGTGGATATTGCCGTTACCCTCACCGATGGGTCCTATCACTCCGTGGATAGTTCAGAACAGTCCTTTAAACAGGCCGCACGTTTGGCAATGCAAGAGGGGTTAGCCCAATGTGAACCCACCTTGCTTGAACCGATCGCCTCGGTGGAGATCTGTGCACCGACGGACTTTACCTCGAATATGATGCAACTGATCAGCGGACGACGGGGGCAAATTTTAGGCTATGAACCCCTAGAAAACTGGAAATCATGGGATAAGGTCTTGGCCTATTTACCCCAGGCAGAAATGCAGGATTTGATTGTGGAGTTGCGATCGCTGACGATGGGAGTTGGGTTTTTCCGCTGGAAGTACGATCACCTCCAGGAAGTCCCAGACAAACTGACCGATCGCCTCTTAGCTGCCGCCGCTAATGGCAACGGGAATTCTAAATAATCGGTGAATTCTAAACAGGCAAAAGGTCCGAGTTTTTCCTCAACCTTTTGCCTGTTTTTTTTTCTTCCAGGTCCTGTTACTACAATTGGAGGCGCTGAAAATCCCGGCTCTTTCTTATTCTCAAGTGCTCAGCCATAATTTTAACCCACAGTTGTTTGACGAGGCTTCCAGGGCAACAAATCCCCTTAGCACTTTTGAAAAAGCGTGATAAAATTAGAATTGTCAAGACAGTAAATCCGGTTTTTTGATATCGGGAGTTAGTTCGTTCAAATTTGGGGAAAACTTCTACTAATTTCTTAAGGTTCAGGCAGTTTATAGCAGTTTTCTGGCCCAGATTGCGCTTAACAAAACTTAAAATCCCCTGGTTGAGGAGAAGGTCAGGGTTACGGAGTGAATGGCTGCACCTGATTTACCTTAAAATTGCTATTTCGGGGTAAAAATCAAATACTGGACGAAGTTTTGAATTGAAATCAACCCGCCCGATTTGAAAATAGCACGTGAGGATTTTCCATGTTGTTTAATTTAAAGTTAAAAGCCAGAATTCTCTTAGGTTATTCCATCCCTTTAATATTTTCCATTAGTTCCGCAGCCTTAGTTTTTGTCAGCAGCCAGAAAGTTCAGCAAGAAGTCAGCAATTTAGAAGAGGGGGCGGCTCTAGTCCGGGAGTCTGACCGTCTAGCTCTAAGGTTAATGTCCATCCAACGCTCGGCAAGAGGTTACGTTATCGACCAGGAAGAATTTATTCCCGAGGCAGTTGAGGCCGACCTCACCCGCTTTGAAAATTCGGTAAACTATTTAAAAAGTCATGTAGAAGAACCTGGACAAAAAGAAAGATTAGAGGGAATTTTAACCCTGAGTCAAAGAACGATTGCCTTTAATAAAAATCTGATTAATTTAGTCCAACAAAACCGAGTACCGGAGGCGATAAAAGCCTATGCCACTCCGGAACGAGAACAATTGAATCGGGAACTAGAAACCCTCTTGGAGGAGTTCAACCAACGGGAAGATGAGCTTCAAAAGGAAAAAAGCGAGCGCACCAATGAGGTCCTCAACTTATTGAGCATCTTGGTGTTAGTGAGTACCGCAATCACGGCGATCGTAGCCTGGGCATTGGGATGGGCGATCGCCAGCCGGATTACCGACACCCTCAGCGACACCACCAACACCATCGCCTCCTCCTCCACAGAAATCGCTGCGATGACCGAACAACAAGAGCGCGTTGCCAACCAACAAGCCAGTGCAGTTCATGAAACCTGCACCACAATGGAACAACTGGGCCTCTCCTCTCAGGAGTCCTCCGAACGCGCCGAAGCCACCACCGTTCAAGTCGAACAAATTGCCAATCAAATTTTGCATCTGAGTGAGCAAGTCAACCAAATCGACAAAATTGCCGGATTAGTCAGCGATATCGCCAATCAAACCAATATGTTAGCACTCAATGCGGCGGTCGAAGCAGTCCGGGCCGGAGAGCAAGGTAAAGGCTTTGGCGTTGTCGCTTCAGAAATTCGGAAACTGGCCGATCGCAGCAAACAATCCGCCGAGAAAATTAGCGACCTAGTAACCGATATTGAACGGGCGACCAATTCAGCGGTGATGGTCACCAAAGACGGAACTCGCAGCGTAGAAAGCGTGGTTTCTGCCGTCAATCACATCGCCGTCAACGCGCAACAAATCTCCTTGAGTGCCAAACAACAAGCCCTGGCGATCCAACAAACCCTGGATGCCATGAATAGTCTGACTCAAAGCGCCCAAGAAACCGCCAGCGGGATCGCCCAAACCAAAATCAGCATTCAACAACTCAATCACATCGCCCTCAAGTTACAGCGGGAAATTTAGGCGGGAGAATCCCTAAATTCTATTGCCACAATGAGTTAGACTCGCTATATCAGAACCCCGGATCCGTAAGTCCGGTCGAGATCTCCGTGTCCTGAATGTGGAGGGGCTTTTCCGACGGGGAAAGCCCCCGACTCTCCCCTGGATACGAAACTCCTAAGTTAAGATAATCTGCAAGCGGGAACAACAATATAGCCGATGGGACAGTCAATCATCAGAATCCATAGATTCTGAGTTTACGCACCTCCTTCTGGGAAATCTCATCATAATTGAGGTAAGCCACTCAGGGCTGCAATAAACCCGGTTTAAATCGGTGGGTTGAGGTCAAAATTAAGGAGTCATCATCTGATTATGTTGGACAGCTTAAAACTGAGGGGACGAATTCTTGCCTGCATTATTATCCCATTGTTAGTGTCCGGTGTACTGGCTACCCTGATTGTTTCAACGGTTAAAAAAGCCGAGGAACTCGATGAACAGATTGGGGTTTCTTCAGAAGTCATTGATCATTTGGCCGAAGCCACCCTGCAAGCGATTCGCATGGAACGCTCAACCCGAGGATATTTGGTGAGTGCAACCGATCGCCATCGCCAAGGATTTGAAACAGGTAGCGAGTCCTATAGCCGGTTGATTAATAGCTTAGAACCCAAAATTGCTCAACTGGAGGACCCGGTACAACGGCAGCGATTTCAGGAGTACACTCAGTTAGGAAATCAACTGCGACAAGCTGATCTGCAAATGCTCCAACTGGCACAAACGGGTCAAAGGGAGGCAGCGGTGGCCTTATTTTCAACGGACCAAAGTAGCAATATCGTCCGGGATATCGAGTCGATTTACAATGCCTTTGTCCAACAAGAACGAGAGACAGTGGCGGCTAGAAAAGTACAAGCGCAAGCAGCGTTACATTTGTCCCTCGCCGTTGCCGGGTGGGGAAGTGCCCTCGTGGGGTTGATGACGATCGCCATTGGTGCCAAACTCGCCTCTAGCATCCGCGATCGCATCGAACGTGCCATTCATGAAGTGGCAACCTCCTCTACGGAATTTGCCGCTACCTTCAGTCACCAGGAAACTTCCACGAACGCTCAAGCGATTTCCGTCAACCAAACGACGAGCTCAATGGAAGAGTTGAATGCATCCTCCAAAGCCACTGCGGAACAAGCCGAATCTGCTGCGGCTAACGCGATTCTGGTCTTAAACTTAGTGGATTCCTCCACCCATCATGAACTGCCGGTGCATCTGTCCTACGGTTTGGGTTCCAATAACTCCACCCTTCTATCCCGCAATCGCCAGATTGGACAGCAAAATACCAGTTTAAAACAAACCGTCCATCAGATTGCCAACCGCATCGAACAACTCACCCAACAACTGTCTCAAATTGATGGAATTGCCAGTAACGTTAGCAATATCGCCAATCAAACGAATATGTTAGCCCTCAATGCTTCCGTTGAAGCCGTTCGGGCGGGGGAAGCGGGGAAAGGATTTGGGGTGGTTGCCACAGAAATTCGCAAACTGGCGGACCACAGTGGCCGATGTGCCGATCGCATTAATTCTCTGGTTAAAGAAATTCAATCGGCCACTTCCCTAACCGTTCAGGTTACAGAAGAAGGGACAAAAACCGTAGAAGTAGTGGTGGAAGCGATTGATGAAATTGTTAATAATACGCAACAAATTTCATTAACCGCCCAACAGCAGGCGATCGCCATTCAGCAGGTTTTTGAAGCCATGAATGCCCTAAATAGAATTGCCTCAGAAACTGTTAACAGTATTTCTCAGGCAAAAATGGGCACTGAAAAACTCAATCAAGCCGCCCTCGACCTCAAAGAAATGGTCTGAGTATTCTTTCTATTGGGGTTCTGGGGGATTCACAAGTTAGGGCTTTGCTCTTTCTTGGAGAGCGAATAGGAATCAGTCAGGGAGGCATCTTGTATTCCCGCTGAATTATCCTGAATCCGGTTATCCCTTGGGAAATCAGGCATCCATCAGAGGTGCTTTCCCTTGCCTTTGTCCGCAAATTATGCGAAAATTGCAATAGGCCAAAATATCGCAGCCGTTTCGATGAGGCCCAGAGGTGGAGAGAGTCCCCAGACCCAGACTTGGGCCGGAGAAAGAGCGGGAACGTCGGGGAATTGGGCCTCAATCTCCCGAGATTCAGGGAGGGAAAACTCCTGTGGGTGGGGTTTGCCGTCTGAATCGGCGACTGTTCATTGAGCAACCTGTTCAGGAATCCAGCGGGCGATCGCCTCGGAGTTTTGGCTCCTCACTGCTCCTCAATGGAGGTCTCTCCTCAACAAGCAGTTAAGTTACCAGAAAATCAGGGTGAAAACCATACCAGGAACGACCAAGTTCACCATCAGTTCAGGAACTAAACCGGGGATGATAGGAGCAAAAAGATTGCCAATTTCACCCCCCAAAAGATTGGCCTTTAGGAATGGGTCCAAACTGTTAAAATGAGCTTATGAAAACTCGAATCAATCTGGAGAGTTTTGGGCCAGGATTGCCAAAATTAAACCGGTCCAAAACCGAGTCGATCACGCCGGGAAACAGGCCGAGGAGAACCGGGGGAAATTTGAGTAAAAAAGGGGAATCTTCAAGGTAGGGGAAATTATCCCCCAGGAATCCCTAAATCGGACTTTGGAGGAGCTAAAACCATGATGATCGACGATGAAGAACTCAGAGTTACATTCAAAGTAGCCAGTGAAGAGCATCTGCAGAAACTCAACGAAGGGTTATTGCACCTAGAACAGCAGCCGGATGACTTGGGGAAACTCGAAGAATTGATGCGAGAAGCCCATAGTCTGAAAGGAGATGCGGGAATGCTGGGGGTGAAAGATATTGCCACCCTGGCACATCAGTGGGAACATCTGCTGGGAACGGTTAAGCGCAAAGAAACCCCCTTAACCCCAGAGTTGTGCGATCGCCTTTATCATGGCTTAGATGCGATCGCCAAACTCGTTGAGGAATCCGTCACCGGCGAAGATGCCGGAGTCAATACCTTTTACGTCCTCGCCTACTTAATGGGCGCTTCCTCCGACACCAAGGAGACCGAAACTAAAAGCGCGCCACCCCAACCCCAGGAAACCGAAAACTCCCCACCCAGAGAACCGATCCCCCCGGAACAGAGGGACAGTCTCCAAGAGACCTTAGACCGGGTAGACTCTGTAACGGAAACCGAAGGGACAGAAAGCTTCCAGGCAACGGAGGAACAGAGCGACCTAAACCGGGAACAAGCCCTAGAAGAAGCCCGCTTTGAAATGCTAGAGGTCATATCCCAGGTAGAAATCGCCGCCAGTTCCCCGGCCACAGTCAGCGCCACAGTCAATGGGCATAATGTGGCTCAAAAACATCCGATTCCGGGGAACTCTAAACCCCTGGGCAGTAGCCCACCTCCCCCACCCCTAGGGGGCGATCGCCGTCGAGACTCCGGCCTAGCTCAACCTCCAGTCCTGCCCCCCCTCGTCCCAGTCACCCCAGCTCAAACCGATACCAGCAACTACCGGATCGACACCATTCGGGTCGAAACCCGCAATCTGGATAGTCTGATGACCCAAACCGGGGAACTCACCGTCAGCAAAATCCGAATTGCCCATCGCCTCTCGGAAGTCGAAGAAATTGTCACCCTCTGGGAAGAATGGAGTCGCGATAGCTTTGTCAATCGCTTTGCCCTCGAAGAAGTCATGCGGGGCAACCGCAATGGCTCCTTAGACCGCTTGCAAAGCTTTCATCATCGCATCGAAGACCGACTCGAACGCCTCGGCCAAATTGTCAACCGCCTCAGAAATTCAGTTTATGAAGATAACGCCCGCCTCGACACCATTGCCGAGGAACTCGAAGAAGGCATCCGGACCTTGCGCCTGCTGCCCTTATCCACCATCTTTACCCTATTTCCTCGGATGGTGCGGGATTTAGCCAAACAAGAAGGCAAGCAAGTAGAACTGCTGATTGAAGGGGGAGACACCCGCGCCGATAAGCGCATCCTGGAAGAAATGAAAGACCCGTTGATGCATATCATCCGCAATGCGATCGACCACGGCATCGAAACCCCTGGCGATCGCCAACAAAAAGGCAAACCCCCCAAAGCCACCATTATCCTCAAAGGCTACCAAACCGCCAACAACATCGTCATCGAAATCCGCGATGATGGGCGCGGACTCGACCTAGAAAAAATCAAACAAACCGCCCTCAAGCGGGGAATCTGCCGAGAAGAAGAACTCGCTGCCATGACCCCCCACCAAATCCATAGCCTAATTTTCACCCCAGGATTCTCCACCCGGACCTTCGTCACCGAGGTATCTGGGCGCGGGGTGGGACTGGATGTGGTTCGCACCAACGTCGAACGGCTCAAAGGCAGTATTCATATTGACTCCACCCCGGGAGTGGGCACCACCCTGCGCTTATCTCTGGGCACCACCCTCGCCACAGCTCATGTTCTCCTGGTTGAAGTAGAAGGGATTGCCTACGCCCTGCCGGTGGAGTTCGTGCAACTGGCTCGTTTAGTTCCGGAGAGCGATATTTTTGCCCTAGAAGGACGGGAAACGATTATTTTAGACGGACAACCCGTTTCTGTGGTCAAACTCGCCGATTTGCTGGAACTGCCCCCAAGAGGCATTCTCAATTCCTCCAAAAGCATGAATACTTCCAGTCTGCCTTGCATTATTCTCCAAGTGGGGGAAGAACGCCTGGGAATCCTGGTGGATGCCTTGGTGGATGAGCAAGATGTGGTGCTTAAACCCCAAAGCAAACTGCTCAAACGGGTCCGGAATGTGGCGGGAGCAACGATTTTGGGAACTGGGGAAGTCTGTATGGTGTTAAATCCCCATGACTTGCTCAAGTCTGTGCGAAAGCCGAGAAAATCTATTGCTCCGGCGAAACCGCAGCCCGAGAGCGATCGCAAATTATTAGTCTTGCTCGTAGAAGACTCGATCGCCACCCGCACCCAAGAAAAACGCATTCTCGAAAATGCGGGATATGAGGTCGTCACCGCTGTGGATGGTGTCGATGGCTACAATAAACTTAGAACTCGGAACTTTGATGCGGTGATCTCCGATGTCCAAATGCCGAATTTGGATGGTTTAGGGCTAGTGACCAAAATTCGTCAGCATAAGGAATATTCTGAATTGCCGATTATTCTGGTGACCTCCCTAGCGAGTGATGATGATAAACGCCGGGGGGCCGAAGCCGGGGCTAATTCCTACATTCCCAAAAGCAGTTTCAATCAAGACCTGTTATTACAAACGCTCAAACGGCTGATTTAGACTCGCTATAGAGGGAGTTCCCGATTCCTACCTGAACCGGGTTCGGTGATGGGTCCCAGGGTAAGCAGCAGCCAGAGTAAAGTATGAACAAAAAGCCGATTCGAGTTTTGCTGGTGGAGGATTCTCTAGTGGCGTTGATGATTTTTAAGCGCCTACTGGGATCAACTCCCGAGATTGAAATTGTGGGGACGGCAAGGACGGGAATTGAAGGGTTGGAGTTGATTCCCCAGGTTCATCCCCAGGTGATTTGTACCGACCTGCATATGCCGAAAATGGACGGGTTGGAGTTTACCAAAGAGGTGATGGCAAGGTTCCCCTGCCCGATTTTGGTGATCAGTTCTTCGGTACAAGCGGAGGATACTCATACGGTCTTTAATTTGCTCAAGGCAGGGGCGGTGGATGTGTTTCCCAAACCTCGACAGGGGGTGATGGGGAATTTTGAGGCGATTCGCCACGAACTGATTTCTAAGATTAAAGTGTTATCTGGGGTGACGGTGTTTACGTTGCATCGTCGGGGTGCAGAACATCGGGAGACCCGACGCGCATCCCCGGAGGTTCTTCCCCCTAAAAATGCTGGCAAAATCCTCATCCCGGAACAGAAGCGAGTTGAGCCGGTGGTTCAAACCGTGAAAATTCCCTCGTCTTACACCCCGACTCCTCGTTATCCCTCTGCGCCTGCGAGTCCGGATGCGGCGGGTTCATTTCGGGGGGTAAAAATTGTGGCGATCGGGGCTTCGACTGGAGGACCCCAAGCGTTACATACGATTTTGTCTCAACTGCCTCCGAAGTTTCCGGTGCCGGTGATTTGTGTGCAGCACATTAGTGAGGGGTTTTTGAAGGGGTTGGTGGATTGGTTGGGTTCGGAATGTCACTTGCCGGTGAAAATTGCTCCGGCTGGTGAACGACCCGAAGCGGGAATTATTTATTTTCCCCCGGAACAAAAGCATTTAGAGTTGGATAATAGCGGTCGGTTTCTGTATTCAACTCTCGGTCCAGTTTCGGGACATCGCCCTTCGGTGACGGTGACGTTTAATGCCGTGGCGAAGTTTTATCGCCGTGCCGCATTGGGAATTTTGCTCACAGGCATGGGTCGCGATGGGGCGGATGGGATGTTAGAACTCTTCAAGCAAGGGGGGGTGACGATCGCCCAAAATGAGGCCAGTTCTGTGGTGTTTGGAATGCCCCGAGAGGCGATCGCCTTAAATGCGGCGCAGTATATTCTCCCGATTACGGATATTGCTCCCCTGCTCCTCCATCGCCTGATGAGCGATCGGCATTAGGGATTCTCACTTCATAGAAGGCGATCGGGAGCAATTATGGTGATTTACCTCAAATTTAAGTACGCCTCCCTCCGGTCCCCTCCCCTGTGTCTTGGGGAGGGTTAGGGTGGGGTCCTCCTGACGTGGCCAAGCCAAGTCAGGAAGAATGATTGGGTAGAGGGTCATAGTGACGAGGCGATCGCGCGTCACGAAGAAAGAGGTTGGACCCCCCTACATACAGGCGCTTAAGCTGGAAAGAGTGCGTTATGTGGCGGTAAGCGGAGCTATCCCGTAGGGAATCGCCACATAACGCGGACCCCACCCTAACCCGGACCTTGGCAAGGGGAGGGGACCGGAGGTGCAGTTCATAGAAAGGCGAATCACCATGAACATGAAAAACGTACTCTTGTAAGCATACTCCCCATCCTCCCCATCCTCCCCATCCTCCCCATCTCCCCCATCCTCCCCATCTCCCCCATCCTCCCCATCACCGCTGCTTCATCACCACCAAAGTAATATCATCAAACACCTTCTGTTCCCCAATAAACTCCCGCACATCCTGAATCACCCCTTCTCGAATCGCCTCCACCGACTCCTGCCAATACTGCGACACCACCTCACACAATCGGTCCATCCCATAGAACTCTCCCGCCATATTTTCCGCCTCCGGTATCCCATCGGTATAAAGCACCACCCCATCCCCAGGATTTAACTCCACTTCTGCCTGAGTAATAAAATCAGAAATATCCATCTCTAATCCCACAGGAAATCCTAAATCCACCGTATCCAGTCGCTCAATTTCTCCCGTTCCCCGAACCACCAAAACCTCCTCATGTTGTCCCGTAATCCGCAACAGGCCATCGGCATAATCCAGTAACGCCAACGTCAGATTCTTATCCGTCCGCATCCGCTGCACGTTATCATGAATCATCCGGTTGATGGTATTGAGAAACTTCACATAATCCGTTTCATCATTCACCAACAAAGTCCGCACAGCAGTTTGGACCATCACCATTACCATTCCCGCTTCTAATCCATGTCCCGTGACATCCCCAATCCCGATTTTGATATGTCCCTCATGGTTCAACACATCATAATAATCTCCCCCGATTTCATCAGCCGGTTCCATAAATCCAGCGATTTCTAACCCAGGAATCGCTTGCAATTCTTCAGGGCGAGGCAACATTTTCTGTTGCAATTGGCGGGTGACATCCAGTTCTGCACTCATCCGCAGGTTGTCGGATTTGAGCATCTCATTCAAGGCGCTGATTTCTTCGTTGGCTTCCGCGAGTTGAGCAGTCCGTTCAATGACTTTATCTTCTAAGGTGCGATAGAGTTGGGCATTTTCTAAGGAAATTGCGGCTTGGGCGGAGATGACTTGTAACAGTTCAATCCGTTCTGGGGTAAATGCGCCGGTTGCTAAGTTGTTTTCCAGGTAAAGAATGCCGATGAGTTTGCCTTGGTTGACAATGGCGGCACAGAGAAGGGATTGGGTTTGCTGTTGGAGAATGTAAGGTTCTGAGGTGAAAATTCCCTCTTCGGTGGCGTTGGCAAGGATGACATTTTCCTGAGTCCGGGCGACATAATTAATGATACTTGGGGGGACAAAATTTCCGGTTTCTAGGGGGAGGGATTCCAGGATTTGGACTTCCCCATTTGGGAGTTTGGCGGCTTCAATTTTGAGTTGATTATTGTCCGATAAAATCAGCACGCCTTTTTGTGCACCGGCATTTTCTATGGCAAGATTCAGGAGTTGGGCGAGGAGTTTATTGAGTTGGATTTCGCTGGAAATCGCTTGGGAGGCTTTGAGCACCGTGGCGATATCCAGGGTTTCCCCGGAACTGCTGCCACTGGTGGAGGTGGCGGAGAGTTTGCTGCCGGTGGAGGTTCTTAACTCAATGAGTTGGGGATAGCGGGTTTCTAGGTGTTGAACTTTGGCGGTGGCCCCCCAGCGTTGATAGGCATAGTGGGCTTCTTGGAGGTAGAAGCGGGCTAAGTGAGGGATGTTGCGCGCGATGTAGAAACGGGCGGCGAGTTCGTAGGCGAGGGCTTCTTCGTTGAGGTATTCGTGTTCTTTGGCGAGGGTAATGGCGCGATCGTAGTAGTCTCGGGCATCGGAGGGGTTGCACAAGACTCGGGCGCGTTCGGCTTCGACGAGATAATATTTATGCAGGTAGTTCATGGGGGCGTGTTGCGCCCAAAGTTGCATTTTTTCCTGGTTGGCAGTGACTTTTTCCAGGATGCGCTGTTGTTCGGGTTCGGAGGACTCGGGATAGAGGGCGAGGTGGGTGAGGGAATCGTAGAAATGGAAGAGAGGAACCGGATACTGGGCGATCGCCATTCCCACATACTCTTCCCCCAAGGCTACATTTTCAGCCGCTTCTGGGAACCGTTCAAACAGGTAGCACAACATGATTTTGTTTAAATAACTCAAACAAAGCGCAATTCTATCCCCTGTTTGTTGATAAGATAACAGTTGACTCGATTCATCAAACGTATCACTATTGAGCGTCCAAGGTTCTTCAGTCGGAGTTAATAGCTTAAAACCCGATTCTCGAAACGATTCCATCCACCGTAACGATATAGCTTGCTTTAATTTGATGAGTTCATCGCTGTAAGTAGAAATTGCATTGTTGATATGAAGCAGTTCTTGGCCTGCCCAGTAGGAATGGACGCAGTACATCAACAACGCAGAACCCCCATACAGGATATCTCCGGTTTCTAATCCACTTTGATAGGCTTGTAACAATTTTTCTACGCTATGGCGGATAGGCTCCTTCCAGTGTCGAATGAACGTATTAAAAATATATAAAGTTTTGGTTTCTATCTCTTTGGTGTTTAGGCGATTCTGTAAATTCAAACCTAATAAACCAAATTCATATCCCGATTCTAAATCATTTTCTACCCCACATAAAAGTATGGCATAAGCTACATATCCTCCTGGAGATTGAGAGGTAGTACCATACTGGAGGAATAAACCAGCCATCCGGAGTAAAATGAGGGGATAAATTTCAGGAAATCCAATAGCGGCAGCGCTAGATAAACTCACAAAAACCCGAGTGGCTGCCAACTTATAAGGGTCGAGCATCGGTGGCATATCAATTAAATCGGAAATCCGCTTTCCTGCCCAAACTGATCGAGTTTCTGTCATCGCCTGCCCAATATCAGAGGGAGTGGGTTGCTCCGGAAGTGGCATTCCTAACCGTTCCAGAATTTCTAGCCCACTTTTTTTCGCTTCTCCTAGTTCATTCTGTGCAACATACCCTTGTATCTTCAGTTCATACACTTTCACGGTGTCCAAAACCGTGATAGCTTGGTGCAAAATTACTTCACTGAATTCTTCCATCAAGGCATAAGAAGCACTAAACAAGGCGGCTTCAACCGCTTCTAAATACAGGGCCAAAGTTAAATCATATTGATCTTCCCAACTGTTTTGGGGAAGTAACTCGATCGCCGTCTGGAAGTAACGTAAGGCCGATTTAAAAGCAGCCGAGGCTTTGGCTTTTTTACCAGCTCTCTCATTTAATAAAACTAACTCCTGTTGTAAGGATTCCTCAACAATGGCTTCCCGGCCCAAGTTGAGTTGATGGACGATATCAAAGATATTCTGCTCGCGGTTTTCTAAGGGGATATTTTCGAGGAATAACTGACCAATTCTTAGATGGACCGCTTGTTTATCAGTGTCCGGAATTAAAGAATAAGCCGCTTGCTGGATGCGGTCATGAGCAAATTTATACCCCACTGTTACCCCCTCTGCAATCTCGGGGATATCCAATTCCATTAGCTTATAGTCGTCCCCCAGGGGTAAAATCAAAGTCTCGGAGATGGCCTCCCATAATGCGGCTGCCGTTTCTGAACGGGATTTCTGAGAGACAAGGGCCAAAGTTTCTAGGTCAAAGCGATAGCCCATACAAGCCGCTAATTTTAAGCAAGTTTGGGTAGTTTCGGGTAGTTTTTGAACTTGCTCTACCATCAAATCCACCACATTATCTGTAATATTTTGGGCCGCTATTTGATGAATATCCCACTGCCAGCAGCGACGGTCCGAGTCAAAATTTAAGATTTTATTTTTATAAAGAGAGCTTAAAAACTGGGTGAGAAAAAATGGATTTCCCTTAGTTTTGACCTCTACTAACTCCGCCAGGGGTTGGGCAATTTCTTCCGTAGTATTTAGGGTATCGGCAACCAACTGGGTGACATCACTCAGACTCAACGGAGTCAGAAAAATTTGATTGACGATCGCTTGGTTTTTTTGAAGTTCCTCTAGGGTGAGCATCAAGGGATGTGCGGAGGAAACTTCGTTATCGCGATAGGCCCCGATGAGATATAAATACTGACTCGCCGGGGTGGTCATCAGAAGTGCTAACAATTTCAGGGAAGCGTTATCAGACCATTGCAAATCATCTAAAAAGACAACCAGGGGATGTGACGCTTGGGTAAAGACTTGGATAAAGTTTTGGAAGACTAATTTAAAGCGATTTTCCGCTTCTGTTCCCGGAAGTTCGGGGATAGGGGGTTGTTCACCAATGATGGCTTTCAGTTCGGGAATGACATCAATGATAATTTGTGCATTAGGCCCGAGTGCCGTCAGCAGTTTCTCCCGCCAAGTGGCGATTTGGGTCGCGCTTTCTGTCAGCAATTGCAAGATTAAAGACCGAAAGGCTTGCACCAGAGAAGCATAAGGAATATCCCGTTGCAGTTGGTCAAATTTGCCGGAGATAAAATAACCCCGTTGACGGGTAATCGGTTTATAAACTTCCTGGACTAAGGCTGATTTCCCAATCCCAGAATATCCCGCTACCAGCATCAGTTCAGTCTGTCCACCGCTACAAACTCGCTCAAACCCCAAGAGCAGTTCGGCGATTTTTTGCTGCCGTCCATACAGTTTTTGCGGCAATTGGAATCGGTCCGAACTATCCTGAGTCGCGAGAGGAAAAGGTTGGATTTGTTCAGTGTTTTGCCACTGGCGCAAACCTTCTTCTAAATCCCTCTTTAATCCATAAGCGGATTGATAGCGGTCTTCCGCATTTTTGGACATCAATTTTAAGATGATGTGCGAAATTGCTTCAGGAATCCCTGGATTAAGCTCATGGGGTGGAATGGGTTGTTGAGCGAGATGGGAATGCACCAGGGCCAGGGGGTCATCGCTGGGAAAGGGAACTCTGCCGGTAAGCAGTTCGTAGAAGGTCACCCCGAGGGAATAAAAATCACTGCGATAGTCTACAGTGCGATTCATCCGTCCGGTTTGTTCTGGGGCAATATAGAGGAGGGTTCCTTCTAAGAGATTCGGATTGCGAAAGGTGGGATTTTCTCGACTGAGTTGGGTGGAAATACCAAAATCGATAAGTTTGAGTTCTTGAGTTGTGGGGTTAAGAACGAGGTTGCTGGGGTTAATATCTTTGTGGATAATTTGTTGCTGATGGACGTGATCCAAGATGTCGGCAATAACAATGGCAATGGGTAAAAATTGACTCAGGGTTAGAGGTTGATTTTGAATGATTGTCTTGAGGGAAACCCCGCCAAAATCTTCAATCACCATCACCCATTGACGCTCCGACCTTTCTAAGCGATAGGCATTGATGATCCCGGGAAAATTTAGAGACCTAGTGGTTTCATACTCCCGCTTAAACTGGGCGATTTTTTCCGGGGAGGGGTAGGCTTGATTGAGCAGTTTGAGGATAACGGGTTGGTTATCGGATAGACCCACGGCGCGATAGATTCGGGAGTTGCTGCTTTCGTGGAGTAGTTCGCCGATTTGGTAGTCTAAAATTGCGATCGCCATCAGATTCTGTCCTGGTTTAGGGTCTACAGGGGATACCGACCCTCATCCAGAGTTCCCGATCCGGACGGATGGTTAACCCCGCCTTGGGTAGGATATTCCCTTCACCCTGTAATGTTAGTCGATAGCATTGAGCAATTGTAGATGAAATTAACTGAATTTGCATCAGAGAAAATTCATTGCCGATGCAAAGGCGAGGTTCTACCCCAAAGGGAAGGTAAGCATATTTAGAATGCTGGGCGTTTTCTTTCGCGAAGCGATCGGGCCAAAATCGTTCGGGATGGGGAAAATTGCGCGGGTCACGATGCAGCAGATAGGGACTCACCCAGACTTGGGTTCCGGGTTGTAAGGTATAATCCTCCAGGGGAATTTCTGCTACAATTTCGCGCACGATCGCCGAGTTGGGAGCATAAAACCGCAGGGTTTCTTTGACCAGTTTTTGTCCATACCCTAAAACCCTCAGATTCTCTGCATCCGGAAGTTTTTCTCCTAATACTCGGTCTAACTCTTCCCGAAATAGAGTCTCGATTTCTTCTACATTTTGGGAGAGAGAGTAAAATAGCCATATTAAACTGGTGGGAATGGTATGATGCCCTGCAAAAAACATCTGCAAAACTTCCCCAATGATTTCTGATGGCTCCAGGGGCGTCCCCGAGTCATCTTTAGCACTGATGAGAAATGAGAGCATATCCCCTCGGTCTTCTCCTGCGGTAAGGCACTGCTCAATCAGAGATAAAGTTGCCTCCATTTTGGGTTTAGCTCGCAACCGAGTTAAGGAAAAAATGTTAGTAATCCCCTGTCCTTGGCTGACTGTAAATGCCTCGCCCAGGGCTTCCTCCAAGGGAATCAGGCCCGCCCGTTTCTGGTTTTCAGTTGCCGATCCATAGCCTTCGAGTTCGGCATCAAATAAGACTCGGGCTGCAATCCGTGCGCTGAGAATCAGGAATTCTCGATCCAGGTTCACCCGTTCTCCCAGTTCCCACCCCGCCAGCATTTCTCGGGTACAATCCACAATAGTTTGAGCGTAAGCGGCAATCCGCTGATGGTGAAAGGCAGGCTGCATGAGACGGCGGCGCGTTTTCCAGATTTCTTTTTCTAAACTGGTTAATCCATCTCCCCAATATCCCCGATTTGATTGTTTGAGGAGTTCAGGTTTTAGCAAGTTTTGGGCATTTTTAACAAACACTTCCTGAACTAAATCGGGGTGATTAAGCAAATAAATACTATTAGACCCCATTTGGAAGAAACAAATATCACCGTAGCGGTGGGCCACGGTTTCTAAAAATCCCAGAGCATTGGCTTGAAAGTGGATGGTATTTCCCATCCCAAACAAGCCTCCATCAGGACCGGGCGGATAAGAACGGTTCATAACGAGTTCAAGGTAATACGGAATTCGGTTGTGATACTCCATACGGTACTAATAAGTCTAGAAAAACAATCGGCATCAAGCGGTATGTGTAGGGGCCTGCGCATCGAAGCCCCTACAATCCGTTTTTATAGACCTTTAAATACCGTATGGAGTATGATAGGTATTTAAAAACGAGTAGGGTGGGCACTGCCCACCTTTCCTTCCGGTGGGCAATGCCCACCCTACTTTTAACTGCCCACCTTTCCTTCCGGTGGGCAATGCCCACCCTACTTTTAACTACTACTTTTAACTACTTTCTCTCTTACAGAAACATGGCAATCGGATTTAACTGTTCTTCCGTTAGGGGTTGACCCAAGTCTCCTATATGCACGGGGACTTCATAGAGGCGACCGGGAGCAAATCGGGCCCAAAAGTGCCGCATCCCTGGAACAATGGTTTTAACGACATGGAGTCCAGTATCGGGTCGGGTTTGGTCTAACACCAGAAGAGATAATCCTTTTGAGCGCACGATTTCCCCGCAGGTGATGACATCGGCATATAAATCCTGACTGGAGAGGGAAGCATAATCCGATCGCCTTTTCTGCGGTAAGCTCGGATCCGGAGTCAGATAGGACTGATTCTCCGTGGTGGCTAGGGTCAACCACTCCAGCACTTCCCGGTCTTCGATGCGATGATCTGGGGTTTCTGCAATCAGGGTGGGTAAAAACTGATTGAGTTCGGTCAAGGCTCGCAGAATCCCTATTTGCGGATCAAAATGTGCTCCGAATGCCAGAATCACCTTTGACCCCGGTTGATCCCGGCGTGCCGAAATCGCAGCGAAAGTGGGGATATTAAAATCACTGGTGATATCTAGGACCCACAGACTGCGATCGCGGCTGTGGTAATAGTCTAAAAGGGTCTGAAAGTAAGGTTCATCAAAGCTGGCGAGGTCTACTGCTGGTTTCTTGAGTCGATTGTACCACCACAGGGCGACGCTATCTCGCTCTACCAATTCCATAAATCCTTGCAATATTGCTTCTTCTTTGCTATTTCCCGCCGCACAGCCGTTAGAATCACCCCGAGCAAAGGTGGCGTGATGTTGACGGGAATAACCGTAGAAGCAATAGGCAGTGGGGAGATAACGGGGTTCGGACTCGGTTAAAGACCAGACTGGAGTCCAGTCAATCTCTTGGGTTTCATCGAAGGGTTCGGGAACCCAGTTGAAGCGGGTTTGTTGAGCATTCAGGCGATCGCGTTCTTGATACTGGCGATCGCTAAACAGCATACAAGCGTTGGGGTGAATAGCAGTTTCCAAATCTTGATACCGGGCGCGGATCCGGGCTTCATCCCCTTGAAAAACACCGGAATACCGCTCGATCGCCTCACATAAGGCGCTGGTTTTAGCTTGAATCTCCAATTTCCCCTTACCACCGGCTAGGGTCCGCAACCCTTGCCGGAGAAAATAGAGGTTATTATCGGCTAGGGCAAAGTTATGATTCGCAATATAAGAATGCAGGGGTGACTGGTCATCTCCAGCAATCAACGAGGGTTGCAAGCTGCTAATCATGCCGGTAATCGGACTGATGTGATGCGCTAATTTCTGATAGGTTTCCTCGGGAGAGCAACTGCGATGTCCGCCATCCTCCGTAAAGGTTTTGGGGCGAGTTTGCAATTGGGGGGGCACTGACTGCTGTTTGGCAACCCAGTCAGGGTTCCCACAGGCGGGACATTGGGGCCGTTGGAGGAGGGGATGGTGCTGTTTTGCTAAGGTGAGGGCGTTGAGGGTAATCACCTCACCTTGTAGGACTGGGGGGCGATCGCAGACAATCCATTGAGCAATTGCTGTAGCAGCGACGGCAAAAGCCATTTGCACCGTGGAAGGCAAGGCCAAAAATCCGGGAGCAAAAGGACCACAACGCCCTTTCTCTTCCAGATAGGTTTCTAGTTGGCGATGTCCCCGTAATCGATGAGCTAGACAGTGCCAGCATCCCGTCTGTTTGGGGATAAAAATCGGGCCGATCCACAGTTCCTTTCCCAAAGGTTTGAGCAACAGCCAAGGACGGTTAGCAGTGAGAGCCTTTTGGCTATAGGTTTCCAGTTCCGGACGGAGGTAATCATCGGTGATCACCACTGCGCGATCGCCATCCTCCCCGATTCGCACACCGATTGCTTCCAGACTTGCTTGTAAGGGTGCGGTATCCAGGTTGGCGATGGGGATCAGCGACACCGTAGTTGCTTCCAACCGTTGGACTACAGTTCGTGAATTTATCCCGAGTCCATCCCAAAATGCTGCTTGCTGGGGTGTCAGGAGTGCAGGTTCATCCACAAGATGCCCGCCATCGCGTAACCGTTGGAGAATATAAAAGACTTCCGCAATGGATAAATGTCCATCCAGATGCTTGATAATTTCCGTTTCCGTATATTGCCCATCCAGCAGGGGGGCAATCTGGATATATGCCTCACCCCCCAACAGAAATTGTCCGGTTTCGGACAGCAAAAATACCCCTTCCGAGGGGATTATTTCATACCGATAACCGGCTTTAAACTGGGGGCGAGGAATCATAGGTTCGTCAGTGACTTCTGATGGATTGGGTCAAGGTTTGGATGCCATCGGGTTAAACGACCTCAGACCGGATGTAAGCATCCCGCATCTGCCAGTTAAACAGGAGACCATCTGTTTTAAAGGCTTTAAATGGTCAAGTAAGGAATAACGTGAGTCTGTTTTCCGCTCAGAATATCATTGATTTCTGTTTCCTTCATCGCCGTAGGACAAGGAGGGATCTCAAAGAACCGCTTGAATCGGACTTTTTGAAACAACTCAATGATTCCTAGTCGAGTAGCGTTGTTTTCATCCTCTACATTATGGGAGTTGAGAAAATCTTCAATTGCCTTGCGAGGATGTAACTCAAACTCATTTTTAAAGGTTTCGTTAGTCCAAGCATAGGCAACTATTCTTGCCCATTCTTCTAAGGAAATGTATTCTTCGGAAATTTCTAGGGACATCTAATTTTCCTCTAAATTTAAACGAACTTTCTCCAACCCCTTCTTCACTGCGACGCCCTACTCATCATGAGGTAAGCCAGTTCCCGCGTTAGATTTTTGACTAACAAAGACAGGTATAAGGCAGTGCAATTGCCGGTTCATCACCGCTGGCAATGGCTTGTATATTCGGAATATCCCCTGGATTGGGTGGAATTCGCAGCACACGAACCTGGGTCATATCTTCTGGAAAAGCACCCGGGGGAAATTTGTCCTTAAACTTTTCTATGGCTACACGGGGATGTTTTTCAAACTCATCTTTAAATTCGGTATCTTTCCAACATAAAGCCATGATCAACCCCCATTGCAAGGAGGTTAAATATTGCGGTTCCGTTTGGTTTTCCATGTTGAGTTAGGTCATAATAAGTGGTTAGACTGGCATGATTAATTAATCTTCATCCATTCTCGGCCTTGAACACTCTAGTCTGCGTTACAGAACAGGATGTTGACAAGGGAAGCACACTTAGATTCTGGGTTCATAATGATAGGTTAGCCGTGATTATATACGGAGTCAAGAGCAAAAGGTCAATTTAATTTTTATTAAGGTTGATTGACAAAGACAGTCATCTGTTGTAAGGCACTTAAAACCAAGGGACCTCGGTCTTATAGGGTAAAACTTCAGGCGTAGGATTCAGGATTTGTAACCATTTAGGGGATTGCCAAAAATAAATCATAAAACGTTCGTAGTGACTCCTTGATGGAGTCTTCTTTAAAGAAACCCCTAAAGGGGGGACGTTGAACGTTTGGAGGTTTTTTTTGAGTTCCCTTAGCTATCCTAGGGTCAGCCCAGGCAAACAACAATTTATTCCCCTGTTTAATCCAAGATTGAGCCGCTAAGGTGAGAGAGAGTGTCCCCGTTAAATTCAGGTTCCGCCGAATACGACGATAAGAACCGTTTTGCTTGCTCTCGGGAATGATAATTCGTCCCGAGGACTTCCCCTCCCCATCAACCCGGGACAAATGACCCATGACCAATGACATAAAAAATGATAAAATCAGATGAACGGTTCACGAGGTTAGCATGGGCGATCGCCAACTCAACAGTTACACCCTTCCTTCCCCTGATTTAGCACCGGAGAACGGTCTGTCTTACCCCTTTACCTCGGATCAGACTCCCGGATCGCAGCAATCTCCCACTCAGGAACGGGTTACCCAAACTCTCTCTCAGCTTTTAATCCAGCACCTGCGTGGTACGAATGCTGTTGTTTCTCTTCATCCGAGGCCGGTTTATATTGAAGCCGCATCTGCCTACTGTTATCCTGATTTAATGGTCAGCCATGACCCTCGGGATTTAGATCGCCCCCACGGACGCGATGGGGTGATTCAATATCCCTGTTTGATTATCGAGGTGATATCTCACTCGGGTTCTGCCGGTGAGAAACTGGGTCAATTTGAGCAGTATCGTCAAATTGAGACTTTAGAGGAATATGTTTGGCTTGATCCCACTCAACCTCAACTGAATTGTTGGCGTCAAATTGAACCGGGAGTTTGGGAAATCTATCGCTATGAACCCGGGGATGATGTTTATTTGGATAGCCTAAGTTTTCTAATCGAAATTGAGGCTATTTATAACCGGGCCCTGATTTCATGAGGTCATTCCTCAAACCCGTCTCAATCCAGGAGTTTATCCAAGTTCAGATAGAAGGCGACGGTACCGGCATCGGTGGTAATAATTTTTTCCACGGCTGCCGGTGCCGTATTTTTACTGTCCTTGCCTTGTCGATAGGAGATGGGAACTTCTGCAAAGTGATCTTCAGGAATATCTAAAATGGCGGGTAAATCTTGGAGGGGAATGCCGATACGATCGCCGTTGGTGAGGGTGCAGACAATTAAATAAGACCGTTCCTCCTGAGAATCCTTTGGGGTGACAAATAGCCTGGATAGATCTAATAGGGTAATCAAATCTGCATCAATTTTAACGAGGCTGCGGCCCCCTTCGAGAGTCCCCTGGGGGGTGAATTCGGTGAGGACACGCTGCACCCGTTCGATGGCGATCGCGTATGTTTCCCCTGCGACTTCAAAGAGAACGAGTTTGCGCGCGGGAGTGCGCTGAATGGTGGTCTTTTTATTGTGGAATCGGCGGCTGTACTTGGAGGGTGAAAACATAGCAGGGATGCTCCATTAGGGAAGAGTGGATTGAGAACAATTATAAGACTTAGGACGGGATGAAATATAGAGATTCTTAGTCAGGTAAGGTACAGATCCGATGGTGAGGATATGGACTTTGGAGTGCGAGCATCTTGCTCGCTATTTTTATAGCAAACTGATTTAGAGGCGCTATATCCTGCTTACGAAGGCAGAGAACGACAGCAAATCGGGAGGTTGAACGAAGAGAACGACTGAATTTGGGGCGTTGAACTGTTATAGGGTGGCTCCGACTAATTGAGCGATCGCATCTAATAATTGACGTTCATTATAAGGTTTGGTAAAGTATTGAACGGCACCCAATTCCATTGCCCGTTGACGATGTTTTGCACCGCTGCGGGAGGTCAACATCGCCACGGGAATGGTTGAAAATTGGGGATTTTCTTTGACTGCGGCGAGGAATTCAAACCCATCCATGCGGGGCATTTCAATATCTGCAATGATTAAAGCACATTTTAACCCCTGATGCAATTGTTCCAGAGCATCTTGACCATCTTTGGCCTGGGCGACGCGATAGCGAGCGCGAGTGAGGGTTAACGAGAGCATTTGGCGAATGGTATAAGAGTCATCAATCACTAGAATTTGGGGTTGAGAAGGCAGGGGGGGAAGCAGGGGGACGGGGCTGCGAGTGCCTAGGGGCAGGAAATGATTTCGTCCCAGGGTTTCATTTTGAATAACCACGGCTTTTTGGAGGTGAGGATGGAGTTGTCCAATTAAGTCATCCACATCGAGAATGTTGACGACTTCCCCATCGCCGAGAATGGTGCAACCGAGGATGCCGTTGGGTTTTGATAAGGGTTGGGGGAGGGGTTTAACCACGAGTTCCTGTTGTCCGACGAGGCGATCGACGACGATCGCCAGAATTCCCTCACTTGAGCTTAAAACCAGGACCGGCATATAGTCTTCCCCAACCGGAATCGGAGAAGGAACATCCACAGAGGACTCGTTGTAATGGAGTAAATGATTCAAGGGAACCAATCGAATATACTCGTCCCGCCACCGTAACATCGGTTGATGCATCGCCATCTGGATTTCACTGGCGTTAACGTGCAGAATCTCTTCTACGGCATCCAGGGGTAAGGCGAGGGTATGATGTTCGATCCGGACTAATAAGGCATCGGAAATCGAGAGCATCAAGGGGAGTTTAATGATAAAGGTAGTTCCCCGACCGATGCGAGAGTCTACTTTAACCGTGCCTCGCACTTGGCGCAGGTTGCTTCGCACAATATCTAAGCCTACCCCACGTCCTGATAAATCAGTGACCTCACGTTTGGTACTGAATCCGGACCAAAATAGGAAGTCGTAAAGTTCGTTGAGAGAGAGTTCTAGGGATTGTTCTTCGGAGACGAGACTTAATTCAACCAGACGGGAACGAATGGTTTCGGGGTCGATGCCTTGGCCGTCATCAGAGATGGTGATGATGGTTTGTCCCCCTTGATGGCGCGCTTCGATTTCGATTTGGCCGTTGGGGGGTTTACCGGATGCTTTGCGGTCTTCCGGGGATTCGATGCCGTGGTCGAAGGCATTTCGCACTAGATGGACCAGGGGGTCGCGCAAGGCGTGTAATAAGCTTTCATCGATTTTGGTATCTCGTCCGATGAGGAGGAGGTTGACATCTTTATGATAAGTGCGAGACATATCGCGGATGGCGCGAGGCAGGTGGTCTACGGCGCGACTGAAACTGACGACGCGCAACTGCATGACTTGAGACCGGAGGCGATCGCAAATTCGTCGGAGGCGATCGGTACTCCGGTCCAGATTGAGGGCTACTTCGTCGATTTTGGCACTGGAGTGGGCGATCGCCTGGGTGGTTTCGATGGTTTCTCGGGCTGTATCATGAAACTCCGTATAATGATCCATTTCTAGGGCGTCGAAACCCAGGGGATGAGCGGGACTTCGACCCTGATGGCTTTTTTCTCCGGCAAGACGGTCATATTCTTCCCGCAGTTGTACCCCAAATTGATTCAAATCGCGGATGTGCCGTCTCAGACGTTTGACTTCCCCGCGCAGTTGAGTTTCCTGCACTTCTAAATGGGTGCGACTGATCACTAATTCTCCCACGAGGTCCACCAGTTCAGTGAGGCGATCGAGTTCCACCCGGATGGTGGGTTTGACTCCGGATTCACTGGGGGAGGAAGTCGGGAGTAGGGAGGGGTCGGCAGGAGGCGCACTCGGGGGACTGTCCGAGGGGAGGATCTCCGTGGGAGAAGGGACTGGAGAAATTGCTACATCCGGGTTAGGATGGGGAATATCCATCGGTTGTAAGACGATGGGTAATTCTTGTAATACTTGTTCCCGGAGGGTTTCTAAATTTTGGGCAATTATCCAGCCCACTTTCTTCAGGTCTTCTCCGGATAAATTGGGGGTATCCACAGCGGTCCGCAGAGATTCGGCAATTTCCCCCAGTTCCGGGACTTCCAACATACCGGCTAATCCCGAAAGCTGATAATAAATTTCATTAAAAACCTGATAAGATTTCTCTAAATTGTCCTCTTGCATTTGCGAGAGTTCAGTTTCTAGTCGGTTAAAGATGGGGGGTAAATCTTGTTTAAAAATGGTCTGAATTACCCCGGTATTGGCGGGATGTTTTTGCATCCATTCGGCGGGTTCTTTTAATCCACCACATTCGGCTTCTAACTCTTCTTTGATGAGGGCGATCGCCTCCAAATCCGCCTGGAAATCTTTCGGGTCTTCTGTTTGCTTTTCCCGGACTAATGCCGTAGATTGGGCGGTGAGTTTTTTTAATAAGTCAACCCCTTGGAGGAGTTGAGTAATGGAACGGCTACTTAGGGGAGTATCTTCCGGGCGATCGCGCAAAATTGCAAAACAATCTTCTATCCGGTGTGCGGCAGTCGAAAGCGACTGAAAACCAAACATCAACGCCGAACCCTTAATCGAATGGGCGGCCCGAAACATTTCCTTAATGGTGCTTTTTCGCGCTTCTGCGGTCTCAATTTGTTCCATCGCCAACAACTGAGTTTCTAACGCCTGTAAAAACTCATCGGTTTCCGCGATAAATGCCCCCAGAAGTTCTTGAATATCGTTAAAGTCCATTAATGATGACATGGTGGTTCAGAGTAGAAGTGTCCGTGACCAAATTCGATGAAACCGCACGCAGGTTCAACGCTTCCTGTGTCCCGATTCGTTGACTATCAGTTTGTAGTAACCCCTTCATGGGTTATTTTAAGATAACTCAATCAAAGAGTCACTCCCAACAGTTTGTAGTAACCCCTTCATGGGTTATTTTAAGATAACTCAATCAAAGAGTCACTACCAACAGTTTGTAGTAACCCCTTCAAGGGTTATTTTAAGATAACTCAATCAAAGAGTCACTACCAACAGTTTAAGAATTTTAGCGTTTTAAATTCCCTAACTGCGGAAATTAGAAACCGAGTCCTGAAGCTGAGTGACTGCGATCGCCAGTCCATCTAAAGACTGACGAACTTGCAAAGATTTTTCTGCCGTTGTGGTAGAAATTGAACTCACTTTTTGCATCACTCCCGCAATTTCCGAAGCATTTTCGGTTTGATTATTCGCGGCCCGGGTGATATTTTGAACCAGGGCATTCATCTGGCGACTGACTTCAATAATGGCAACTAAATGATGTTTCGCTTCAGCAGCTAATTTAGTTCCCGCGACTACCTCCTGAGTGCCTGCTTCCATTGCTTCGGTGACCCGTCCGATTTCGCTTCTAATTTGTTCGACAATTTCGGAAATTTCCTCCGTGGCTGAACCCGAGCGATCGGCTAATTTGCGGATTTCTTCGGCAACTACGGCAAACCCTAACCCCTGTTCTCCGGCGCGGGCCGCTTCAATGGTAGCATTCAGGGCCAATAGGTTGGTCTGAGCCGCAATTTGAGAAATTGACGTCACAATTTTACCAATTTGTTGAGAGCTTTCTCCCAACCGTTTAATCATTTTCCCGGTTTGTGAAATGGTTTGACGCAGTTCATTAATGCCTTCAACCGCCCGGTCTACGGATTGGCCTCCCACCTCCGCAGTTTCGGCGGCTTGATGGGCGACCTTTTCTGCTTTTTGAGCCACGGTACAGATATCTTGAATTGAGTTAGCCATGCGCTCAATTTGGCGCAAGGAGAACTCAACTTGTTGAGCTTGTTCTCCGGCCCGTTCTGTTAAATCTTGAGTATTGGCGATGGATTCACGGGTGGCGCTACGGACTTCCGTGGCGAGTTCTTGAATCCCGGTTACGACTTTTTTGAGGGAAGAAACCAAAAAATTAAAGGAGTCGGCTAAAGCCCCGAGAACACTATTATTAACTTCGGCGCGCACGGTTAAATCTCCTTTAGCGGCCCCTTTGATTTCCATTAACAGTTTGAGAACCTGTTGAGTCAGTTCATCGGCTTCAAATTTGCGGTCTTGGGCGAATTTTTCCAACTCGTCGGCGACTTTTTTGCGCTCGGTGATATCAAACCGGATGCCAATATATTTGACAACTTTACCCTGAGCATCAAAAATGGGAGAAATGGTGGTATCTACCCAATAATATGTGCCATTTTTGCACTGGTTTCTGAGTTCTCCTTTCCAGACGCGACCGTTACTGATAGTTTTCCACATCTCCTCAAAGAGGGCTTTGGGATGATATCCGGAGTTAATCATCCGATGATTTCTGCCCAGGAGTTCGCCGCGAGAGTATCCAGAGATTTCGCAGAATTTATCATTGACAAAGGTAATGTTGCCTTCGCTGTCGGTTTCACTGACGATCGCTGCTTCATCGAGGGCATTTTGACGAGTTTTGAGTTCTTGAAGCAGTTGAGCTTGTTCGGCCGCCAGGACTCGAAATTGTTCCTCGGTTTGTTTGAGGGGGGTGATATCATGAGCAACGGCATAAAGCAGTTGCTGTTCTGTAGAAGGATTAGCACTCCAAGCTAACCATTTATAAGAGCCATCTTTACAGCGATAGCGATTTTCAAAATAGAGGGTTTCTATGCCGGTAGTCAGTTTTTGGGTTTCGGCAATGGTGGCTTCAATGTCATCGGGATGAACAAAGTCCATAAACGATTGACCGATGAGTTCCTGTTCACTGTAGCCGAGGATACTGGTCCAAGCGGGATTAACCCGCTGGAACGAGGAGTCAAAGCCGAAGATACTCAGCAAATCTAGGGAAATGGTAAAGAATTGATCGCAGGTGACTTGGGCTAATTTGCGATCGGTAATATCAGTATAAACCCCTAACCATTCGCGAATACTGCCATCGGTGGTATTGAGAATGGGAACCGCACGAACACTCATATATCGATACTCGCCATCGTGACGGCGCAGACGCTGTTCAATTTCATAGAGCACGCGATTTTGAACCGCGTGGTCCCAGGCTTGGGCCGTCTGTTGACGCTCATCGGGATGAACCGCATTGAGCCATCCTCGACCCTTGAGTTGGTCGAAGGTTTGGCCGGTGAAGCTAGTCCAAGCCGGTTGTTCCGTGACGAATTCGCCATCGGCAGCGGTGTTCCAGATGATTTGAGAGGTGGCTTCAATCAGGGAACGGAAGCGCGCTTCGGAAGTTTGGAGGGCTTTTTCGGCTTGTTTGCGATCGCTGATGTCGATGCCCATTTCCAGGACCAGCCGTTTCCCATCCACATCGTTACAGGGGTAATCATATATTTGGTAGGTGCGCCCGGTGTTAGGGTCTTGCCATTCCCACTGCTGCGGCTGTTTGGTTTCAAAGACTTGGGTGCGAATCTCGGAGTGCAGTTTGCCACCGGGGTTCAAGAGAGTGGCAGCAGAACCCGGGTCCCCAAAGAACTCGACAAATTGGCGGTTGGCTAACTGGACGGTATTGCTGCGATCGACCAGGTAGAGGAAGGCGGGAATCCCATCAAACAGGGTGGTGAGTCGCTGGCGTTCCGCTTCTAATGCCTTCTCAATGGCTTTGCGATCGCTGATATCCCGGACTAAAGCCAGCAGGAGGGTTTCTCCCAGGCGGGAAAATTTGCCCAGGCGGATTTCTACGGGGAAGGTACTGCCATCGGCACGTCGGTGGAGACTTTCCAGGGTGAGGGCTTCGCTAGGATGTAACTGGGCCACAGCGAGGGTGCGTTCCTCACTGCGAAATCGCGGTTCGATCGCCTCTAAATTCAAGGTCAGGAGTTGATTCTGGCTATATCCTAAGCTCTGGCAAGCCCGCTGATTGACCGCTAAGATTTTGCCATCTAAGGTGGTCAAGAAGAAGGCATCAGCCGCATTTTCCACCAACTGCCGGAACCGTTCTTCACTCTCAGCGAGGGCGTTTTCTTGTTGTTGGCGATCGCTGATATCCCGAATCACCGTAGAAATACAATCAATTTCCCCGTTGTCTTCTATGTGGGCGACGAGCACTTGGGAGGCGGGAAATAATTCCCCATTGAGGCGTTTCATCAGGATTTCCCCAGTCCAGACCCCCTCAGCAATGGTTGTGGCGATCGCCTGTTCTAATTTCTGGCGATCGGGTCCGTCTTTAACAAAATCAAAAGCGGTGAAATCCGAGGCGGGTTGAGCTTCTGGAATCCCCGTCATTTTGCGGGAGGCTCGGTTCAGGTAACTGACCTTACCCTGACTGTCGCAGACGCCGACAAAATCGGGGGTATTTTCAATAATCCGCGCCAGTCGTTTCAGGGCCGCTTCGGCTTGTTGGCGTTCTTTAATTTCCCCTTCCAGGGCTTGATTAGCCTGCTCTAGGGCAGCTTTCGCACTGGGTAGGGCCAGGGCTGCCGGTAGCGTCGGGACCATTTCGAGGGCCGTTAATAGGGAAATACCAGCGGTGAGGGCTTTGATACTCCCGGAAACCCAATAGTCTGGACGCCAAAGGGTCCAGACTTCCATCACATGGGTGAATCCACAAGTAATAATAAAGGCCGCAAATAACAGAAAAATCCGACTAAAGGGTAAATCCGGGCGTTGCAAGACGAAATAAATCAACATCCCCACAATCGAAAAATAGGCCACGGCGATCGCCAGGTCGGATCCGGCGTGCAGCCACACTAAAACTGGATTCCACAGGTAACAATGACCGTGGGGAATAAAATTTGCCGTGAGGAGGATGGATAAGGGTTCCAACATACAGGGTGCGTCAATCAGTAACGGCGTTTAGGGGGGTCAGAATCACAGAGAGAATAGAGAGGAGGGGCCGTATATCAACTGCCCCACCTCCCGAGCACAGACCTTCTCCAAATGGGGGGGTCCTAGACATCGGTATCGTACAGGGAAGATCAACTGGGTTTCTTGAAAAGCTTTCTAAATCAATTGCCACCCATTGAAAACAGCAACCCGGTTTTTAGTCTGCTTAAGTTGAAACTGTAGATGCCCTGGGAAAATTATCTCCTTGAGGAGAAAAAGCATACAGAACCAAAAACCCTATCCGGTTGAGTTTTGGTTTACTCCTGGGCTAACTTCGGAAATGGGCCACAGATTGCTGAAGACTCTCCACTGAGACTGCCAAGCCATCTAGGGAATTTTGAACCTGGACTGATTTTTCTGCCGTATTTCCAGAAATGGCACTAACGGCACGAATCATACTCACAATCTCCGTAGCACTATTTGTCTGCTTCGTTGCTGCGAGGGTAATATTTTCCACCAGAGCATTCATTTCCCCACTGACTTGGATGATCTCAATTAAATGGGTCTTGGCTTCTGCGGCCAGTTTAGTTCCGATCGCCACTTCCTGAGTGCCTGCTTCCATCGCTACAATCGCCCGTCCAATTTCACTCCTGATCTGTTCGACGATTTCGGAAATTTCCTCCGTTGCCAATCCTGAGCGATCGGCTAACTTGCGGATTTCTTCAGCGACAACAGCAAAACCCAGCCCTTGCTCTCCGGCTCTGGCCGCTTCAATCGTAGCATTAAGTGCCAATAAATTGGTTTGAGCCGCAATTTGGGAAATGGAAGTCACAATTTTGCCAATCTGCCCGGAACTGTCCCCTAACCGTTCGATGGTTTTCCCCGTTTGAGAAAGGGTTTGTCGCAGTTTGTTAATTGCCTCCACCGCCCGATCCACCGACTCCCCACCCACTTGGGCTTTTTCGGCAGATTGTTGGGCCACATTTTCCGCTTGTTGAGACAGGGCAAACACTTCTTCAATCGAGTTGACAATCTTCTGAATTTTCTGGATTGTCTCCTCAATTTTTTGGGCTTGTTCTTGGGCTTGGTGGGCCAACTCTTGAGTATTGGAAATCGATTCCCCGGTGGCAGTATTGGCTTCCGTTGCCAGGTGTTGAACTCCTTTGACCACTTTTCGTAAGGAGGAAATCAAAAAGTTAAAGGAGTCAGCTAAAGCCCCGAGAATGTCGTTGGTGACTGCCGCCCGCACGGTTAAATCCCCCTTCGCTGCCCCTTTAATTTGTTCCAACATTTTCAGCACCTGTTGCGTCAGGGAATCCATCTCCGCTTGCCGTTGAGCGGACATGATTTCTAGGTCCGCGATTAACTGGGTCTTGGACGCTTCTGCACCAATGCGATCGCCCACTTCTTGTTGTAGTTTCTCGTTGATTTCCTGCAACTCCTGGGTGCGCTGGGCGACTCGATTTTCTAAATCGGTGGCTAACTGTTCTAGGGCTTCTTGATTCCGCCGTTGTTCGGTCACATCTCGGGTAATTTTAGAGAATCCCTGCAACTCTCCTTGGGCGTCCCGTAAAGGGGTAATAATCACATTGGCCCAAAATTGACTCCCATCTTTTTTGACCCGATACCCTTCATCTTCAAATCGTCCCTCGGTTTGGGCCGCTTTGAGTTCGGCTTCCGGTTTGCCACTGGCGCGGTCCTCTAGGGTATAAAACCTCTGGAAAGGCTGACCTAGAATTTCTGGAGCACGATATCCTTTAATTCTTTGCGCCCCCATATTCCAACTGGCCACTCGACCCGCTACATCCAATCGAATAATGGCATAATCCTTGACACTCTCTACCAAAGAACGAAACCCTTCGTCACTTTCTCGGCGCGCTTCTTCCGCTTGTTTGCGTTCGGTAATATCTAACCCCGAGGCAATATATCCGAAAAAATTGCCCTCGCTATCAAACCGAGGCAATCCACTCATCCAACTCCAACAATACTCCCCATCCCAGCGTTTGAATCGCACTTCTAATTGGAAGGGTTGCCGCTGCTCAAATGCGGTTTGATAAATATTAACGTATCGGTCTCTATCCTCAGGATGCAAAATTTGCATCCAGCCATAACCGAGGTCTTTTTCTAACGGTCGTCCAGTAAACTCGACCCACCGTTTGTTAAAATAGCTCACCTGTTTATCGGGCCCGGCAATCCAAATGATGGCCGGAACTGTATCCGCCATCAACCGAAATTGTTGTTCACTTTCTTGTAAAGCGCGTTCGGCTTGTTTGCGTTCGGTGATGTCCAAGGCGATCGCCACACAGGAGAGTTTATGAGTCTGTTGAATGAGTTGAATATACATCTCAATCGGATAGATACTCCCATCTGCTCGGCGATGCATTGCTTCAAACCGAATTCTCTGTTCGCGGCCCTCTAATAAGGGAGCCAAAGCAGTTTTAGCTTCCCCTAGATTCACCACTGCTGGATTGATATCCAGTGCTGTTTTTTTAAGGATTTCCTCCTGAGAATACCCCAAATTCAGACAGGCTCCTTTGTTTACATATTCAAAGCCCAGGGTATCCACATCAAAAACATAAATCTCGTTCAGACTAGACTCGACGAGATTAAACAACCGCATCCGTTCTTGTTCAGATTGGACCCGTTCCGTAATCACTTCGGTCAACAGCATAATGCCGCCGATTTCTCCGGTGCGATCGCGCCAGGGATACATCTCCCATTTCACCCAATCGATGCTCCCATCTACCCGGGTATAACCTTCCGCGTCACAGCTAAAGGATTCTCCTCCTAAGACGCGCCGGAGCATATCTTTCACATGATCCGGCAGTTCCGGAAATAGCTCGTGGTGCGATCGCCCAATAATGTTTTTAACCCTCTGAAAGTCTTCTCTCTTATCCAGTTTATAATCTTTAACCCACCGTTCGGAGGCGACTACATAGCACATTTGGCGATCGAGCATCGCCACTGCTGCCGGAAGATGTTCCAGAAATAATTTGAATTCTTCTTCCCGTTGGTGCAATTCCGTTTCCAACTTCCAGCAACGGCTGACATCTCGCACACTCACCCAAATCACCTCACGGTTATCTACAAGGGTGAGCGGTTTTCCCGAAATTTCCAGTTCCAATACGCTACCCCCTTTCGGTTTGAGGGCTTTCCATCTTAACGAGCCTCCCTCGCTCACTGCCGCTTCAAAATCAGCCTGAGATTGCCCGAAACTGGATAACTGGTTAAAAAAGTTTTTGCCTCGGAGTTGGGTCCGTTCCATGCCGTACAATTGACCGGCTTTTTCATTGGCATCTAAAATCGTTCCATCCCGTTGCTGAATCAAAATTCCCTCATTAATTTGATTCATAAAATCCGGGAAATCCGAGGCAATTGCTTCGGTATATCCCGAAATTTTTTCATAGGTTGAAATGATTCCCACTGGCTTTCCCTGGGGAGTTTTAACCGGCCATTGATGAATTTTCCAAAGCGATTCTGACCCCTCGCCTGGGTGGGGATTCGGCACTTGTACTAACAGGGTTTGTGAATCCTCTGGGTTAATTTTCACCCAATTTTTCAACAGCTTACCCCCCCAAGAGAGTGCGCCCTCAGTTTTGCCGATGATTTGTGCTGGAGATGCCACACCCACTTGTTCCGCAAAGCGCTGATTTCCCCCCAGGTAAACTCCTTGGTAATCTTGCCAAGATACCGCCCAAGGTAAGCAGTCCAGGGCCATTTGTAGGAATGAACCGCTCGCAAAGATTCCACTGCCGAGGGTTTCCCGGATGCCTTGACGGTAAGTGAATAGGGCAAGCATCAAGGCGATCGCACTCGCGCTTTCCAAAGCATAGCTTAGGGTTTCCCCAAGGGTTGAAACCGGAAGGGCGGCTGTGGAGAATAGATGGAAGAAGCGACTCCCGGTGGCGACTGCTAAAAAAGCACTCACTATCCATAAGAAACGGCAATGCAGACGAAACACTGTGATTTGCAGGAGGATTAAAGTCATCCCCAAATAGGACAGTGCAATGATCCATTCTGCCCCATTCTGCATCCCTACCCAATTCGTATCGCTCCCGATGGCAAAATACAGTTGAGAACCTATCCCATTTATTAACATAATTCCCCCTCAAAGTAAAACGAAATTTGCCCGAGGTTATAAACGATTTACCACCCTTCCGATTGGGCGATCGCTTCCACATCTAAAATCATCACTAAGCGTCCCGTCCAATCATATAATCCCCTTAAAAAAGGAGCGAGTTCTTCCCCCACATCCATGCTAGAAACCATGCGTTCCAGATGAACCGAAATCACCCCTTGCACCCGAGATACAGCCAAACCCATTCGCATCATCACCAAGTTTCCATCTCGCGGATCCGGGGCTTCTAAAATTAAAATTCGACTATGCACCGAATGACTATCCACCCCCTCAGTCCGCAAAAACCGACCGAAATCCGCCACCGCTAAAATTTCTCCCCGCAAATTGGTCAATCCTAAGACAAAATGACGGGTATTCGGCACGGGTGCGATCGGTTGCTGCCCCAAAAATAGCACCTCCCGCACTGACAACAAATCCACCGCAAAGAGACTCTCTCTTTGACCAAACAACAGAAATTGCTTCAGATTCCCTGCATTGGGGGAAACCGGCAACTCACTCATCCCAGAATTGAGTGTCAATTTTCCAGCCATACCGCCTTAATTTTTGAGAAACCACAGCCTTTAAATCTTAGAGTCTTTCGACTGAAGGAAGGACAAAATACACTACAATCAATTATTATAAAGCAAAACTTTCATCCCGTTGGTCTGGGGAGAAATTCTCCAACTCTTCTCAATCAGGGACATCGATAGCGTTTCCCACAGTTATGAGGTCCGTTTTGGGAGTGCGAGCATCTTGCTCGCTATTGTCCCAAGCGAGCAAGATGCTCGCACACGTTTTCTTTGAGGAACCTGATAGATACAGTTTACGCGAGATGAAAAAATCAAAGGTGTCGGATGACCCCCATAAGCGCCAGTCTTTAGAAACGCTGCTGGCACAGATGAGGGGCCTGTTGTCTTAGGAGGAGTGGGGGTCTGTTTGAAGTGGGGGAATTGTGGGTGCCTGGTGGGACATGGCGGGATTTGATTGCCGTCGCCACTAGGAAAAGTTGTCACTCAAATCTATATTTTCCGACTCACCGGAAATCAAACGGCGATGGTGAGTAACAAGGGTAAAAAAAATAGGGTGGCCCGGTGTTGTTGCTCGACTATCTTGCATGTTTTTTTTAATATAGCAATCGCCAATCCAGTTAGGACGTTAGGCGCAGGCCAAGTGAAGGACATTTTCTATGGCCTCTCGTAAGGTATCAAAATCTTTGAGTTGGTGTCGAATGCGGCTTTTTAGCCACGACCAACAGTGTTCAATTTTATTGAGGTCTGGAGAGTAAGCTGGCAGATACCAAACGGAGCATCCAGCCTCAATTACCATCTCCTCAATACGGCCCCCTTTATGAAAGGTCGCATTATCAATAATCAAGATCTGTCCGGGTTTCAAAGTGGGGATGAGACAGATTGAAAGCCACAGTTCAAATACGTTTCGATTGCAGGCCCCTTCTCCGGTAAAAGGAGCCAATAATTCTCCATTACACAAAGCTGCAATCATATTAAGCGGTCAGGCAAAATAAATTGCATATTTTATGATTTTGAGGTTAAATGAGTAATTTAAGCAATAAATATGCCTAAATAAGGAGAATCATCCATGAAATTTATAAATTTATGTCCCGAAACTGAAAAAATGCTAGAAAGAATTTATCACAATAGCCAGCATCATAAAGTTAGGCAAAGAGCTCATTGTATTCTTTTAAGTCATAGAGGCTTTAAAATGGAAAAGTTATTAGAAGTTTTCCAAATAAGTCGTCGGACTTTACAATACTGGTTTCAACGCTGGGAGCAAAACAAATTAACCGGGTTGTATGACCAACCTGGAAGAGGAAGAAAAACCAAGTTAACACCTCCCCAAAAACAGCAAGTTAAGGAGTGGGTAAAAGCAGAACCAAAACACCTAAAAAGGGTCATAAACCAAGTTCAAGACTCATGGGGAATTAAGGTCAGCAAAGATACGATAAAAAGAATATTAAAACAGTTAGGTATGACCTGGAGAAGAATGAAGAGAGGATTGGCTGGAAGTCCCTTTGAATGGGAAGTTGAGTTCAATCTGGAAAAACTAAAAGAATTAAAAGAGTTAGATAAGAATGGAGAAATCGACTTGCATTTTTTAGATGAATCAGGGATGTCTTTGACGCCTTCACTACCTTACGGATGGCAAGATAAAGCCGAGAGGATTATTCTTCCAAGTTCTTCCAGTAAAAGGTTGAATGTATTGGGAGTAATGAATCGACGGAATGAATTAAAGTATGAAACCTATTCGGGAAATCTAAATAGCGAAAAACTCATTAAGTTTTTAGATAAATTTAGTGAAAACTTAATCCAAAGAACTGTCGTAGTAATGGACCAAGCCTCAATTCACACCAGTAACGCAGTCCTAGAAAAACTAGAAGAATGGAAGACCAAGAACCTGGAGCTATTTTGGTGGCCTCCGTATTCACCTAAACTAAATTTAATTGAAATTTTATGGAAATTTCTCAAATATGAATGGATTAAAATAGAAGCTTATAAAAGCTGGCAAAAGTTAGTTGATTATGTGACTAATGTCCTCGATAATCTGGGAAAAGAATATGCAATTAATTTTGCATAACTGCTTAGGTTGGGTTGAGGAACGAAAACCAACAAATATCCTGCGGATTATTTTAGAAAACCAACAAATACCCTATTATTTGATTATTTGGGGTCATTTGGCTTGGTTATTCGGTTTGATATTCCTGTAATGATTAGCCTGGTAGGTTGGGTTGAGAAACGAAACCCAACCCTTACAAGCATTTACCCATCCAGAAACTCAAAGATTCCCTCCGGGACGTGAAAGCGATCGCGCCCATCATCCAATAGTTGTAACCTAGGTATAGAAACCGGGGTTTTCCTGGGGATGCTGCATTCTCACAGAGATTTTGCCATAAACCAGGTTTCTCCACATATAAGCGATCGCCTTTAATCTGCCATTACAACGCCACCACTCGTGTTTCAGCTTGTCTGAAAGACTTCGGTTTGACTACGATTTCCACATCCCGACCCAACGCATTTAAAAAACGAAATAGCCGAGTCGTGGAAAAACCCGATAGCTTGCCATTCACTAATGCCGACACTTTAGGCTGGTCAATTCCTAACAGTTCTGCCGCCTCAGTTTGAGTCATATTTTGGGCGGCGATAATCCCACTAATTCTCCGGGCCAGTTCTGCCTTGACCAGTAATTCATCAGAATTTTCTAACTCTAAATCTGCGAATATATTGCCACTACCTGCTTGTACTTTAATCGGTTGATTCATATTTTTTCTACGGAGTGATATAATTTTCTGAGTAATGTTCTTTGGCCCGTTTAAGCCTTGCCTCAATTAGCTCAATATCCTGCTTAGGCGTTGCAATCCCTTTTTTTGACTTTTTCTGAAAAGCGTGTAGGACATAGACCACCCCAGCTAATTTTAAAGTGTAAACTGCTCGATAAGTGTCTCCGTCAAAATCTTCGACAACTTCAAGCACCCCAGCCCCCTTAAAGCCTTTGAGCGGTTTCGCAGACGGGTGCTTTTCACCACATTGAGCCAGATATAGCGCATAACCAACACCTTGCCGAACCTCCTCCGGGAACTCCTTTAAATCCTCACCAACACCTTGCCGAACCTCCTCCGGGAACTCCTTTAAATCCTCAAGAGAACTGCCAACCCACTCAACTGGTTTTAGTAATTCACTCATGCCTCAATTATGCTACTTTTGGCATATCATGTCAATCCCTGAATCCTGCTAGACTGAACTTAAGAAACTAATGAAGCTAAGTTGATGAAAATTAAAGCGATTATTCATCCAGCAGAAGAAGGGGGTTCCGCAGGCAGAAGTCCCAGCCCTTCCCGGCTGCATTACCGAAGGCGGTACCGGGGAAGAGGTTACGCAGAATTTACAAGACGCAGTTGAGAGTGGGCTGAGTGTTGCGAATAATAGCCTAAAAAAACAGAGCCTACAGACGAAGCCGACTTGGGAATGATCGCCTCAGACTCAGAAACCGGGTTTCTCTGATAAGTTTCTGCCTCTTTCCCAAAATTTCACCAGAAACCCGGTTTCTCCGCATAGTCTTTTTGCTCTTATTCTGGGATAACTTCAAAAGCATTTTGATTCAGATAGCGGTTACCGAACTCTCAGGGTACAGAGGCTTAAAGCAGTGAGGCAATCGGATAAAATTGGGATAAATTTAGTGATTTTGGTCTAAATTTTGCCGCTTTCCTCTTTATAATAAGCGTTCCACAATGTTAACCAATTGCTGGGGGTCAACAGGTTTGGTAATATAAGCATCAGCTCCCAAATCCATGCCCCAAGTCTTATCAATCTCGGTATTTTTCTGACTACAAAAGACCACAGGTAACTTGGACGTCTTGCGATCGCCGCGTAACTCTCGGATCACCTCAAATCCATTCATCCGAGGCATCACCACATCCAGAATGACCAGATCCGGTGCCGTCTCCTGAATCCGGGCGATCGCCTCCTCCCCATTGGTTGCCACAACTACCTCCATCCCGGCTTTTTTCAAAATCCGGCCAATCATCTCCAGTTCGCTCGGCACATCATCTACCACTAAGATTTTGCTCATCTGACGGTTCCCTCGCTTAACAACATTCTTCTAATCTTATCTTAGCTTGCTCGTTAGAGATTTCCTCACCCTATCCCCAACTTCAACCCCTCCATCTTTACCCCGGCAAGACAATCCAAATTAACAGATGCCAAACTTCAGAAAATTCCCCTCTAAACCATCAATTCCCCATAACAACAAAAACCCCCTAAGTAGTTAGGCGAAAAGATTCCTCTATTCGCTTTGCCTAAAACCCTTGCACCGTAATGATTATGCCGCTCATCCAAGCAGGGATTAATTACGCCTACCTACTTAGCCCATTCTAAATCTTTGAGGAAAATTAGAAATCCCCCCAAAGAACCCACTCGCCTTCCCCTATTGTACCCACATCTGAGGCCCAACCTAAACATTCCAGATTCTGGAGTTGAACACCCTCAAACCCGAGAGGTTTGCGGAAGGTTTTAGAACCCGGGGACAAAAAACCGGGTTTCTGGCCCTAATTGGCTACCCAGCAGGCAGAGAGTTCCTCCAGAAACCCGGTTGTCTTCCCCCTCTACAACTCGCCAGACCCCGGCGAATTGTAAAGATTTTTAAGCCAAATCACTCTTCCCTACAAACAGTGATAGAATCCGAAATTGAGCTAGGGGTGTCCGACCAAAGGGCTGAGAACAAACCCTTAGAACCTGAGTCCGGGTAATACCGGCGGAGGGAAGCTGTTATTTGAGGACTTCAAAATGCGAAAAGAATGGGTTGCCAAACGTCAGGGCCAGAGTAATGTTACTCAAATGAACTATGCCCGACAAGGCATCATCACCGAAGAAATGGACTATGTAGCAAAACGGGAAAACCTCCCCGTTGAGCTGATTCGGGACGAAGTGGCACGAGGACGGATGATTATCCCCGCCAATATTAACCACCTCAACCTCGAACCGATGTGCATCGGTATCGCCTCCAAATGTAAAGTCAATGCCAACATCGGGGCATCCCCTAATTCTTCTGATATTAACGAAGAATTAGACAAACTCAAACTGTCCGTTAAATATGGTGCCGATACTGTGATGGACTTGTCCACCGGCGGTGGAAACCTCGACGAAATTCGCACCGCCATTATTAATACCTCCCCGGTCCCCATCGGCACGGTTCCCATTTATCAGGCATTAGAAAGCGTGCATGGTAATATGGAAAATCTCACCCCCAATGATTTTCTGCATATCATTGAAAAACACGCCCAACAAGGTGTGGATTACATGACCATTCACGCTGGGATTTTAATCGAACATCTGCCCTTGGTGAGAAACCGGATTACCGGCATTGTCTCCCGTGGCGGTGGCATTTTGGCCCGGTGGATGCTGCATCATCACAAACAGAATCCGCTTTATACTCATTTCGATGACATCATCGAAATCTTCAAAAAATACGATGTTTCCTTTAGTTTAGGAGATTCCCTCCGTCCCGGTTGTCAACATGATGCCTCGGATGAAGCGCAACTCGCCGAACTCAAAACCCTTGGACAACTGACTCGCCGCGCCTGGGAACATAACGTCCAGGTGATGGTCGAGGGTCCGGGTCATGTGCCAATGGACCAAATTGAATTTAATGTCAAAAAGCAGATGGAAGAGTGTTCTGAAGCACCTTTCTATGTGCTAGGTCCTTTGGTCACTGATATTGCGCCGGGATATGACCATATTACCTCGGCGATCGGGGCGGCAATGGCGGGATGGTACGGAACGGCGATGTTGTGTTACGTCACCCCGAAAGAGCATCTGGGATTACCCAATGCCGAAGATGTGCGAAATGGGTTAATCGCCTATAAAATTGCCGCCCATGCTGCGGATATCGCACGGCATCGCATAGGAGCACGCGATCGCGATGACGAACTGTCTCACGCCCGGTATAACTTCGACTGGAACCGCCAGTTTGAACTCTCCCTCGACCCGGAACGTGCGAAAGAATACCACGACGAAACCCTGCCAGCAGACATCTACAAAACCGCCGAATTCTGCTCCATGTGCGGACCTAAATTCTGCCCCATGCAAACCAAAGTAGATGCCGATGCCTTAACCGAATTAGAGAAGTTCTTAGCGAAAGAACCTGTCACCCAAGGTTAAGAGTAGAAGAGTAGGGTGGGCATTGCCCACCTTATTTTCTGACCTGATAAATTTATGACCGATTTTTCAGATTACGTCACCCGAATGAGATTTTTGCAAAAATTCTGAATCTTGACCCTTGTTTCTTCTGTAAAATTGAGGTCTTTCCAGATGATTTGATTAATTTGTTCTACATATTGACGGGCGGCTTTGGGTGAGACTTGGTTGAGATAGGCTTCACGGGCGATCACACTCATTTGAGTTAGAGCAATCCGGCTAAATTTAGGAATCGGAATCCGCGCAACATAGCCCGAGGTAATCATATTCGACCGATTTAAAAGACTTCGCACGATAAAAGTCACGAGATGACTGTTCAAATAGGCTAACAGCCACCAGGTATCCGAGTCCGAGGTAATAATATTAGCATTGACTCCATAAGTGGAATTGGGGGGAAGATAGCAAGCAGAAAAGGTGACTCCCATTGAGGAACAAGTAATCCCGGGCTGATATAATAAAGATTTATTCCGAATGGTGAAATTGGGAATGGTTTCCGCTACCGATAAAAAGTCATCGACTAAGTAAGCATTCGGTTTCGTAAAAAAGCGACAGGACCCGGGATTTTTATAAAAGGGAATGGTAAATCCCGGGCGAGGATCTTTGGATAAATAGGTGCGATCGCTGCCTGTAGAAATCCCAGTTACACAAGAAAAAAGATTTCCCAGTCGTGGAGACTCGAACAAGTTTTGGATCTCATCGGGAATATCAATAATAAATTCTGAATTATCCGCTTCCCCCGCTAGGGTGATTTTTTCGAGGGGCAATTCTGTCCATTGTTTCTGAATTAATATCCGCTGAAAATCCCGTTGATTCAGGGTACGATTCGCCACCTTAACCGTCCCTTGATAATCAGTTCCTTTTTGCAATATCATGATACAAGTCCGGACATCTGCCCCTTGGTCTAAAAATAAATCATTAGAACAAAGCAGCAGGTAATGAACGGCACAGGTTTTTAAAATTTTATGGCGTAAGTTCTGATGCGCTTTAGCAGTTAAGAAGGAATCGAGGGTAATCAATCCGATTAAAGCCCCAGGTTTTGCACAATCGATTAAAGCCGCTATAAATAAAGCGTACATATTATGCACCCCGATGTCCCAAAAGAGACGAGATAAGCGGGTTTTGTTGTCTCGAATATAGGTGAGTTCATGACAATTATAAGGAGGATTAGCCAGATAAAAGTCATAATCTAAATCTATCGGCGTATTGAAAATACTCAAAAGTTTCTTTTGCTGATAGTATTGCAAAAAATCGGTTTGAGTAAAATTAATGACAGCGGGTAAATCAAACGGTAAAATGTCCATTCCCTCCACGGAAATGCCCTGATTTAACAATGGAATTACCATTTCACCTTGACCGATACAAGGATCCAGTGCAGTGCGGCCCTGGGGGTTGAGTTTTATCAACACCTGGGCGATGAACTCAGCGACAAAATCTGGAGTGGAATAATACCCGGTTTCTCGCCGGTCAATTCCCGCCTTAGTTTCAATTTTTTTTAAATGTCGTCCCATACTTATTGTAATAAATTTAGACCCAATCTATAATAAAATGACCAATCCATTTCTGGGTTATCGCTTAATTGCCTATGTCCTCTATCCCTCTTGTCAAAGGGCTTTTTAACCGCCGTCGGTTCCTTCAGTTGAGTTTATTTGCTAGTACATGGGGTTTGAGTTTAGCTTGTTCTGAAAACCGGGCTCAATCTTCACCGCCCAAAGTGTTAGTAATTGGGGCGGGAATTGCGGGTTTAGCCGCAGCGCGAGAACTTCAGGGACAGGGGTTTCAAGTGACGGTTTTGGAAGGACGCGATCGCATTGGCGGCAGAATTCACACCAGTCGCACTCTGGGGTTTCCGGTGGATTTGGGCGCATCCTGGATTCATGGGATTACGGACAACCCCATCGCGACTCTAGCGCGCGGGTGGGAAATTCCCATCTTACCCACAGATTTTGACAATATTATACTATACAACAACCAAGGAAATCCAATTAGCGATCGCGATTTTGAGGTGGGTTATGGAGTCTACGAACAAATTCGCGATCGCGCTGCATCCATAGCAGAAAACTCCGAACAGGACCTTTCCATTGCTTCCGCATTACAACAAGTTTTAGCCGCCCAAATCCTAACCCCTCAACAAGCTCAACTGGTTGAATGGGGGTTCAATTCTGAATTTGTGACGGAATTCGGGGCGGATTTAGAGAGTCTCTCCAGTTGGTATGCCGATGAGGGTTCAGAATTGGACGGAGGGGATTATCTCTTTCCCCAAGGATATGACCAAATTATCACGGGATTAGCGAATAATCAGGAGATTCAGTTGCAACAAAAGGTTACTGAAATCCGTTACAGCAGTTCCGGTGTCTCTGTCACGACGGAACGGGAAAGTTTTACGGCAGATGCGGCGATCATGACGTTACCCCTGGGGGTTTTTAAATCTGAAGCTATCAAATTTTTCCCAGAATTACCGGACAACAAACAAGCGGCTATCAATCGCTTGAGTATGGGAGTTTTAAATAAAGTTGTCTTAAAATTTCCTGAACAATTTTGGCCTCAAGACTCTCAGATATTGGGCTATCTTCAGGAGAAGGGTCCCGATTTTTCGGAATTTTTAAATTGGCAATTTTATAGTCAACAACCGGCATTAATCGCTTTGATGGGGGGTAATTTTGCGCGGGAGATTGAACAACTTTCTGAGGGAGAAATTCGCTCACGAGTGATGGGGGTGTTGCGACGGAGTTATGGCGATCGCGTTCCCGAACCCGAAAGCATGATGGTGACGCGATGGAGTCAGGATCCGTTTGCCTTGGGGTCCTATTCTCATATTGCCGTCGGGGGAGACAGTGGCGATCGCGATATCTTGGCTGAACCCATCGGCGATCGGCTCTTCTTCGCGGGAGAAGCCACCTCTCGGGACTATCCCGCCACCGTACATGGCGCTTACCTCTCCGGCATTCGGGAAGCGAAACGATTGATTAACCGCTAAAAACCCCTTTCATACTTCTCAATTCTCACCGTGATCGAGTAAGATCTAAAAAATACCGACTGCTAAAATAGTCAAGCGGTTACTGAGTCAAGCGCGAAAAACAGCAAAAATGTCAACCCCCCATCGGCATAATAAAAATCGGCGAAGAGAGAGAAATAAAACTGGGTTCAACCTTCTCAAGCAAATCATAAAGTGGAGCGTCGCTTCCCTTCCCGTAAAATTTTTTATCCGGAAGTTTCAGCGGTTTTTTGGCCCGCATTCCATGCAATCGGCAGCGTTACCCCCTAATGAAGAAGAACGCTTACAAGCTCTCTACCGCTATAGCATTTTAGACAGTGAGGTTGAAGACTCATTCGATGATTTAACCGCCCTAGCTGCTTCAATTTGCGGAACTCCCATTGCCTTAGTCAGTCTGATTGATTCCAATCGTCAATGGTTTAAATCTAAAGTTGGTTTAAACGCCTCCGAAACTCCCAGAAATATCTCGTTTTGCGCTCATGCAATTCTGAACCCCAATGATATTCTCGTTGTTCCGAATGCGTTAGAAGATGAGCGGTTTGTGGGTAATCCCCTCGTTACTTCTAATCCCAATATCCGGTTTTATGCGGGAACGCCGGTTGTCACCCCCGATGGATTTCCTCTGGGAACCCTTTGTGTGATTGATACCATCCCGCGCCATCTTACTTCCGAACAATTGGAAGGACTGCGGTTGTTAGGACGACAGGCGATCGCCCAAATGGAATTACGACTCCAAGTTAAACGATTAGAACGTCAAATTGCTCGACAAAAAGATGCTACAGCCAAACTCCGTGCGACCGATTCCCAAATTGTCGATTCGTTAGAAAACATGACCGATGCTTTTTTCGCTGTTGATCGCCAATGGCGGTTTAGTTATGCGAATCAAAAAGTTGGAGAAATTTTACAACGAGACCCCAATAATCTGCTGGGAAAAATTATCTGGGAAGAATTGCCTGAAACCGTGGGTTCTACATTTGAACGAGAGTATCGAAAATCTGCCTCGGAACAAGTCAGCGTCACCTTTGAAGACTGTTCTCCCATCACCAATCGCTGCTTTGAAGTGCGGGTCTTTCCATCCTACGAGGGACTCTCTGTATTTTTTCATGACATTACCCAACGAAAAAAAACTGAAGAGGCACTCTGCCGGGAACAAGAAAAAGTCCAAGAATTACTCTTAAATATTTTACCACCAACCATCGCCCAACAGCTTCAAAAACAACCGGGTCTGATTGCGGAGAAATTTGAGGCGGTCACTATTTTATTTGCGGATTTAGTGAAGTTTACGGAACTCTCCACCCAGGTTTCCCCCCAGGAACTTGTGACTCTTCTCAATACCATTGTTTCCACTTTTGATCGCCTCACGGAAAAACATGGATTAGAGAAAATTAAAACCATTGGGGATGCCTACCTCGTAGTCGGTGGCGTTCCCCTCTCTCGACCGGATCATGCCGAAGCGATCGCAGAAATGGCCTTGGATATGCAAGAGGCGATCGGCCAGTTCAACACCGAATATCTCACAAATTTAAGTCTACGAATTGGCATCAACACCGGACCCGTGGTCGCCGGTGTCATTGGCATCAAAAAATTCACCTACGACCTCTGGGGAGATGCTGTAAACACCGCCTCTCGCATGGAATCCCACGGAATCACGGGAAAAATTCAGATTTCCGAAACCACCTATCATTTATTACAAGATAAGTATAAAATTGAGGAACGCGGTCTGATCGAAATTAAAGGCAAAGGAGAAATGAAAACCTATTTTCTCACAGGTCGAAATCGGTCTGCTCTTTAAATGTTCCTGCATCAGGTTCGCGATCGCCTCCGATCGCCAAGGGCATCAGGGCATCCAAATTAAAGTCCCCAACGGGGATTAATTCTACTTGACGACCCTCTTCCTGATGAGTCAGGACCAGGCGTAAATAATCATCAGGCTTGTAGGGTAAGCGTTCCGCCCATTCGATCGCCACCAGACCCGGTTCCGTCTCCGTCCCTTCCCAGTAACTCTCCAGATTTAGTCCTGAGACTTCAGTGGGGTCCAAGCGGTAGAGGTCCAAATGATACAGGGGGATGCGGCCTTCCAGATATTCCACAATTAAGGTAAAGGTGGGACTGACAATGGATTCAGCGATCGCCAAACCCGACCCAATCCCTTGCACCAGGGTGGTTTTACCCGCGCCTAAATCTCCTTCGAGTAAAATTGTGGTCCCTGGAAGGCAGCGTTGTCCGAGGATGAAGCCTAGAGATTTCGTCGCATCTGCATCGGGCAACAGGAACTTAAGGATGGATTGACTCATAGATGAAAGAATAAGCGAAGACCAGAACTGGGGAATCCGAGAGAAAAGTCTTAAAAATTATAACAGAATGACCGATAAAAAGACGATTAATTGGACTCCCTATTGAGCCGTTAACTCTTGAGTAGTTTAGCGGTTAAATAGGGGGATTTGGTCCAGTTCAGTGCTGTGGGAAAAGGTTAGTAATTTATAAATCTGAACCTGAGAAACGATGTAAGCGAAAGGTGTGTGAGGAGACCGAAACGGTGAAAGCGCACTAGCGGGCGGCCGAGAGGATACCGGCAGTGCTTTTAATATGAACGTGAGCATACCAGCGGATCAACACCTGGGCCAAGAGTTGGTGATCATGACGGACATAACCCGTTTCCCGGTCCTCCTGCATCACATTAGCGAACACCACACTGCGGCCAAGTTCAGTAATCGTGGGGCGATCGACATATACGGGATGAGAGTTATCTTGGGAATAGCGAATCAAAGATTGAGCCGAAGGCATTTGCTGTTGTACCAATACGGAACTAAACAGCTTTAATCCACAAGCGCGATCGATAGCTTTAATATGATCGGCAACAGTGTAGCCATCGGTTTCGCCCGGTTGGGTCATGATATTGCAAACATAAATTTTAGGAACATTGCGCTTGGCAATTTCTTCGGCAATTTCCGGCACTAATAGATTAGGAATTACGCTGGTATAGAGACTTCCCGGGCCCAAAATAATGAAATCAGCCTCACGAATCGCCTGAATGGCTTTAGGTAGCGGGGGTGGATTAGCTGGAGTGCAGCCAATTTTGACAATTTTGCCATTGGCTTCCGTAATACTGGATTCTCCCTCAATGCGACGACCATCAGCCAACTCCGCCCAGAGATTGACATCACAGAGGGTAGAGGGGAGGACTTGACCCCGGACCGCCAGAACCTTAGAACTCGTGGCGATCGCCCGTTCCAAATCTCCACTAATATCACTCATCGCCGTCAGAAACAGATTCCCAAAACTATGGCCCGTCAGCCCATTTCCGGCCTTAAAACGGTATTGAAACAGTTCCGTTAATAACTTTTCCTCATCAGCGAGGGCCGCTAAACAGTTGCGAATATCTCCCGGAGGCAGCACCCCATTTTCTCGGCGCAGCCGTCCCGAGGACCCACCATCATCGGCTACAGTGACGATCGCCGTAATGTTAGCACTATAAGTCTTGAGTCCCCGGAGTAGGGTAGAAAGACCCGTGCCACCTCCAACCACCACAATTTTCGCGCCCCGATTTAACTTACGGTGATGCAGCAAGACATCAATCAACTCATCCTCGGCACCGGGTCTTAACACTTCCGTAATCGAGCCTACAGTGCGGGTTTGGCCCCAGAGAATAAAGAAAATCCCAAACAGGAGGACAAAGGGACCGCTGATATAGCTGGGAATCACCGTTGCCAGTTGGGTCAGTGTTTTTTCAATCAACTGAATCGCGAAAAAAATCGGAGTCAGTTTAACCCAGATTGCCAAACCCAGCAGGGTTAATAAGACCCCAACCGCACTTAAGAGCAGCCAGCGTTTGACGAATAATCCAGGGGCTAACCATTTAAACCAATGGTTAAATCGCATCCCTCGCCGGAACAGGGGGTCCGGCTTGAGGGCATGGAAAGCTTGTTTGAGTAAACCAATTGACATGATTAATTTTAGGAGAGGGGATTAAAAGAGGAGAGAGTCGAAAGTTACACCTTTTTGGTTTTGATTCTAATTGCAAAAGGTCTGTTCCGAACTCAACCGGACAATAGCCTGTCACAGATCAGAGGTCACCTCCTTCTGCTAGATAGGGGAATATGCTTACCAGGATATCGGGATTGTTCCCGAATGGCGAGAGAGCCCGGCCAGAATCGCCCCCGTAGAGAGGAGGGAGTCCGGATTAGAATCGATCAGGGTGAGGCTGTGTCGCGCAACAATCCTCCAGGTTGAGTTGAAGCGAGAGCTTTCAATCCCTAGGGAGAGAAGCAAAGATGGACTTCCCACCAGCCCGGTGGCTGGACTACTATACTTAACCTTTAGTGACCAGTCCGCAGAGCGTTACCGCAGTTGAGCCGATGAGTGATCCGTTGATTGAATTGAAGGGAGTGTCTAAGTCCTTTGGGCGGAATGTGATTTTAAACGAAGTGGATTTATGCATTTACCGCAACGAGGCCCTCTCAATCATTGGACCCTCTGGGACAGGCAAATCAACAATTTTGCGGATTATTGCGGGATTGCTGGAGCCTGATGCCGGGGAAGTTTATGTGCAGGGAATTCGCCGCGATCGCTGGATGGATGATTTAGCTGATCCCATTGGCATTGGTATGGTCTTTCAGAATGCGGCCCTATTTGATTCCTTAAACGTGGATGAAAATGTCGGATTTTTCCTCTACGAACACTCCAAATTATCCCGCAAGCAAATTCGACAACTGGTCACCGAGAAGCTAGAAATGGTAGGGTTGCCAGGAATCGGCAATAAATACCCAGCCGAACTGTCTGGAGGGATGCGAAAGCGGGTGAGTTTTGCCCGGGCGATTATGGCGAATCCAGATGACCCCACCGCCAGTCCAGAAGTGCTGCTCTATGATGAACCGACGGCAGGTTTAGATCCGATCGCCTCTACGGTGATTGAAGATTTAATCCGAGAGTTACAGGCGGCCCGAGGCGGCTGTAGCACTTATGTGATGGTCACGCACCAAGATAGCACCATTCGCCGAACCTCTGATCGGATCGTGTTTTTATTTGATGGGAAAGTGCAGTGGCAAGGTGGAATTGAGGAGATTGACACCACCGAGAACCCCTTAGTCCGACAATTTTTCAGTGGGAGCATTACGGGACCGATTCAACTAGCCGGTTGAGCATAAGGCGATCGCAAGACAGCATGAAGGTAAGAGTGCCGTGGCAGTATGGCATTATCAGAGTCTGGGTAGCACTGCACAGGTGGGAGTCAAAATCATAGCAACAACGTCAAGAGAGCAACTATCGCAGAAGGAGAATCCATGCGTTCGTCACGAAAGCTGAGAGAAGGATCAATTGGTTTATTACTTTTGGCCGGTTTAGGATTATTTGGCGGCATTATTTTATGGCTGCGCGGGGTTGGATTAGGCCGCGAAAGCTATACCCTGGTTGTCTCATTCCCTAACGTTGCGGGGATGCAGGTGGGGGGGCCGGTACGCTACCGGGGAGTCTCGGTGGGCCGGATTGCCAATATTATCCCCGGAACCAATGGAGTCGATGTGGAGCTGATAGTGGCTCCAGCGACCCTGGTGATTCCTAATGCCGTGTTGATCGAGGCCAATCAGGGGGGGTTAATTGGAGAAACCTGGGTGGATATCAACCCCCTCCAGGCTTTACCGCCTCAAATTATTAAAACCACCACTCCCCTCGCTTCAGACTGCAATACGGAGTTAATTTTGTGCAATCGGGAGCGTCTTGAGGGACAGATTGGGGTGAATTTTGACGAACTCATTCGCGGTTCGATGCGCTTTACGAATTTATTTTCAGATCCAGCCTTTTTTGCCAATCTGAATGCCTTGGTGAAAAACTCCACGGTTGCCACGGCTGAAATTACCCAACTCAGCCGGGAAATCGGGGTCTTGACCCAATCCGTGGAACGAGAGTTAGGTCTTTTCTCCACTGCCGCCCTTCAATCGGCCTCGGCCCTGAATACTGCTGCTGGACAAATTGGCAATACGGCGAATCAGGTGGGGGCAATTTCGACCCAACTGGGGAGGACGGTGAATCAATATGGGGCGATCGCCGGGGATATCCGGGCCGCCACCAATCAAATTGGGGCGACTGCCAATCAATATGGGACGATCGCCGGGGATATCCGCACCGCCACCAATCAAATTACCGCCATCTCCAATCGCTATGGGGCGATCGCTGGGGACCTCCAACGCACGGTGAATCAAGTGGGTGCCGCTGCTGAAGAATATCGCGTCGTTGCCGGGACCTTTGGTGCGAGTGCCGAACGGATCAGTGGAACCATCGATGGACTCGGTGGCACCATTAATGGACTCGGCGGCACCGCTGGAGAACTCAACGTCACCGCCAGGGACCTGCGGACCCTAATTGGCAGTGTCAATGAACTCGTTGCCACCAATCGCGGTACCCTCGTCACCACCCTCAACAACATCAACACCACCAGCGAACAACTGCGAATCAGCGCCCAACAAATTACCCCCCTCGTCGCTAGGGTTGAACAACAACTCAATCAATTTGAGGATTCTCAACTCTTAGCAAACCTAGATACCCTCTCCGTTACCGCAAATCAACTCGCCGCCAATGCCTCCGCTGCCTCTGCCAATCTCGCCCAACTCACCGATACCGCCATCTCCCCGGCCAATCTGCTGTCCTTACAACAAACCCTAGATTCAGCCCGCGCCACGTTCCAAAATGTCCAAAAAATCACCTCGGATTTGGAAGAGTTAACCGGCGATCCCGCTTTATTTGAGAGTATTCGGAATATTTTGCTGATCCTGGGGGATCTGCTCTCTTCTACGGAACAACTCGAAGAGCACGCGCGGTTTGCGATGGCTTTAGCGCCCCTTTCTCATACCGTCAGCGACCCTTCCTTACAGTCCCAACTCCTCCCGCCTGCTTCCGGAGAACAGAGACCCCAACAGCTTGATCCGGCTGTTGGGCCCCAGACTGCATCCCCAGGCCCTAATCCTGATAAGCTCACCGCACGCACCCGTTGAGTCCCCAAACCCATCCCCGGGAAAACGGGTTAACCACAAAGAAACCAGTCCCCCTCCTTGAGGCTCAATTGAGCCGCAGATGAGGGAGACTGGTCTAAATTTTGAGGGAATGTTTAGAAAACTCGACTAAAACAATGGGTTGTTTTGCAGTCCTCTAATCGTCATCTTCTTCGTCGAACTCCTCATCGTCTTCGTTGAGCAAGTCATTTTTACTGTTATCGACCTGAATCAGGTGGATGTGCTTGTAACCCAGTTTAATTTCAAACTCATCACCGGGCTTTAATCCCATTGACTGGGTATAAGTTGAACCAATGACAATTTGTCCGTTTTTGTGGACGCTGACTCGAAAAGTTGCCTCTCGACCGCGACCATCTTTTGACCCCTCTGGACTCAGGGGAATCCCGCGAGCTTCCAGCACGGCATCATAAAAGTCCGTGAGGTTTACCCGGAACTCTTCATTTTTTGACTTGCTGTAGTATCCACAGCGCTTGGCGGTTTCTCGGCGGGGTAAGTGCGAGAGTTCTTTTACTTTTTGAAGCAGCGCCTTTCCTTTAAGGGGGGTTGTAGCAATTTCACTCATTGCTTTCAATGATTATCCTTCCCGATCTAAAAACTGAAAATTCAGCCGCATCATTCAATTTGGCCTAGTTAAAAATATATCCTCAAATCTGTGATTTTTAACCATAATTTTTTATAAAAAAATTAAACGGCTCAATTTTTCACCCCGGTTCACCTGAATAGACCCGGGGGGGTTCAAACCCCGGCCTTATAGCTAAATCGGTTAAATCCCGAGTAAAAACATCGCCCCATAAGACTTTCAGTCGGTTTTAACCGACTTCATTTGTTACACGGGGGATTGATCCCCCGTCGGTTGTTGCCACTTAATTTGACTTGGAGCCCAACAAGCGCTGGAGTTGCTTGAGGGATTGATAAATTTCCGGAAGACGGTTGTAGATGGCAACGGTTTTCAGCCACTGTTTGTTAGGAATCGCTGGAAAACCCGAGACGATCGCCCCGGGAGGAATATCACTGGTAATGCCGGTTTTGGCGGAGGCGATCGCACCATCTCCCACTGTCACCTGATTGTTAACCCCCACTTGACCGCCTAAAATCACGTTGTTGCCTAACTTGGCCCCACCGGCTAATCCCACTTGAGCGGCTATAGCACAATTTTTGCCAATTTTGCACCCATGACCAATCTGCACTAAATTATCAATTTTTGTATTCTCCCCAATCCGGGTTTCCCCGACTGCGGGACGGTCGATGTTGCTATTACAACCCACTTCTACACCATCCTCTAGGACGGTGTAGCCCGATTGCTCCATTTTCACCCAACCGGCGCGAGAGGGCACAAATCCAAACCCTTCAGACCCAATCACGGCCCCCGCGTGAATGGTGCAACCCTTGCCGATGCGGGTGCGTTCATGGATGACGCAATGGCTATGCAAGACGGTCCCTTCGCCTATTTCAGCATGGGGATAGAGGGTGACGTTGGCATGAATGCAGACATGGTTGGCAATTTTGACCCCCTGGGCGATGGAGACAAAGGCCCCGATCGCCACATTCTCGCCCAAGGTGGCACCCGGGTGAATCGAGGCGGTGGGATGGATGCCTGATCGGAGTCGAAAGGGTTGATAAAACAAGGCGATCGCATGAGCAAATAATAATCGCGGTTCCCGGGTCGCCACCCAGACGATTCCGCGATCGCTCGCCTGTTGCTGCAACTGGGGATTCATCGGCAAAATCAACGCCGTAGCAGCAGTCCCCGCGATGCGATCGGCAAATTTACCCCCTTCGATATAACTCAGACTCCCGGGAGTTGCCTCGTCTACTGCTGCCACTCCCGTGATTTCCGGGTCCTCCCCCCTGAAAACAGGGGGACTATCAGGCAGATGAATGGCAAGTTTTTGGACAATTTCACTAAATTTCATAATGGCGATCGGCATATCTCGAAGGTTTGCCCGGGTAATAAAAACCCGCACCCTCAAGGGTGGGGCTACACAAACAAAGCCTGCCTTCGCAGGCTACAAGAGGGGCGATTCGCGAATCGCCTCTACATTTAGCGTTTAGTAAGGGGATTGCAAAAAATAAATCATCCAGATGTTCGTAGTAACCCCTTTAGGGGTTTCTTTAAAGATGACGGGCGTGAAGGAGTCACTACAAACGTTTTGGCGGTTTTATTTTTTGGAGTTCCCTAAAAAAAATTGCGTAAGTCCTATTCTCCCAGAAGTCGAGTTGTTTTCTGCCAGTTCTCCGTGGCACTAAAGTATCCACTCCAAACGGTTTCAACCGCTAAAAATACCATAAAACTTGTCCCAGGCTTTAACCTCCGGACAATCCCTACCTCTAGCAAAAAACAAAGCCTACTGATCCAGCAGGCTTGAGGGGTGCTATTTATTTAAGAAATGAATTATTGATTGACGGAACTGGCTTCTACATCTACTACCGTAGAACCCCCCACCGTTGAGGCGGTATTGACAGGATTGGTGGATTCTCCTACTTCACCTTTTCTGGCTTTAAAATAATCCATTGCCATTTGGGACAACTCAGAAACTAACAAAGTTGCCAGGGCGATGTCGTCAAGTTGCCCAATCACGGGGATGAAATCGGGAGCAACATCAATCGGGCTGAAGAAATAAGCCACGGTTCCCAAAATAATCCACCAGCGATATTTGGGGTTGCGAAGGGTGTTGCGATACCAGTTGTAAATTGATTGAATAGAGTTATTCATAAGTTGGTCCTCCAGTTACTCTTCAATCTTGACAAAGCGATCGCCCAATTGTCGGTGTAGATAACCCCCCTATTTTTACCAGGGAAGTTCTACTATTGACCGATCTCTCTGTTGAAGACTCCCCCTTAAACTAGCTCTGTGAAGAGGCAACCCCTGAAGGGGTTACTACAAACGTTCGTAGTGACCCCTTTAGGGGTCATCTTGATATCAGGACAGACGGGGTTACCCCTTAAACCCATCGTCTCCGAAGGCAATTTATGCCTCCGCCACGAGGAAGGCGACGGCTTCCACATGGGAGGTTTGGGGAAAGAAATCTGCCGGTTGTAGGCAACTAAGGCGATAAATTCCGCTATCACAGAGGATTTTTAGGTCCCGGGCGAGGGTGGAGGGTTTGCAACTGATGTACACAATCTGCTGGGGTGCAATCTGAATCAGGGTCTCCAAGACGCTGCGATCGCAGCCTTTTCTCGGGGGATCCAATAAAACAATATCCGGTTTCTCTCCAGAGGGTAATCCCAGACTCTCTAATTGCGGCAATAATTTTTCAACGGACCCTTCATGAAAGGAGACATTTGTCAAGCCATTGAGTCGGGCATTTTCTTGGGCGATCGCGATCGCTGCTGGATTGATTTCCAAGCCGATCGCCTGTTGGACCCGTTTGGCGAGGGGGAGGGTAAAAGTGCCAATCCCGCAATAGGCATCCACCAATCGCTCAGTCCCCTGCAAATCCAGGCGAGAGGCGATCGTCTCTAACAGGACTTCTGCCGTTTCCGGATTCACCTGAAAAAACGTATCTGAGCGGAGTTGTAACTGGACTCCGGCAAATTCATCCACAAAATAGGGTTGACCCGCAACACAGCGCGTTTCCTCCCCTAAAATTGCATTGGTCCGGTTGGGGTTGTAATTGAGGCAAACTCCCACCAAATCCGGATAGCGACTCAACCATTCCTCCGCCTGAGTCTCAATATCCATCAACTTCCGATTAGCAGAGACCAAAGTCAGCAAAATCTGTCCAGTCCGGCGACCTATTTGCAGCGCCAAGTGCCGGAGATTGCCCCGGTGTTCCGTTTCATTGTAAATCGACCATCCCCGGTCCTGAATGTCCTGTTTCACCTCAGCCAGGAGCGGATTTAATCGGGGGTCCTGGACCGGACATTGATTGATGTTAACCAAGTGATGACTATTTTTTTCATAGTATCCCGCTTGGACCTTGCCGGAAGAGGAACGACTGAGGGGATAGGTGGCTTTGTTGCGATAGCCAAAGGGAGAAGGAGAGGGCAAAATCGGCTCCACCTGCGGGTTCTCAATGCCGCCAATTCTGGCGATCGCTTGAGTGACGAGATTTTGCTTGGCTTGGAGTTGAGCAGAATAAGCCACACTTTGCCACTGACAACCCCCGCATTTATCCGCGACGATACAATGGGGGCGGATCCGACTTGGAGAGCGTTCCAGGACCTCTAGGAGTTTGCCATGGGCATATTGAGGCTTCACCCGCACCAGCCGGACCAACAGGCGATCGCCGGGAACCGCATCGGGAACGAAAACCACTCGCCCCTCATAGCGCCCCACCCCGTCCCCGGTGTCGCTTAAATCCTCAATTTCTACTTCGATCGCGCAACCTTGTTGCCAATTTTCATCCTGCCGATCCCCGACTGGGTACTTGTTTTGCCCATTAGTGGCACTCACTGTAAATTTACCTCTCTTTATTTGTGTTCCCCTCAATGGCTAAACTACAGAAATGGATCTCCGATGTTTTGTAAAACCATGAGTGTAGTTAGTCAAGTTATTCTCAAAGCCGACGATGAACTCCGTTATCCGACGAACGGGGAACTCACCAGTTTAACACAATTTTTTCAAACCGGCCAGCAACGGGTGCGAATTGCTACTACGTTAGCTGAGAGCGAGAAGAAAATTGTGGAGCAAGCCAGCAAACGCCTTTGGCAAAAGCGCCCCGATTTTATCTCTCCGGGGGGCAATGCCTACGGCCAACGTCAACGGGCTCAGTGCCTCCGGGACTTCGGCTGGTATCTGCGTCTAGCCACCTATGGCGTCCTCGCCGGAGACAAAGAACCGATTGAAAAAATCGGCATCATTGGTGCCCGGGAAATGTACAACGCCCTCGGAGTTCCCATGCCAGGAATGGCCGAGTCCATTGTCTGCCTCAAAGAAGCATCCTTGGCCCTTCTGAGTCAAGAAGATGCCACCGCTGCTGCCCCTTACTTTGACTACATCATTCAAGCGATGTCCTAAGTCAAAGAGCCTTTCAAATCCAATTTTGATGAGCTAGATTGTAGCGGATAGAGATTAGTGTAGCAAGCATTAATACCTATCCGCTATTCTTTTGGAAAAAACCGACATCCCTACATTTAACTGCACATCCGGTCCCCTCCCCTGTGTCTTGGTCCGGGTTAGGGTGGGGTCCTCTTTAAGCTTAAGCAGGTGAGGAGGAATGAATGGGTAGAGGGTGTCGGCGGTGACCCGCTTAAGCCAGTTACGAAGAAATAGGTTGGCACCCGGGGTTCCATACAGGTGCGATCGCCTTCAAGAGTGGGTGAGGAGGCTGGAGCCCCCGAAGAACCCCACCCTAACCCTCCCCTTGGCAAGGGGAGGGGACCGGAAGTAAGGCAAATCAGTATGAGCGTAAAAAACCTACTCTTGTAAGTCTTCCCCATCTCCCCCATCCTCCCCATCCCTTGAGTAAATAAAAAAAAGATCCGGAAAATTTATAAAAAATTGGCTTATTTAGACGAGCATTAAGATAAGCAGCTAATCAGTAGCGTCAGGGTTCATTGGATGCAATTCCTATCAATATAATCCACAAGAACTGGTCTATGATGAACAAAATCAGCAGCTATCCCCTCGTTCTAATTACCTTATCGTTACTGAGTGCAGCAACGGTTACGCTAGGGAGTCAACAAGAGAGATTCGATGGGGGTAAAGTCCTAGCAAATGTTCCCACGGTTCAGCCGAGTATGAACGCCCAGCAACGGGTTATTTATGTTGATCCTAAGCGGGGAAATGATTCAGTCAGTGCCGGTCAAAGTGAGGCGAATGCGTTACGAACCATTACCGCTGCATTGGGACGGGCACAGTCGGGAACGGTGATTCAATTGGCACCGGGACGCTATCATGCCGGGGAAGTTTTTCCCTTGAAACTGCAACCGGGAGTTATTCTGCGCGGGGATGAAAGTGGCCGGGGTGATGGGGTGGTGATTACTGGAGGAGAAACCCATCTCAGCCGCATTTGGGCGGGTCAAAATATTACGATATTAGCCGGAGATAGTAGTCAAATTCTGGGAGTGACGGTCACCAACCCTAATCCTTACGGGACTGGAGTTTGGATAGAAAATGCCAATGCGATTGTTAGAAATAGTACCTTTACGAATAATAATCGGGAGGGTATTTTTGTATCAGGGACGGCTCAACCGATTATTGAAAATAATCAGTTTATGTATAATGGAGGAAATGGAATTTCAGTAACGAAGGAGGCGAAAGGGGAAATTCGCCGGAATGTGTTTCAGGATACGGGTTTTGCCTTGGCGATCGGGCATAATGCCGCCCCGGTGGTTGCCGGTAACCACATTCATCAAAATCGCATTGGGATTGTGGTGACGCAAGCAGCACGTCCTATTTTAGAGGGGAATATTATCGAAAATAATAGCGATTATGGGTTAGTGGCGATCGCTGAATCTCAGCCTCAGATTGCTGCTAGTAATACCTTTCGCGGGAACGAACGGGAAAATCAACTGATCGCCCGCAATCCCCAGGGAATTCCGCCGACTCCGGAAGAATCCACAGGCGTTCAGCAGGCTTATTTCACCTGCGAACCCTACGGCAACAATTATGCAACAGTGGCTCAACAAGGGTATGCCTCAATTCCCCAAGCGATGATTGTTTGGAAGACTTCAGAGGTGGATTTACCTGAAAATCGCTGCAATGAAGTGACCCAGAAGTTAAACCAAAAGGTGACGGCTTATGGGGGTCAGTTGCATAAAATGTTATTCGCTACGGGACGGGTGAATAATGATAAAGTCGTTTGTTTGGTGAAGGATTTACAAGAGAGTTGTCAGCCGGATAATATGTTGTTCACGTTGAGTGGATTTAATGCCAGTGACCCCACTCAAGTGTTGCGCCAGTTGATTGCCTTTAGTGTGGAAGGCAAGGGCAATCCGGTACAAGAGTTTGGTGAGGAGGCGATCGCCCCCTTAGAATCAGTGGCCCACAATTTAGAACCGGCATTGGGATTGTGGTTTGTCAGGGGGTTAACTCAATAACCGTGCAGGCGATCGCCACTCTTTCTTTAGTTTCTTTTTCTCTCAACACCTTGGGCAGTTTGCCTATATCAAGGCGCGGTTTATTCTGCGTCTTTTTTGTCTTCTTAAGGGATAAAAAGTTATAAAATGGGGGTTTATTAAGGTTAAAAACCTGCTAACTCACCTCATTATCTTGTATTTGAATCACGGGAAGCAAAGCCTATAAATGTGCGAAATTTGCCCGCTCTAAGTCCCTATTTATAACCTACAAATAACAAATAATCATGAATTTTAATCATCAATTGTTGGCAGGAATTGTCACCATTGCAGTGGCAACTTGGAATCCCATTGCCTTAGCATTGACTCAGGCGGAAGTGGATGCGGTGGCATGGCAAGTTTCGGTTTTAATTAGTCCGAATTTGACCCAGCGGGGGGATGCGTTTTTGATTGAAGGAGAAAAAACGGGGAGTGGGGTGATTGTAGCGCGAGAGGGGAATAATTATTATGTGCTGACTGCTTTGCACGTCGTGTGGAAACGGGGGGGATTTCATGCGATCGCCATGCCTGATGGCCAAGTGTACTACGTTGATGCATCGGAAAATAGTCCGGATATCATTCCCCTGGGACAACCTTCCGGAGAGTTGGGACAAACGATCGCCGGATTGGATTTGGCGTTACTGCGTGTGCAAAGCGATCGCACCTATCCCTTGGCCCGAACTGCCCCGAATCCCCTCCAGGCGGGAACTCCAGTATTTGTGAGTGGATGGCCCAATCCCGATGATTTGCGGGAAAAAATTCGCGATCGCCAGTTAGTCGAAGGTGCGATCGCTGAAGTGACTCCGCCCTCGGATGATGGCGGGTATCGCTTACTCTACAGCAATCCGACGCGCAGTGGCATGAGTGGAGGCGGTATCTTTAATGCCAATGGTGAACTGATCGGGATTCATGGCAGGGGACGGGGAGTTCAAAATAATTGTAGTACCCCAGAAGTCAATGCCAACAACAGTTGTGGAATGTATATCGGGGAGTTTTTAGCAGACGATCACGTCCAAAGTCTCCAGTTATCCTGGAATCAAACTCCCATCGATCCAGGGATGATTCAATATGGATTGACTTATACCAGTCAAACTAATCGCGTCAATGGTTCTCCCGTAGCGCGCAGTACCCCACCCCCTGTCATCTCCCCAACAATCACACCGGAGACGCCCCAACCCTCGCCATCCCCTGCACCCCTTGCCGAGTTTCCCACCCCCTCCCCAGAGGCGATCGCCTCGGCACAAACGATTTATTATGTTGACCCCAATCAGGGCACCAATGCCGCTACTGCCGGATTAACCCCAGAAAATCCCTTTCGGAGTATCTCCTATGCCCTACAAGGTGCGCGTCCCGGAACCGTAATTTATCTCGCCCCGGGATTGTATAGCGCCCGGGAAACCTTTCCCCTCAAACTGAATCCGGGGGTAATTTTAATCGGCAATGAATCCCAACAGGGAGAAGGAGTAATTATTCGCGGGGGAGGAATTACGTCAACTCGCACCGCTGGGCGGCAAAATTATACCCTATTTGCTGGAAACAATAGCCAAATTTTAGGGGTAACCCTCACCAATCCGCATTCCAACGGAACGGCAATTTGGATTGAAGATACAACCACTGTTTTAATTCGCAATAATACCTTGATGGATAATCCCCGAGAAGGCATTTTAATCGGAGGAACCGCTACTCCCATCCTGGAAAAAAATCGGTTTATTAACAATGGCGGAAATGGAATTTCGGTCATCCAGCAAGGGGCGGGAGAGATTCGCAGTAATGATTTTACCAACAATGGAATTGGGGTGGCGATCGCAGGCATGGCAAATCCCTCGATTTCGGACAATCATATTCGCAGCAACCGCAACGGCATCGTAGTTACTGCATCAGCAACGCCTACTATTCAAGGGAATATTCTGGAAAATAATCAAAATTATGGAATTTTAACCCTCGGATTGGCCGCATCCTCCCTCGGAGAGAATAACCTATTTAGAAATAATGGAATCAGTAGTCAACTCACCGCTAGAGTTCAAGACTGGGGGGTAGATCTTCCTTCCCGAACCGTCACTTCTACAGTTTTTGGTTGTGTGGAATATGAAGGGGGTTTAGCTACTTTTGCTTACACCGGCCCCGGGTCGATTCCCCTGCCCTTTTTGAACTGGAATCATACCGCTTCTGACTCGGGATTAAACCGATGTCGGTTAGTCACGTCCAGTTTAAATAAAATTGTAGCGTTAACGGGTCAAGAGTTATCGAATATGGCACTTTCTACCGGACGAGTTCATAATAATAATGCGGTTTGTTTGGTGGAACAGTCCGGGGGAATTTGCCAAGATAGCAACTTGTTATTTTACCTCGGAGGAGAAGAACAGCGTAATCCCGGTGAAGGATTATCCTCGTTACTTCCTTTCAGGGGGGCAACGGCAGGAAATCCGGTACAACAGGTAGAAACCGGGGCATTCATCCCCTTAAAAGACTTTGCACAACGCTTGAAACCCGAATCAGGGTTATGGTTTACGGATTAGGGGGCGACTGCCTCAAGATTGGGTAAAAGTCGGTGAAAATGAATAGCCATTGACTGATAGGATAGATCAAAGCAACTCCAAATCAGCTCTAGGGATAACGTTATGGTTCCGAGTACCGCGATCCGTTTACCCAATCACAGGTGGCAGATTTACCCTCAAAAACCCGAACTCGCCCAGCAAATTGCTGAGGCAGTGGCACTGCCACCAATTTTGGCGCAAGCACTGATTGATCGCGGCATTGAAACCGTAGAAGAAGTCAAGGCATTTTTAGACCCGGAATCGGTGAGTTTGCCTCCTCCGGTGGAGGAGTTTCCAGACTTGGCACTGACGGTAGACTTATTAGAAAAGGCGATCGCCACCGGGTCAAAAATTGCGATTTGTGGCGACTATGATGCGGATGGTATGACCAGTACCGCCCTGTTAATGCGGGCATTACGGGCATTGGGCGCGAATGTGGATTATGCCATTCCCAGTCGCATGGCAGAAGGTTACGGCATCAATGAGCGGATTGTCCGAGAATTCCACAGTGAAGGGGTGAAAATTATTCTAACCGTGGATAATGGTATCGCTGCGGTTAAACCCATCGCCCTCGCCCGAGAATTGGGGATGGATGCGATTATTACGGACCACCATGAACTCCCAGACGAATTGCCTCCGGCGACAGCAATTCTCAACCCGAAACTGATTCGGGAAGCATCTCCCTATCGCGGAGTTGCTGGGGTGGGAGTCGCCTATATCTTAGCTATTTGTTTAGCACAAAAGTTAGGACAATCCCAACCCTTAATTAAACCTTTACGAGAACTATTAACCCTCGGAACCATTGCGGATTTAGCCCCGTTAACCGGAGTGAATCGCCGCTGGGTTAAACGAGGATTGCGCCAGTTACCCGAGTCGGAGTTGGCAGGGGTACAAGCGTTAATTCAAGTTTCCGGTGCCAGTAGCAGTGGGAAAACCATGAAACCGGATGAAATCGGGTTTCGGTTGGGACCGCGCATTAATGCGGTGGGACGGATTGGCGACCCGCAGGTGGCGATCGAACTGCTGACGACGGATGATCCAGGGATTGCCTTAACTCGGGCGATGCAGTGCGAACAAATCAATCAGGACCGTCAGCAGATGTGCGAAACCATCGAGGCGGAGGCAGTCGCCTGGGTTGAAAGCAGTGGCATGGATTATTTAGGCAGTCGGGTGTTAGTCGTGGTCCAACCGGGTTGGCATCATGGTACCATTGGCATTGTAGCTTCTCGCTTGGTAGAACGCTACGGTGTGCCGGTATTTATTGGCACTTATGAGGACGATCGCCAGGAACATATACGCGGATCGGCGCGGAGTATTCCAGAATTTCATGTGTTTGAGGCGATGCAACATTGCGATCGCTGGTTGGGAAAATATGGCGGACATCGCGCAGCAGGCGGATTTACCTTAAGTGCCCAGAATTTAGACGGGTTTCGCCAAGGGTTAAGTGAGTTTGCTCATGGATGTCTGGAACCCCATCATCTCAAACCAGCGATCGCCATTAATGTGCTGGCGGAATTTGAGCAAATTGACCTGGAATTATACCGGGAAATCGATCGCCTCCACCCCTGCGGCATTGAAAACCCATCCCCCGTTTTCTGGACGCCGAATGTAGAAGTAGTGGACCAGCGCATTGTCGGCAAAGGACATATCAAAGTTACCCTAGAAAGCTCAACGCACAGTTTTCCCCCCGATTCGCCCAAAATTGCCACGCCGCGCCGGATTCAAGGGATTGCATGGCGCTGGGGGGATTATTTTCCCCTGCCTCGATACCTTGATGTAGCCTATAAGTTGCGGGAAAATACTTGGAATGGTCAGACGAATGTAGAACTAGAACTGATCAGTGCCCGTCTGCCGGAGAACGAAGAGAGTCGTCCGAGTGAGATTAACCACCAGTCTGTGCCATCCCCCCTGCCAGTTCGGCGATCGCTGAAAATCCCAGCGAAACCAGCAATCCGGGAATCCTTTCCCCAGACAACCGGGAGAGTTACTGCGCCTCGGGTGACTCCGGTGCTCCCGGAAGCACCTCCGGTGACGGTTAATCCAGAATGGTTATCGGGAATTGCCTTACAATCCTTACTCACTCACTTACAGGGTCGGGTGTTGTTCTATGGTGCCGGTAGACCCGAAATTGGCGAAACAGCCTGCGAAATTGAGTGGAACTTTCCCAAACGTCCCTGTGATACGTTGTTGCTCTGGACTTTACCCCCTTCCGGGACTCACCTGCAATGGTTACTGGCAAAAGGGATGCCGCGTCAGGTTTATGTTTACAATCACTTACCGCCTTTGCCGTCCCCCATGCAATTGCGATCGCACCTGCGCGATCGCCTCCAAGAGGCGGGGACTCAACCCTTGAACCTGTTACAACTCGGGCAAGAATTGTGGGTGGCACCGAGTACCTTGCTGGCTGCTTTACGCGAATTGGGCGATTCCTATCCAGAATTTCCTCCCACCCAAACCCTCGATCGCGAATTAGAACGGTTGTATCGTTGGTATGCCTTTCCTCCCGGGAAATTAGCGCAAATCAATTGGCGATCGCATGAGCATTAGTCGCACTATTCCCGAATCGTAATATGATGGGTGTTATCGATACTAATTTTTCCCTGATGCTGTAACTCACTCAGGAGGCGGGTAACGGTAACGCGAGTTGTGCAGGAAGCTTCAGCGAGTTCCTGATGAGTGAGGCGCAGACTCAACCGGGTCCCCTTGGCAACGGGTTCGCCGATGATGGTTTTTAAAACTTGAAGGAGGGTCAGGAGGCGATCGCTCGCTCGCCTTCTGCCAAATACGGATAAGAACAATTCAGATTGCTGTAATCGCAGAGTGACCCCTTCGGAAATCAACTGAGTCAAGTAAGGGGACTGAGCGATTTCCCGATGGGAAATCGCGATTAATTCTACGGTTTGGGAAAGGGCTGTCGCTTGATAGATGGGGAGGGCAGTTAAAGTCGCACAAAAGGGGCTTCCTTGACCCGCTATTCCCATCAACACCTCACTATTATTTTCCGTCAAGGTACTCAATTTTACCCACCCTTTACAGATCAGCCAGAGGGCATCCGGTTGTAACGGGATATGTTCTCCTTTACAAAAACTGTGCCGGGTGCGATCGCAAAACAGGTCCTCGGTGCACTTTTGTTTCTGCGCTTGCGCTCGTTGGCGATCGCTGATGTCGCCGATACAGAGGCAGATGGAAACAATATTACCCCAGGCGTCCCGTTCCCTAGAGAGGGTCAGCGCCGCGTCAAAGGGTTCCCGATTGGGGGAATAGAGTCTCACTTGCCACTCCTGCTCCTCCTCCCCCTGTTGCCGCCTTTTCAGTTCTTCCCGAAACTCCCGTCGGCCCTCAATCGGAACCAAAAGAGTGAAGGGTTTGTGCAGTAGCAATCCCTGAGTGCAGTCGAATAATCGGGTCGCGGCACGATTCACTGAGGTGATCGTACCGGCGCTATCCAGGGCCATGTAAGCATGGGGTGCTTGCTCAAATAGGTTTTGATAACGCCTGCGTTCTGCTTCTAGTTGGGTGCGAGATTCAACCAGTTGTTCCTGTTGCTCGGCCAGTTGTTCTAAAGCAACGAGCAATTCTTCCGAAGCGGTCCCGAGTTCTTTAAAGGCGATCGGCAGTAAATCACCGTTAGGCTGGATCTGCGAAGGTTCAGAACTGCGGTAATACAGACTTTCAATGCGCTGATTCATCGTGGTGACATACTGGGTAAATAAATCGAGTTTAAAAATACCTTCCTCCTTAGCAATCTTATCGATTTGCTGTTAGTATAGTGGGTTGACTGGAGTTAAATCTTGGCTTTCTAGTCTTCTGTTCCGAGAGTAGAAAATTAATACTGGTCAAATTATACCCGAGTCCTTATGAATAGGCAAGCTTTAGACTGTTTTTTCCAGAGTGCAGAACCCGGGAGAAACTCTTCTGTTCAACCCTTTTAGGGTTCCCCTCTTCCCCAAGGGCGATCGCCCCAGGGTCCACAACTGGCGATTGCCCGGTAACCCAGTTTCCGGAAAATTAAGGACCCTTCCCTTTGGGTCCGTAGTTGGACAAACTCCTTTATCCATAAGGGCTTGAGCATTTCCTGTATCCCTGAATACATGAAATGCTCAAAAATAATTCTCTCTCGGGATAGAAGCCAAACTTTAGACTGGGTTTTATAGTCAGGTGAAAATTAAATCTTCCCCGAAATAAATTCGGCTTTGGACTGAATGAGCTTACCTCAAAACAGGAAACTTATTCCCAGTTTTTAGAGTCATTGACTCCCCAGGCAACCTTGAAAAAGTCAGGATTATTTCCCAATAAACTGGCCCTTCCCAAGCAGGGATGTATGAGTTGATATTATGAAAATCATTAAAATTATAAAATCACCTCAAAGTTCGCCCCTCTCTCTTTTAAGCTCATAAATTTATCGGAGAAATTATTTTTGACCCTCAGAATGTTTAATCTGTAGACCGAAAAAAGTTTCTCTGTAACCGAATTTCCATCTATCCCAAGTAGAAAGTAGCTCTACCGTACCGGACCGGAACAACAAATATAATCTGAGAAGAAACTTATGAATCGAGTAGCAACGCGCACCAAAATATTAGTCGTTGAAGATAATTTAGCTTATGCCAATATCTTAAAAATCACCTTTGACTACTCGAAATTTTGGGCAGAAGCGGAAATCAAGACCGTCAATGATGGAAAGGAAGCGATCGATTACCTCTGTGGGGTTCAGGGAAATTCAGGCGATTGCCAGGAGTCGGGCCAGTTACCCGATTTGATTCTCTCCGATATCAATATGCCCCATTTATCCGGATTAGAATTACTGGCTTGGATTCGACAAACGCCTCATCTGAAACATTTACCTGTTATCCTGATGAGTAGCCATATCCAGCCTTTAGAACTGGAAATTATTAAGAGCTTAAAGGCTAATTATTATTTTATTAAGCCTTTAACCATTCAAGACTTATTAAGTCACCTGAATCACAGCATGGAGCAACTTCAACCGAGTCAAGCTCACGTTGTAGACTAACCCCACTTCATGAATTCCGAACCGAAAGAGGCTAGGGGATTAACCCTCTCTTCTCTTTATCCCCCAGAACAAAGCTGTTTTCAGGGGGTTTTCTCTTGTTTGGGCGCAATTCAAGTTTTGAATATCTTTTTCAAATTCTCCTGATTCCCCAACCTATCCGCCGGTCAATTCATCCTAGGGATGTCATTTCCACCGGCTTAAAGGGTACAAGATGGCTGGCCATTCAAACCTAATCACCGACTAATCCTCATTAATCCTTGAAACGAGAGGAGATAAGCAGGCGAAATCAGTCAGGGAATCGGGTAATTGGGGTTCGGGTAATTAGGGTTGAGAAATTCAACGGAAATCCAGGCGACTTCCCTCAACTCCGTCGTATCCGTCGCTACGTTAGTGCATTACATTCAATCCTATCCTCAGATAGAAAAGCGACTGTCCAAAAGCCGTTATCTTAGGGAACAGGGTAGTCTGGATAAATTTAACTTGATAGTGAGTCTACACCCGTTCGGCACTCGTGGCTACTATTGCGATGGAGAATTCCGGGTCTAATTGGGGGTAAAATGAACTCTAAGGGTTGATCCAATTGTCCTAAATTCGGGAATTCTCAAAGTAGTCATTTGGCCAGGGGACCAGATGAACGGGGCCGCTTTACCGCTGGGGTTAAGTCAACAATAGAAAATACACAGAATTACCAGTTTTTATCGTCCCCTGTGTCCGTCAAGAGCGATTGTAGCAAAGAGGCGAATATGAGCCAACAATGGTTTGCTGAACAGGATAGCTTATCCGATGCAGTAGAAGAACTTGCAGAAACGACCGTTTCCCTAGGGGTAATCTCTAGTTTTATGGTTCGCTATCAGGGTCAAAAGCGTCAATTTTATTTACCGAGTCAGAGTGACCCTGAACCTCTGACAGCAGAACAGGCATACTTGCGGTTGAAACAGTTGATGGAAGAATCGGGGCTATTGAGGCAGATCTCATCCTGAGCGCTTTCTGGGATTCCAGCCATTCACCGCCAATTTCTGTATCCCTTTCCGGGATTAGGGGGTGCCGTGGACTCCCACGGTCCTCAAGGGTCGTCTGCTGTTTCTGCGCTAGCAGAAGCGATCGCCTTTAATGAAATTTTTATTTTGGGGGATTTCCAGACCCCTACCCTACCTTAAGCCCTGGGAGTTGGGAGAAAGCAAGACTCCACCGGAGTCTTACTAGAGCCATTCTCCCAGGCTGTTTGTGCAGGGGTGAGTTTCTCGGGTCGGCTTTGGCAATCCAGGGTCCTAGGGGGGACTCCTAATCACGAACCTCATGAAGGCGACTGCGAGATTCAAAGGCGATCGCCCTTATCCATAGCTAGGATGGTGACAAAAAGCCAGAAAATAAAGCGCTACAGTGTTGATGCAGCGGCTCGAATCGCCGCTGCATCTTACATATCGCCGCCGCGAAATGCCAGCAAAAAGATGACAACTGGACCCGCAATCAAAATCAATCCCACGAAAGTGAGTTGAAGAATTGTTTCCAGATTGAGGTTGCTTGCAAAACTACTTAAAAAATCCATTTTTCCTCCCAACGGTGCCTGTCCTGAGTAGATATCTAAAACTAACAGTGCTTTACCCTACCCCGAATGAGAGAGGGGATTTGCCACACTGTAAATCAAAATCCGCATACAATCTTACAAGTGAATGGCTCATTTTTTTAAGGAAGTTTACAAAAATCTGGAAAAGACATGAACCTAGACCGGGTGTTTTTTTGCCCCCGGGTCGAAGATTCCCCTGCGATCGGCGAGTAAAAAGCGCTATTGTGAAAAGGCACGAGGGTTCTATATGAGGGATTTAACCGTGGCAAGTTGGCGTTGTATCAAGCAGTGTGGAGCCTGCTGTCATCTGGAGCCAGAGGAGCGTCCAGAATTGGCAGAGTATCTATCCGAGGAAGAGTTGGGCTTATATCTGAGCATGGTAGGGCCAGATGGATGGTGTATCCATTTGGATCACCTCACCCGGGAATGTACAATCTATGACGATCGCCCCCGCTTCTGTCGGGTCCTCCCCAATGTGTTTGAGGAGATGTACGGCATTGAACCCGAGGAATTAGACGAATTTGCCATCGAATGCTGTCAGCAGCAAATCGAGGCTGTTCACGGCGATCGCAGCTTGGAAATGCTCCGGTTTAATCAAGCCGTTGGGGTTTCCCTACTTGAACTGCCCCCCCTCGATTAAGCCCGTTCTCTGTGTCCTCGATTGCTCTCTCCTCCTTGATCTTCCTGTGGGTAGAGGAGTTTGCCCCAGGGACGCTCTGCTCTACCGTCCGGTTGATTTTTGGGGAGAGAGTCGGGAATAATGAAAGAACAATGAAAAAACAACAGCAGTTACTCTCCATGCCAGCAAACACTTCTTCTGTTACCGAACTCACCGAGAGCCTTTCCCCCTTGTCTGCCGCCGTCCCCCCCAATGCAGAAGCCAGCCTAGAACACGCCCTCACCCTACCCGCTTCCCTAGAACTCTCACCACCCCCACCACCCCAGGCTGCACCCAAAACCCGTAGCCCTAAATCCCGTCAGGGGGCCTGGAGTGTGTTCGCTTCCACCTTCGTGACCATTTTCCTAGCTGAATTAGGGGATAAAACCCAAGTCGCCACCCTGTTAATGACCGCTGAATCCCAATCTCCCTGGATTGTCTTTGCCGGTGCCGGTTCCGCATTGGTCGCGACTAGCTTGTTAGGGGTCCTCCTTGGTCGCTGGTTAGCAACTCGCATCTCCCCCAAAACTATCGAAAAATCAGCGGGAGTTGTCCTGCTGTTTGTCTCTGCCATGCTGGTGTGGGATATTCTGCATTAAAATCGACTCTTCACGGCAGCCCCACCCTTTCCCTCGTTTCTTTGTTCAGGACCCTTTTAAACCTCAAGCAGGATAGCAAACAATGGACTGGCAACTTCTCGGCGTAAGTTTTATCACGATTTTTTTAGCAGAATTGGGAGACAAAAGCCAAGTGGCGGCGATCGCCCTCGGAGGTAGCTCAAAATTCCCGCAGTCGGTATTTTTCGGAACTGCTGGTGCCCTTGTTTTAGCCAGTTTGCTCGGAGTGTTAGCAGGAGAAGGGGTAGCCCAACTCCTTCCGGCCCATCTCCTCAAGGCGATCGCCGCCCTGGGTTTTGCCATCATTGCCCTACGTCTCCTGTTCGGCAAAGAAGAGGACGACGACGAAGACTCTTCCTCCGACGCAGAAACCCCCGCAATTGCCCTCTCAGACCCCGATTAAATCTGCGTAAGTTCTGCCTAAGCATAAGCAAAAGCCCCCAGATAACTGGGGGCCTTTTACTGACTTAAATTTTCTATCCGAAAACCCTTATGAAGCGAGGCGTTGTTGTTGATTGCGATACATCCAACTCAGCAAAATGCCACTGCTGCCTAGTTTGAACAGTTCCAGCATCCAATACCCTTGCTGCATTTGATTCATGCCCGAGGGAATCCCTTGCATCGGCTCAAATACATTCAGTTGCATCGCCAAAGCGCTCATTTGCGGCGTTAAGCTATAGGTATCAATCAACACCACCAATAGCAGGATAACGGATAGGAGAATAGCAGGAATGGTCCAGTTGGGGTTAAATTGATGCCGTTTAACCACCGTGAGAATTCCGGTCAAAACTAACGCGGCACATAATAATTCAATCCGATTAAACATCCCAAATAGTAGATAACCGGCGGAAGCAAACCCGGCGGCTTTCATCATTCCTGCTGCATACATACTGGGCAGAATCACCAGATCTAGCAACAGGCAGGCACTCAGCCAGAACCCCAGGCTGAATAGGACGATGGTTTGCCAGATCGGTTGTTTGATTGTAACCGTTGGATTCGTTTCCATAAAATTTCCTCTACCGCTCCGTCTTTGTTTTTAGCTTAACGAATCAGCCCGGGAAAATCCATAAAGTAACATTTCAAAAGGATACAAAATGTTACTAAAATGAAGGGAATTACCCGAAAAAATGTAAACATTTATTGCAGAGGGTCCAAGGGAGGGGAGGAATGGGGTCCCAGGACCCGGAGACAGATGCCGGGGCGATCGCATTCCACTCCCTGGGAGAATAGTAAAAAAGGCTCACCCAGAAAAAAGCGTGAAAGCAGTTATTTTATTATCCGGAGGATTGGACTCCTCCACGGTGCTCTACCAAGCCAAAGCCGATGGCTGCACCTGTTATGCCATGTCCTTTGATTACCAACAACGGCATCGCCGGGAACTCGAAGCAGCCAGGGCGATCGCCCAATCGGCGGGGGTCGCCGAACATCAAATTGTCTCCTTTGACTTGCGACAGTGGGGAGGGTCCGCCCTCACCGACGACAACATGGACCTCCCCTGCGATCGCTCCCTAGAGGAAATGGCTCAGAGTATTCCCATCACCTACGTTCCTGCTCGAAATACCATCTTTCTGAGCTTTGCCCTCGCCTACGCCGAAGCCATCGATGCCCGTCGGGTTTACATTGGGGTGAATGCGATCGACTATTCCGGCTATCCCGACTGCCGTCCCGACTATATCCAAGCCATGCAGAATGTCTTTCGACTCGGGACAAAACAGGGGAGAGAATCCGAGACAACAGAAATTGTCACCCCCCTAATTGAGCTGAAAAAAACCGAAATCATCGAACTGGGGAATCAGTTAGGGGTCCCCTGGGAAAAAACCTGGTCCTGTTATGCCGGAGGCGATCGCCCTTGTGGAGTCTGTGACTCTTGTCAGTTAAGGTTAGCCGCATTTTCAGAACTGGGATTAACCGATCCCCTCCCCTACCTTCAACGGGGTTCTTAACCCGAAATTATCACGAATCCCCCTGCTCGGGGTCGGTTTTACATAGGGAGAACACCCCGGGTTTTAGTCCCTTCGCCATCCCGTAGGGCATCGGCTTTTTAAAGACTGAGAAACTCCTAGAGTATGCTCTATTCCCCCTGAATCGAGTCAAGGGGATTCGCTTTCTTGTGCCTAAATTTAAGGGTTCATCTGAAAATTTGCCTGAGTCCGGCAAAAGAGCAAAACCATTCCTTAAGATAGAGGGTTGCCTTTGCCAACGGCTCTACAATGTTTAAAGTCTACAGCCTAAATTAGGCAGGAAAGCAGTGACCCGGTTCGGGACAACTCAAACCTTGCCCAAATCCCCGCCCCTGGGGTATCCGCCAGAATTGGCAGGGTTCCAAACCCACATCCTCAAGGTCGAGTTTTATAGGGTGGCGGACTCCACCAGACAAAGCTTCCTCTATCTGGAGAATCATGATCTGCTCTTGTTAATCTAACTTTTTTCAAAAGTATCATCTTCCTCTGGTTTGTTGTCATATTCTCAGCCTAATTGTTAACCTAGAAATGTTGTAGCAACGATAGGAACGACATGGCTAGAGATTATATGCTTAGGATTCGATTAAATACTCAAGAATTAGACCGCCTGAAAGCAGAAGCTGAACGGCGTGAACTTTCAATGTCAGAAGTAATTCGAGACTACATTAAACGAATGCCTAAACCCAAAAAAGGTTCAGATGGATTATTAGATGAAGTTCAAACGCCAGCAATGGTGGAATGAAAATTTCTGTCACATCAGAATATTTTCAGCAAGATAGCATCTTGAATTGGATCGGGTACTTAAAAACGAGTTCTAATGATCATCAACATCTAAATCGGGTGGGGAAGAGGAGACTGACTCCTCATCCTCATCCTGATTCTCATCCTCATAGAAATCGAAATGCTGTGAAGAAGACCGGAGCAATTCGTCCTCCTCCAGATCGAAATCGCGGGATGCAGAGGAGGAGTGTTGCTCAGACTCATCGAGATCGAAATCCGATCCTGACGAAGGAGACTCCTGCTCTGGGGTATTCAGTTCTAAATCCGTGGGCAAGGAGTCAAACGAGTCTAGGTTAGATGAGATGGGGTTTGTCACTTCGGGACGATAAATCCGAATTTGGTTCAAACGAGGGCCTTCCGTAGAGACCACCGTAAATTCCAAATTATCGTAGAGGAGGGTTTCCCCCTCCGCTGGGATTTTTTGGAACTGATAGAGGAGGAAACCCCCCAGGGTCTGATATTCATCGGTCAGGGGTAAGTCAAAATTGAGCAATTCATTGACTTCTTCCAAGTTCATTTGAGCTTGGACCATCCAGGTTTGCTCATCGACCATTTGGATGGTTAACTCTTCAGAATCGGAGAGTTCGGGACTCTCGCCAATAATTTGGGCGACTAAATCACTAATGGTTACTAAACCGGCAGTCCCGCCAAATTCATCAACCACCATGACCATTGGTCGTTGCGATCGCTGGACGATGGGCAACAACTCGCTTAAAGGGGTATATTCGGCAACGAACCGCGCCGGACGAATCCAGGGCGCTAGGGGAGTATCTGGGGTGAGGACTCCCTGGGCTAAAGGTCCGGCCAATTCTTTAAAATAGATGATACCGCGAACGTCATCTAAAGATTCCCCAATCACCGGATAGCGGGAGTGACCTGTACTCACCACCTCGTTGAGCAACATTTGAAAGGTGGCATCATAAGAGATCCCATGAATGCTCGTTCGAGGCACCATCACTTCCCGAGCACAGACTTCCCCAAATTCAAACACATTATTGAGCAGTTCTCGCTCCTCGGCTTCTAATCCTGTGGATTCGCGTTCCGTGGCGATAATCAGTTGTAATTCTTCAGGAGTGATGCGATTGGACCAAGCCTGAGCGTTAAAGCGAATACCCCCTAGACTGAGGAGCCAGCGGGTTGAGCGGTCCAGGATCCAGATAAAGGGGTGAAAAAATCGGGCGATCGCCAAACTCGGGGGGCCCAGGAGTCGCGCCAGTTGCTCAGAATAGAGCAACGCCAAAGTTTTGGGACATAATTCGCCGAGGACAATTTGCAAATAAGCCACGATTAAAAAGGCCAGGGGGATTGCCAGGGAATGAGCGATCACCTGAGCAATATCCGGCCTAATTGGCAACCAGACGATCCATTCGGCCACTAAAACCGCCATCGTATTTTCCCCAATCCAGCCTAGGGCCAGACTGGAGAGGGTAATGCCTAACTGAGTCGTCGAGAGCAGACGCTCGATATTGCGATGGAGATGTTGGACAATTTTGGCCTGGATGTCGCCATTATCGGCCAAATGATTAATCCGCGATCGCCGCACGGAAACGATCGCAAATTCCGTCGTCACGAAAAAAGCATTAATGGCGATCAGTCCAAAGACCGCAAGCAACCGCAGTACGACATCTTGCCAGGTCTGAAGGGAATTCCCCGGGACCACCACCGCTAAATGACTCGCGATCGCACTGCCGGAGTGCAATCCCACGACCCCCAGGGTGACCATCCCACCCACCGCAGAAAAATAGCTTAAAGAACGCACCACTGCAACTCATCTTGAAACATTTGGATTACCCATTTTAACCTTGACCGTTTGGCACTGGAGCGTTAACGGCGAAAAATTAGTCCCCGTCGCCATAGCAGGACATCCCCCTAACTTAACCCCAATGCTAGGGTTGATTAGAGGGCTTGTGGAACGACCTGTGCTCAGAAGAGTCCCCGGTCTATTGGACCGGAATTTCTGACATTTTTAGTTCAAGTTCCTGATCGGGATAGTCCGTCAGGGTCAAGGACAGTTTCTGTGCATTTTCCAGCAAGGCCGAGGGAATGCTGACGGTCCCGGAATAGCTCTGATCCCCCGGGGGCAAATCTCCCGGCAATCCTTGGGTTGTCGCACTCAGCGATCGCCCCTTATCATCGGTGACGTTCAAGAAACTGTACAGAAACTGTACCGATCGCGAACCGCCATTTTTTAAACTGACATCCAGCAACAGCGCGGACCCTTCTCGCCGCACCCCGGTGACCTGCAAACTCACGTCCTGGTCCTTGGTGGCGATCGGAAACCGCTCGTCTTTCTTCGGTTCTTCGGCGGCTTTGGCTTCTGCTTCCGGTTCCGCTGCTTTCGTTTCGGCCGCTTCCGGTTCCACTTCTTTGCCCGAGATTCTCGCCTTGACCGTTTTGATTACTTCGTCTTCCTTCAACAGCTTGAGCCCTTGACCCTTCCCTGTCGCCGCAGGGGAATTTGATTCTCCCGAGGTATTCGGACGAACGTCAGGCTGGGTGACTTCCTTGAGCGCAGCTTTGCCTAACTCTAATCCTAGGGAGGCACTCAAGGCACCCGCGCCAAACATCATGGATAACAGTAAAAACGTCAGGACAACAGTTGGGTTGACTTTCATAGTGTTTTTTTTCTTTTATGCGATCGCCGCAATACCGACTCATTGTTCTAGCTTCAAGAGTACCTCGCCTTTCCCGGGGGGAAAATGACACCAGCCCTTGATAAACCCAGGCATCTCGATTTTAATCCCTATTTTTTTATTCCATCTCGTTCTCAAAGAATCCGTTTCCCGCTTGGCTCCAACTGATGAGATCTCCGGTTGCACTCTACCCCTAGACAGGTTACACCCCCAGGGATTATAATCTTTACAAGGTCTGTTGCTGGGCCCTAAATTCCCAGGTTTGGGAGTCATCAAAAAAGCAAATTGCCATAAGACTCTACCCTGAGTCTGCTACAATCAATAAAAAAAGACGGCAGTTGGCCGAGCGGATGAGGCAGCGAACTCATAATTCGCCTTAGGCAGGTTCAACTCCTGCACTGCCGATTAAATTTAAGATAACGGGAATGGGGGACCAACCCCACTTCTTCTGGGCGATCGCCCAGAAGAAATTCAGAACTCCCGTCAATTTCGCGAGTTCCCCCCCTTTCTCGGGGCAGTACATCAACTGCCCCGAATTTCTGCTTACCGCAGGGGCAGAATTTCGTTTTGAGGGTTGAAAGGGATCCCACTTGGGGTATAACTGGGCATCGTCTGCAAAGACTCGTTAAACGGGTTCGTCAAATCCCGGGTTCTAATAATAGGATCGCTAGAGGTTTGGACCTCCATAACGGCCTGATAGAGCTTGTTGACCCGTTCTGCATCCCGTTCCGCCTGTCTTTCCGGGTAAGTCATCGGCAGCAGATAATAACTGATTTGGTCAAAAATTGAGCGATTCTGGTAAAACGTATCAGAACTACGAAAGAAAGCCCGCTCAAATTGTTCAGCAATGGTTCGACGTTGGCTTTGGGCGAGGGCCTCTGGTGCCACCACCAGAGATGCGCCTAACAGGGCCACCGCCCCGATCGCGGTCTTTAACTGGAGTCTCATGAATTTTCTCCTCACTTTTGGCTCGATATTAGCTCAACTTCCACGATAAGATAATTATCGGCTGAAATTTTCCTCCTGTCACTACAATTAACCATGACCGAGATTACTCAAGGATTGGATGAGACATCGGTCTCAGTTCACCCTACCGATTTAAACGCTCAACGCCAACAGCTTCTGGACTTACTCTGCCAGTTAGCCTATCGCGAGGGGGACTTCACCCTATCCTCCGGCCAGAGCAGCCGCTACTATATCAATGGCAAACAAGTCACCCTCCACCCCATCGGCGCACTCCTCACGGGTCAGGTGCTATTCTCCATGCTCTCCTCAGAAACCCTGGCAGTCGCCGGGTTAACCTTGGGCGCTGACCCGATTGTAACCGCCGTTAGCGTCGTCTCTGCCTACGAAAACCGACCGATTCCGGCCCTAATTGTTCGCAAAGAAGCCAAGGGACATGGGACCCAAGCCTATATCGAGGGACCCCAACTGGCTCCGGGGACCCAGGTCGTTGTCCTAGAAGATGTGGTCACCACTGGGGCCTCCGCCATGAAAGCAGTTCACCGTTTGCGCGACGCCGGGTACAAAGTAGAGGAAGTGATTTCCCTAGTCGATCGCGAACAAGGGGGGGCCGAGTTGTATCAAAAAGAAGGATTAAAGTTTCGCGCCGTCTTTACCATCGCCCAAATTCAAGCTCGCTATCAGGAGTTGGGATTATAAGTGAGGAAAAGTAGCAGGAATTTGAACGAACATTAGACCTCTTGCCAACTACCGGATTGATCTCCCTTTCCCTCCCGTGAGCTCCCCCTCCCCTTCCCCTTAAGATTCTGTTGGCTAATCACATGGGGGATGTTACCCATACCCATCAAGCTAACTTCTGAAACTCCAATCTGATCAGGATTTGGGGCCATTTGTCCAGGCCGGGTCCAGGAGGAATGGCTCCCAAGTGGCTCCTAAAGCTAGAGGGTATATGCTCTTAGGGAACTCCAAAAAATAAAACCCGCAAAACGTTCGTTCGTAGTAACCCCTTGACGAGGTTTCTTTAAAGATGACTCAATCAAGGAGTCACTACGAACGTTTATATGATTTATATTTGGCACTCCCCTTAATGGAATTGAAGAATCTTTAAAATTGTCTAAAAAATAGACAGCGCCAGCGTTTTGACTTTAAAATAGCACCTTCTCATCTATAGCAGTCCTACATCCGTTGTGTCATAGATCTAAGCCGGAGAGCCTTGATAGTGCGAGCATCTTGCTCTCTACTTTTGTTACCAATGACTGAAGACTGCTATAGTCCCCCAAAAGTAAAAAATCGTTATGAATTCAACCTTTTATCCTCATCTACATCTTATACGGAATCCGGTAGTTATAGGTCTGTTAAAAGGAGCGCAACTTAGTGGATCCCACCCTAACCCGGACCTTTCCAAGGTCCGGGAACCATCAGATGAAATTAAAACGACTTTTGATAACCGGATTCCGTATAAGTGGTTGAAAGCCGCCTACGAATATAAAGAAGAATGTGGCCAGATTTATGAAGCCAGTCAAACCGTTTCTGAAGGAAGGTCAAAAGTGCTTTGAAGAAGGGTTAGAAAAAAAAAATTTTTTACGGCAAAGTTATTTAGACTATAGAGGACCATTTGCCAACCCTCTGTAATTACTTGATTAGTCATTCTAGCAGTGGAACTATGGAAGTAATTAACAACAAGATAAAGGTTACCTTTAACTCATAGACAGCCACCTCCATTACCTGGATAGTTTTCAGGGAACCCCCATCCCTGAAAACATTTACCCGATAAGGATGGAAGCCTTAGCTTGATGCGTATGGGGTGTTACCCCCGTTGGACTTCTGGGCGGGATTAACCCCCAAAAGATAAGGCTGTGCCGCGAATGTCGGTGTGGAGTTTTCCGTGATCATAGACCACTTGACCGCCAACAATGGTTACGACGGGCCATCCGGTGAGGTTCCAGCCCTCGAAGGGATTCCAGCCACATTTACTGACGACTTCTTCCCGTAAGACGGGACGATAAGTGTTTAAGTCCACTAGGACTAAATCCGCATCGTAACCGGGGGCGATCGCCCCTTTGTTGGGGATTCGATACCCTTTGGCAACGGCAGTGGACATCCAATGGGCGACTTGGGGGACTGTGCAGCGTCCCTGCATGGCTTGAGTCAGCATCAGAGGCAGGGAGGTTTCCACTCCGGGCATTCCCGAGGGGGTATTGGGATAGCCTTGGGCTTTTTCTTCTAAGGTATGGGGAGCATGGTCCGTGGCAATAAAATCAATCACGCCATCGAGGAGGGCTTGCCAGAGAATTTCATTATCCCGGGGCGATCGCAAGGGGGGATTCATCTGCGCCAGGGTGCCAATGGTGTCGTAAGCACTGGTATTCAGCAGCAGATGTTGGGGGGTGACTTCGGCAGTAACCCAACTGGGTTTATCTTCGCGCAATAGCAGGGCTTCATCTCCCGTGGACAGATGCAAAATATGCAGGCGGCGTTGATATTTTTTAGAGAGGCTTAAGGCGCGCTTGGTGGCGATTAAGGCGGCTTGAGTATCCTGAATTTCAGAATGCACCGCTGGATCCGTGCGACTGCTAAACTGTTGACGGCGTTCCTCAATGCGGGTGCGGTCCTCAGCATGGACGGCAATCAGGCGATCGCCTTGACTAAAAATCGCCTCCAATGCCTCCTGATCATCCACCAACAACGGACCCTTCATCGACCCCATAAAAATTTTAATCCCGCACGCGGGATGAGCTTCCACCAAATCCGGTAAATGTTCTGCCGTTGCCCCAATAAAAAAGCCATAATTAACTAAGGACGAACGAGCCGCCCGCGCCAATTTATCATCCAGAGTTGCCTGGGTGGTGGTCAGCGGTCGGGTGTTGGGCATCTCCAAAAAGGAAGTCACCCCGCCCCTAGCACAGGCGCAACTGGCTGTAAACAGGTCTTCCTTATATTCGAGTCCCGGTTCCCGGAAATGAACCTGGGGATCGATGACCCCAGGCAACAAAGTCAGTCCAACTGCGTCAATCACCCGCAGATTATCCTCAGGGTCGGGATTTTCACCTAAACTCGGAATATCCGGTCCTATCTGGCGGATTTTTCCCTCTTGGATCAGGACATCACCCTGTAAAAATTCTCCATCGGGCTGTAAAATCCGGGCTTGTCGGATTAATAAATGGTTTCTCATGGTCCAGTTCCTGGTATTTTGTTGAACCTAGTTGGCTCAAGTCAAGGATATCCCGTTCGGGGGTTTTATGGGGGGCGTCAGTTCAGCCCTCTAGTTGCCAAAATCAGACCAACATTTTACACTGGATTAAGGAGTGGGCATTGATACAATAAATCATCGATGTTGGGGCGTGATTCACCCTCTTCCCGGATCGATGGGCTCGATCTTCGTACTCCCAGCTTAACTAGGATTTTCAGGTGATTTTCTCAACCTGACTTGGAATGAGGTGACGGACGAAGACAGAGGGGAAAAGCGTCAACGGTTTAATCCCAGTGAGGTTAACATGATCCTATGAATATTTGGCGTCAATTCCTCAATCATCCAGCTCAGCGGCTTGTTAAAAATACACAGAAGGTTCCGTTTATAATTGATGATTAAAGGTTCGAGGAATAGAGGGTATTTTAATTCCGGTCTACTTCTCCAGGGAGATCCTATTTTCCCTCCTCCCCAATATTGTGTTAAAAACTAGCAGCACTATTAGGTCAAAAGTTCAAACATGACTCGTGCAAAAGAAACCGTGTCTGATATAAATTCTCAGCCAATTCCCCCTATCAAGCCGGAACTCCAGCCAGAAAATCCTTGGGTAGAAGCACTCAAGACAATTGGCTTGAGTGCGATTTTAGCAATCGGGATTCGTCACTTTGTGGCAGAAGCACGCTACATCCCGTCCGGTTCGATGCTACCGACCCTGGAAATTAACGATCGCCTAATTATCGATAAGTTGAGCTATCGCTTCACGCATCCAGAGCGTGGCGATATTGTCGTATTTTATCCCACCCAAACCCTCCAAGACCAAAATTTTAAAGATGCTTTTATCAAGCGGGTGATCGGGCTGCCTGGGGAAACCGTGGAGGTCAGAGGGGAACGAGTTTACATTAATAATATTCCCATCAAGGAACGCTATATTGAAGAAGGACCGAACTACCAATATGGGCCAGAACTTGTTCCTGAAGATCAGTATTTAGTGCTCGGGGATAATCGCAATAATAGCTACGATAGTCATTACTGGGGTTTCGTCCCTCGGGAGAAGATTATCGGTCGTGCGGTGATTCGGTTCTGGCCCCCTAACCGCATGGGAGAATTGAATCCACAGCCGGTCTATATCCAACAGATTCCCGAGGAGTAGCGGACTCCGTTGGGGTGTTTCCATCCCAGGGAACCTGTTCCCGGATGACCAGTCGGCGAACTAGGGCTTTGTGTTGAAGGACCGGGTATTTTTCTGGTTTTACCCGTCCTGAAATCCCTGGATATAAAACAGGATAAGTTGTCAAATTTGACCCTTCTCTAGCTTCATGTCGCGCCCTCACCCTCAATCCCTCTCCCATTTTGGGAGAGGGACTTTGATTTTTCTCCCCAAGAAAATACCGAATGGAAATCAGGACGAGCTCAATCGGGCGATCGCAACCTTTTGGTTTATGATGAGTGCACCCATGTCTAACGGCGATCGTCCCTAGGGTGGACCACCCATCTACCACCCGATTGTCATTCTAACTGTTTAGGCGTCGGTGTTGACCGGCGATATCCCTTGACTGTGCCAAATCAACCCCATTCTGAACTATCAAAGCCTGTATTTTTTGAAGGAAGTTATCGAGATCTGCGCGTCGAATCAACCCTGGGAGAATTACCCCTGTTTGATTTTCAGGTGGATGTCACCCGCCGCTGCGATGATATCGTTCGCACGTTTGAAAAATATCCCCTTCTGACTGGGGTGATTTTGCGAGATGTGGGAGAATTTGTCGGGATGATCTCTCGACAGCGACTGCTAGAATATTTGATTCGTCCGCGCGCAAGTGAGTTGTTTTTAAATGCTCCTTTGCAAATGCTCTACAGCTACGCCCGGACTCAAATTATGCTATTAAGTTCCGAAACAACGATTGTTAAAGCGGCCAGACAGGCATTACGGCGATCGCCTGAATTATTAGGGGAACCTCTGGTTGTCCAAACCAGTGCCGATAACTATCTCTTACTCAATATTCATGAGTTAAACCTCGCCTATTGGCAAATTCGCGGCATTGAAACTCAATTGCGATTTGAACAAATTCAAGCGCAACTGGTACAGACGGACAAAATGGCGAGTTTGGGACGGTTGGTGGATGGGGTGGCTCATGAAATTCTTGATCCCGTGGGATTTATTTGGGGAAATTTAACCTATGTTGCCAGCTATTCTGAGGAGTTAATGGAGTTGGTGGCCGTTTATGAAAAATATTTACCAGAGTCGGTCCCAGAAATTGAAGATTTCCAGGAAGAGATTGAATATGATTTTTTAAAAGAAGACTTGCCTCGGGCCATTTCTAGTCTCAAAAATGGGGCAGACCGCTTAAAACAGTTAGCCAATAGCTTGCAAAACTTTTGTCATATTGATGAGGTTTATCCCAAGGCTGCTGACCTTCATGCCTGTATAGATAGTGTTTTATTATTGCTTAAAAGCCGCCTGAGTGGCGAAATTGAAATTATCAAAAACTACGGACATCTCCCCCCGATTTGCTGCTATGTCTCTCAATTAAATCAGGTATTTATTAATATTATCAGTAAAACGATGGATGGATTAATTCATGAAGCCATTCATCACAAATTTTCTTTAGAGTTCAGTGAAGCGGGCTTTCGCTCTAAACCGCAACCGGCTCCAAACCCGTCAAAAATTGTCATATCCACGGAATTAATATCCCGACCGGCTTTAATGCCAAATCAGCCGGACTCTCGATGGGTTTCAATTAAAATTTCTGACAACGGATTGGGGATTCCTCAAGCTAAAATTAATGAGATTTTAGCCTCTTTTGGGATGTCTAAGTTAGCCGAAAAAGAAACCAGCTTTGCGGTGAGTTATTGGATTGTCACGGCCAAACATGGGGGAGAACTTTATCTGCGATCGCGCACCCTGAATTCAGAAGATTTACCCCCAGACATCGGCACCGAGTTTGAAATTCTCTTGCCGGGGGTTTAACCGGATGAAGTCCTGGAGAAGTTCCCTGAGACAGGATTGCCGGAGTGGGGTGTTCCCGTGCCTCCGACAGCGTAAAGAGGTGACTGCTCCCTATTCCTCGGGGGCCTAAATCTGGCTCGTCAGGAGCAGAACCGCCAAAAGCCTTAGCCGGGGGGGACCGGAGAGCTTAAAAACAGGTTTGCTGACCCAGATTTATCGCTCTGATGTAGACAAGTTGTCAAAAAACCTGGTTTCTGGTCCCGGGGGTCTAAAAACTGTACCCATGCTCTTGGTCAAAACTTCAGGGAAGATGAGAGTGCCAAACCCGTTGTCCTGGGGACTTGCCTGTGCTGGGTGACGGGCAATTGGAGGCTCCACCCTTCCCCAGGCGGTGCAATACCTGAAAAACAATTAAATTTTGTGACAGAACAGCCCTTATAATTTATCTTAGCTACGCCAGTATCTTAAAGGGTTAGTTATTTTGTTTTTATAGTTTTTTCAATCATTAATCTGAGCAGGACTCGCTTAAAAAGCCAGAAGCTCTAAGGGAAAGCGGCAGGAAATCTCGTCTGATGCTGTTGGTCGATCGCCCCAGAGAAACTGTCAAAATAGAAGCTGAGTATCCTCTATTAATTTTGTAACGTAGAAAATCTCAGGGGAGGCACTGGCATCATGAATGGTAAACCCCAATTAATTCAACAGGAATCCAGGATAGAACCGAGTTCTGAGTCCAATCAGGGGCCGGAACTGGATACTCAACTGAGTCGATCGCCCCAGGCAGCAGGGCCTCCATCCTGGGACGGGGAGGGGAGAGACCCACTCTGGGGCGATCGCACTCTATCCCCCTGGCTCAAACCCTTAATTGAAAGCCTAGAAGAAAGCGTCATCCTCAAAGATGAACGCGGATGTTGGCTGCTGGCAAACCAAGCCGCCTTGAGGCTATTCCAATTAATCGGGGTGGAGTATGGCGGTAAAACCAACCACCAGTTAAGTCAAGACTATCCCCTCGCTCAAGAAATCTTGAGTGCTGATGCCGAATCTGATCAAACGGCTTGGGAACTGTCTACCACCATTTATCACCGAGTGGAATGGACCGCCCCTTCCGGGGAACTACAGTCCGTGGACATCAAAAAAACGCCTCTATTTAACAGCGATGGCACCCGACAAGGGACCATTTCGGTGGTTTGGGACCCAGAGGTCAGCGATCGCCTCCGGGTTGAGGAGGCATCCCGAGGGACCTTGGGCAGACAGAAGGACGCGATGGAGACGATTCCGGATTTGATGCTGTATTTAAAAGCAGATGGCACTATTTTGGACTGCAAAAATGTGCCGGAACAGACGACAGCGATCCCGCCCAATTTTGAAATCGGGCTGTCTATCTATGAAATTTGGCCCCTATCCATCGCTACGGAAGGGATGAAATATGTACTTCAAGCCTTGGAAACTGGGGAAGTTCAAACCTGGGAGTATGAGGTAACCGTTCATGGCAAATGCTACAACCGGGAAGCGCGGATTATGGCCTGTGCGGAAGACCGAGTGGTCGCAATTTTGCGGGATATCACCGATCGCAAACAAGCGGAAGCGGCCCTAGAGTATGTGGCGCAAGCAGTGGAAAGTGCCAGTGATGCGATCGCCATCAGCGATGCCAATGGCAATCATATCTATCATAATTTGGCCTTTTCTACTCTGTTTGAGTATGGCACCGTTGAAGAGTTGAAAGCCGCAGGAGGTCCCTCAATTCTCTATACTGACCCGGAAGTGGCCCGGGAAATCTTTGAGGCGATCGCCCCGGGTCAATCTTGGATCGGCTCAGTGGAACAGCGCACCCGCAGCGGTAAAATTGTTCAGGTGTTACTCCGCGCCGATGCAATTAAAGACCCCACGGGTAAAATTATCGGACGGATTGGGATTAGTACAAATTTGACCGCACAAAAACAGGTTGAAGCCGCACTGCAACAGTCCAAACAAAAACTCTCTCTGCACCTGGAACAAACGCCCTTGGCGGTGGTGGAATTCAACCTCCACGGCGAGATTGTGGAATGGAATCCAGCGGCAGAAACCATTTTTGGGTATAGCAAAGGGGAAATCCTCGGACAGGGGATGGCGTTGCTCTTTCCAGCCACGGAAGAACGGGATGCGGGTCAACGATGGCAGGATCTGTTGGAGCAAAAGGGAGGCGCTTGCTCAATTTGTGAAAATGTCCGGAAAGATGGGCAGCGGACTATTTGTGAATGGTACACGACTCCCTTGATTGACCGGCATGGTGAGACGATCGCCGTCGCATCCCTGGCCCAGGATATCACGGAACGGGTACGGGCGGAGGAAGCCATGCGTCACCAGTCCGACCGGGAACGATTGGTAAGCCGGACCCTGGCCCGCATCCGCCAATCGTTGAATTTAGAAGAGATTTTGAATACGGCGGTTTCGGAAGTGAGACAATTTCTGGATTGCGATCGGGTGGTGGTGTATCAGATTTGGCCGGATCAGTCGGGGAGTGTGGTGACAGAATCGGTGATTCCTCCTTGGCCCTCAATGCTGGGACAAAGTTTCGGAGAAGAAATTTTCCCCCCCAGTTGTTATGAGCGGTATTGTAACGGAAGGGTTAAGGCGATCGATGATCTCAAGGCGGCGAATTCTCCCCAGTGTTTGATTGATTTTTTGCAACCCTTTGGGGTGAATGGGAAAATGATTGCCCCGTTGTTACATGAGAACCGCCTCTGGGGGATATTGGTGGCGCATCAATGTAATGGGATTCACCACTGGCAACCGTTTGAGATTAGAGGGTTTGAGCAGTTGTCCACTCAACTGGCGATCGCCATTCAACAATCGACCCTGTTTAAACAGTTGGAAGCGGCGAATGAAGAATTACAGCGGATTGCTTCGTTGGATGGATTGACTCAGGTCGCTAACCGGCGGGCTTTTGATGAATGTATCCATCGCGAATGGCGGCGAACTATTCGCGAACATTCGATGATGTCTGTGATTTTATGTGATATTGATTTTTTTAAGTTATACAATGATACTTATGGGCATCAAGCCGGGGATACTTGTTTAAAACAAGTCGCCCAGGCGATCGCAGATGCCGTCAAGCGCCCCGCCGATTTAGTGGCGCGCTATGGTGGAGAGGAATTCGCCGTTATTCTTCCCCATACCAATGCCGAAGGCGCGATGCAGGTGGCGCAGACCATCCGAAATCAGGTCAAAGCCTTGCGGATTCATCATGCTCAATCCCCAGTGGGTTATGTGTCGATTAGTTTGGGAGTTGCGGTGACTTTACCTCGCCCTCAAGACTCGGTGGAAAAATTAATTCGGAGTGCAGATCGTGCACTATACGAGGCGAAATCTCTCGGGCGCGATCGGGCAGTTTTGGCAAAATATTCCGCCTGATTGTGAAGGGTTGCTGGCTCTCGGATTGCGTTGAGATTGCCTATCTGGGCCTGATTAAAACCGCCGTGAACCGTCAGTTGACAGGTCAGTAAAACGGTGATATAGTATGCCTATTATCTGCATTGATTAAGTGCGATCGCCAAGGGCGTGGGGTAATTCGAGGGCAAGTCTGATTCAACACAGGGCGATCGCCTCCTAATGGTTTTAACCCAGAGGGCTCTACCGCCAGGAATGCGCGTACTCCAACCTATTGAATAACCCAGTGAGGAAACCCCAATGAGTCGTGGAATTTATATCATTGCTAATGATAAAGTCACGGAGCAAGCGATTGCCCTTCTTAACAGCATCCGATTGTACGATACCGCTGTGCCTGTTGTCATGATTCCTTATGACGAAACCTATCAACAGGTCGCTGCCATTTTAGGGGATAAGTTTGGCGTCACAGTTTATGAAGATTTAGACTTTATTAAACGATTATCTCAAACCCTTCAAGAGATTTTTGGCAGTGAGTTTTTCGCCCGCCCCAATCAATTTAGAAAACAAGCCTGTTGGTTCGGACCTTTCGATGAATTTTTATATATTGATACCGATATTGTCGTTTTTGAAAAAATTATTGATAATTTAAACTATCTTCAAGAGCAAGACTTTATTTGTTGCGATTATCAACATCGGGGGGGAATTACTAATGTATTTACCCCCCAAGTTATTGAAGATAAAGTCTTTACCCCCGAAGAACTGACCAGTATTTTTAATGGAGGATTTTGGGCGGCCAAAAAAGGGGTGATTTCTGAGCAAGATTTATACGATAGCTTTGCAGAATGTGCCGCCCATCCTGAATATTTCGATTTTTCCCAAAAGACCTCCGACCAGCCGATTATCAACTATATGATTTTGAAACGAGTTAAGCGCCGGTTTAACATCGTCCAACGACCCGAAAAGGCAGCGGGAAACTGGGCCGGAACGAACAAGTTTCAGCCGATGGAGGGATATAAATTGTTCGATCCGGATAACAATCAACCCCTCCAATATTTGCACTGGGCCGGGATTCGCATTCAACCGGGATGTCCGTACTGGGAAATTTGGGAACATTATCGTTATTTGAATGAAGCAAAACCCACCTTTTATGAGACAAAATCTGAGAAAAAAACTTTTTTGAATGCTGTGCGCGATCGCTTCAGAAAACTTAAAGCCAATCTCTGAGAAAAAGGTCTTACATCAGCCCATTACTTGAAAAAAGAAAGGGAAAAAGGACGTGGCTTTTTCCCTTTCGCTCTGGTTATTAATAAAATACAGGCTGATGATTGAGCGGCCCTTTATTCCCAAGAATCAAGGTCAAGGGCTTTAGAACCACCGCGTTGGAGTTGCATCAAGAGATTGCCCAACTGAGACCAAACCAGCCAAGCGGTCAAAATGGTTAAGGGGAAGGAAAAAACGTAGGAAATAAACAGAGTAAATCCAAAAACCTGTAACCCGGACGCGAGAAAGACACAAATCGCCCCAGCCATTCCCAAAAAAGGCAGTTGTAATTCCATGCCTCTAGCTTGAGAGAGACTGCGGGTTGAGCGATTCCGAGACCAGGCTTGCACCAATTGGGTGAGGGTGGCATAGAAGGCCGTTCCCGAGGCGACTGCAGCGATAAACGCAGCAGCTAACAGGAAATAAGGTGGCTCTGGATAGGGAAAGTTAGGCACGAATCTCTCCTACAAGACTGTCAACTCAGAAGGGTCAACTATCAACGGTAAAGGGGAAAGGCTCAACTGTAAAGAGGCGGGGGTTAAAACGATTGGCGGCCTAACAGAATCAAGTCGTCTAAAGACGACTGCTGGTCTTATCCCGTGGGATTTTTAGTCGGTTTTAACCGACTTTAGCTATGAGGCCGCCAATCGTTTGAACCCCCGCCGGTTGTCTACCCCCGCCGGTTGTCGCTACTTTTCCTCGAAAAAGGGGATTCCCGTGGGCATCGAAGGTAATAACGCTGCTGCACCTTCCCGAGAGAAATCAGCGATCGCACCCCAAGCGGCATCGAATATCCGATTAGGTTGGATATCTTCCTTGATCAAGTTCCACAGACGGCGGACTTCTTCCGTATGCAGTTTGTCATCTTCCACTAACGCCAGTAAGATTTGACGGCGCAGAAACTCACCTTCTTCCGAGAGGAGATAGCGCAGACCTAACTCGGCCGTGGGGATAATATCAAAATTGGTATCCGAACGGGCGATCGCAATTAAGTTTTCCAGACGACTCCATTGGAACTTGCCATCCTTAAACAACACATCAATCAACCGTCGTCGTAACTGCGGTGATTCTCCCGCCAGTAACCGTCGGGCGACATAAGGATAGGCCACATCAACGATTTTGAAATTAGGATCCATCGTCAAGGCTAACCCTTCCTGAGTCACCAGAGAGCGAATAATCAGGGCAAACTTGGCCGGGACCCGGAAGGGATACTCGTACATCAACTCCGAGAAGCGATCGGTAATCGTCTTAAAGTTGAAATCCCGCACACTTTGGCCGAGGATATCCCCTAATACCGCTTCTAAGGCAGGGACGATCGGCCAGATATCCGTCTCCGGCGTTAAAAATCCCAGTTTGACAAATTGTTCGGCTAATTCTACATAGTCTTTATTGATCAGATGAACGATCGCCTCCACCAGGTTTTCCTTAGTGGTTTCATCCAGCTGATCCATCATGCCAAAATCAATGTAGGCCATGCGACCATCCGCCAGTCCAAATAAATTCCCGGGGTGCGGGTCCGCATGGAAAAAGCCAAACTCCAAAAGCTGCTGTAACCCGCTGGTGACCCCAACTTCGATTAAGGCATTGGTGTCGATTCCCGCCCCTTGCATAGTGGGAATATCATTGAGCTTATACCCCTCAATCCACTCCAGAGTTAGGACCGTATTGCTGCTATATCGCCAAAAAATACTAGGAACCTTGACCCTTGGATTCCCACTGAAGTTGGTCGCAAATTTTTCAGCATTGCGTCCTTCATTGAGATAATCCACTTCTTCAAAGAGTTTGGTGCCGAACTCATCGACAATTAAACCCAGGTCATGGCCTAAATTCAGCGGCAGCCAAGGTCCGACTGCCTTTGCACCCCAGCGCATTAAAAACAGGTCCAGGGTGAGAACGGGTTTCAAGTTCGGGCGCTGTACTTTGACCGCAACTTTTTCGCCACTGTGCAAATAGGCTTGATAGACTTGGCCTAAACTAGCTGCCGCAACAGGTTGGGGGGTAATTTGAGCGAACAGTTCTTCAACGGTTTTGTCGAGTTCTCGCTCAATGATGCGGTAGGCCACTGTACTATCAAAAGAAGGCAGTTGGTCTTGTAGCTTGATCAGTTCATCGAGGAAGTCTTTGCGAATCAAATCCGGACGAGTCGAAAGAGCTTGACCGACCTTGATGAAGGTGGGTCCTAGATTGGTTAAGATGTTCTGAAGTTGAGTTGCTCTTTTGGGTCGTTTTTGTTCCGCTTGATTGGTCCACTCATCCCACTTCAAGCCCAAAATAAAACTAGACAAATACCAAATAATGGTGATGGCTCTCCAGATCACTTTCCAGGGACGGGAGCGATAGTAACTGGCGATCGCCTGCGGATCATACCGCCGCATCTGGGCTATGGTTTTAGAACTCACGCCTTTCCTTGCCTCTAATACTTGGGTTGGATCTGAAGTGGCCACCAGCCTTGCGGTTTGGCTTATTCAGATTATTTACTTATTTCTTAATATCTTAACCCATCTTTACAATTCTTTAACCCTTCTTGACCGATAGAATTCACTCTATTTCCCTCACGGGTGATGTTGATGGATACAAGGAAAGAGACGCCTGAAGGCGTCACTACGAACGAAGAAAGAATCACTTCCCCTGTTTGTAGTAACGACTTCAGTCGTTCTCCCCTGTGAAGTCTTGGGAAAAAGAGACGACTGAAGTCGTCACTACGAACAAACAGAAGAAACCATTCCCCCGTTTGTAGTAACGCCTTCAGGCGTTATCCCCTCTGGGATTCATAAAAAAGACTTTAAACTATAAACCACCTCTTGCTGCTGTTCCTCAGATAATTCAGGGAACATGGGTAGAGAGAGTACCTCCCGAGATGCCTGTTCTGCGATCGCCAAGTCACCCAAGGCATAACCCAAACCTTGGTAAATTGGCTGTAAATGAAGCGCCAGCGGATAATAAACCGTTGCTGCAATCCCTAACTCATTTAACTGCTGCATAAGCCGATCGCGGCGGTGGCTATTATTTTCTTGACTTTTCACCCGAATGGTGTATTGATTCCAAACCCCTTGACCCCCGGGCAATTCTTGCGGGGTGATAATTCCATCCAAAGGTGCGAGAAGGCGGTGATAATTTTCGGCGATCGCCCGTCGGCGATCGGTCCAAAAATCCAGATAGCGTAACTTAATCTGAAGAATCGCTGCCTGTAGCGCATCGAGACGGCTATTAATTCCCACCGATTCATGATAGTAGCGCCCACTCGCCCCATGCTCTTTTAAAATTCGCATTTTAGTGGCGATCGCCGGGTCATTCGTTGTAATCGCCCCGCCATCGCCAAAGGCCCCTAAATTCTTCGTGGGAAAAAAGCTAAAACAGCCCACATGACCGATACTCCCTACCTTCTGCCCTCCCCAAGTCGCCCCCGTAGATTGGGCACAGTCTTCGATTACGGCAAGATTATATTGATGGGCGATCGCCATTAATCGAGTCATCTCCACCGGCTGTCCATAGAGATGCACCACCAGAATCCCCCGAGTTTTTTCCGTAATCGCCGCCTCTAGGCGTTCCACATCCAAATTAAACGTCTCAGGGACAATATCCACAAAAACCGGCGTTGCACCCACCCGGGAAATGGTTTCACTCGTAGCAAAAAACGTGAAGGGAGTGGTAATCACTTCATCCCCAGGGCCAATATCCAGGGCGCGGAGGGCCAGATATAAGGCATCAGTGCCGGAATTGCAGGAGACGCACTCGGTTGTGCCGATATAGGCGGCAAACTGTTGCTCGAATTCTGCTACAACGGGACCGCCAATATACCGTCCCGAGGCCAACAGTGCTAAGACTGAGGCTTCTACTTCTTGGGCGATCGTGTGATACTGCAACGAGAGATCCAGGGGGGGGATATGATTCACGTAGAACTCCTGGGATGATTGGAAACCTTTAGAGCAGGGAGGAAAACTGACTCAAGGGGCTTTAGCCTCCTACAGTCTTTAAAGCGCATAAGCATAGCCATCCTTTTTGTGAATAGGTTTGCAATATTTGTGGTTAATTCCTGCCACTCTTCCAGACTGGGTAACGATGTCAAAACTGCCTGACGCACGGCACAGAACCCGCCCCATGTAGGAACCAATTTTCTGGCCAGCCATAACGGTTGCCTTGACAATATCGCCCGTCTGAAAACCTTTGTGAATCTGCACTCTCGACTTATGGCGAATTGGAAACCCGAACCTATTCGTGCCACACATCTTCCTGGTTCCATGCCCTTTTGCTACAATCAACAGCGGTTTTGAACTCAGCACTTCGAGTGAGTCAACCGGACCAACACAGGCCGCATCGAGCCAGTGCGATTTAGGAATTTCTAGGCGAGTCCGATTGAATTTTGTTTGTCCCCCCGTCCCGGTTTTTACGGGTAGCCCCGTCGCTTTCAGTGCGTTGAACAATGCCCCACGGGTAGAGTTGACCGCAGCCGCATCTTTGAGCGGGGATTTTGCTTGCTTGAGAAGGCGATTTAGAAGCTCAGGCTTGCCGGATAGAAAGTCTCGAACATCTTGATTTCCCTTGGTCTGATTGCACTCATGACAAGCCAGAGTAAGATTAGAAACTCGGTCGGAACCCCCTCTTGAGCGCGGTTGAATATGTTCCACTTCTAGCGGAATATTTTTGGCATCGCAGTAAGCACATTGGCGTCCCCACTTTTCGAGCAAAAACTCTCGGACTTCATAGCCTTGCAATTCGCCCTGTTGATACTCCACCCCTGAGATTTCAGGATTTTGCATCAGTTGCAGGTCAAATCTGACTAACTCCTGAGCAATGCTGCCAATAGGAGCGAGTTTGCGGAGTCGGTTGACCCAGATCAGAATCGTATCTACTCGATGCTGTAATGACGGGGCCAGCCAACCGATTGGACGAGTCCGATTGAGAAATCGTGCTTTCCGATAGCGAGTTTGGCGATTTCTCCTACTTCGTCGCGATTGACGACGCGACAGCAGCGCATCCTTGATTTGTTGTCCCCGATGTTGTAATTCGGCTCCAAAAATGATTTTGTTGCTTTGCTTAATTGCAATTCCTGTGGTCTTGGAACCCGGATCTAGTTTGAGTTCCAGGTCTTGCACGGGAACATCGGGACGCGCTTGTTTCAAGATGATGGCGAAGGGATAGCGACGGAACACCGCAGCCTTCCCTGCATTGAGGAGGTGACGCGCTGTTCCAGGGTGAACTGGATCTAGGGGTCGTTTGTCAGTATCGAGAACAAATACAAAGTTGGACATTGAAAGTCTCCGTAAAACGGGTAATGTTTTCCTCGCCAATGTTTTTTAGGCTTGTTCGGCTAACGACACTGCCTTACCCCTCGTAAAGCTGTTTAATCGTTAACGACAGAGCTACAAACTGGAAAGCATTTGTAGGTGTCATGACCTGAAAAACTTAGTCACTCAAGACTTAGGCTGGTCAGCTAACTAAAGGTGAGGCATGAAGCCCCGTCACTTCAGTGCGGGGTGCTGACGCCTCTACACCTTTTTAGATACAATGAGATTTTGCCAGAGGGAGCAACATAGAAAATGCCAACCTGTACAGCCTAGAAGTGGCCCCATCCCCATTCAACCCCTCGATTGGCGATCGCGCCCAGGCAGCTACGCTCCAGTGAAGTCGGGAGGCGGGATTCAAAAAACTATCAGGCATTTTATAGTGAATGGGCAGTGGAGCACAAGTCATCTTTCCCGAAGCGTTAAAAAAAACATCACAAATCACCACCTTTATGGATCGCATTGAACTAGATTTTATCGATTTGGGATTAGCCTTGGGATTGATGATATTGGCGATCGCCCTCTCCGCATGGCAACGCCTGGGATTAGAGGGTCAATTGGCTTTAGCCAGTGCTAGAACGATGATCCAGTTGCTGATGGTGGGATTTTTCTTAGAAGCCGTGTTTACTTGGAGAAATCCCCTGGCGGTGTTGGCAGTCCTGATGGTGATGCTCACTATTGCTGCAATTGTGGCCCGGAACCGGATTAGTCAAAAGGTTCCTCGGCTGTTGCCTTGGGTGTGGGGTTCGATCGCCATCAGTAGTGCCATCACCTTGGTTTACGTCAATTTGTTGGTTCTGCGACAGCCGGAAGCTTGGACCAATCCTCAATATATTATTCCCTTGACCGGGATTGTGTTAGGAAATGCGATGAACAGTGGGGCGATCGCCGGGGAGAGATTTGTGAGTACCCTGAATGCTTCCCCAGTGGAAATTGAGACCTATTTATGTTTAGGGGCGACTCCGGAACAGGCGATCGCCACCTACCGCAAAGATGCCATTCGCGCCGGACTGATTCCCACCATTAATACCATGATGGTGGTCGGACTGGTGACCCTCCCCGGGATTATTACAGGTCAATTACTCAGTGGAGTCAATCCCCTGAATGCCGCCGCCTATCAAATTTTAATTATGTTTATGCTGGCGTTTGCTTCTCTTGTAAGTGCCCTGTTAATTACCAAAGGGATTGCCCGAGAGTTTTTTAACTCAGCGGCACAACTTCAAAAGTTTTGAAAGGGGTCTGCAATTTCCCGGGAATAGGGCTGCTTTGGGGGATTTATTGCCCCCGATAGAGGGGGCTAGGCGTAGATTGTAGTAATTCTTTTGGCCTAACCTGACTTGGAGTGCCACAAACGGGAGTAATTTGAACGGAGATAGCTCAATTTTTACCCCGATCGCACCCCGGGAAGTTCGAGGGCGATCGCGCCGCAATTTTCCGCAAACCTCTTCACCCCTTTAGGCCCTAATCTCTTCCTTTAGGGGGAACAAATCCAAGTTGACTTTAAATAAAATTAACAGAGTAAACTCTAAAGCTCCGAATAGTATTCTACTGAAAAACCTGCCTTTTTTGCAGAGTAAAAAAAGCTCAAGACTTTTTTGCTTGACTTCAATTCGACCTGAATGGGTTGCTAAACAACAAAAAAATTTTGACGCTTTTGGGTAATTCGTGAAATTACCCAAAATTTCAATGCCAATTATTCCGAGTTGCCCACTAACCTAACCCTAAAAGTCAAAAATTAAACAGGATTAAAAGAAACGGGATTTTTTATAAATTACAACCTTTCCATAACATCTCTTATGAACCCTTACTTAAGCACATTAGCTCTATCAGCCATGCCAGCGATCGGGAGCTATATAGGCGGACTTTTGTCCGAATTTATTCCTCCCTCTAAAAGTAACTTAAGTTTAACTCTTCATGGCGCAGCCGGGATTATTCTATCGGTGGTGGGAGTTGAAATTATGCCTCAAATGTTGGCAGCGGATCCACCTTGGCTAATTTTCCTAGCCTTTTTTGTAGGTGGAGGCTTCTTTATCCTGATGAGAAGAGCGATTAAATTTTTCCAAAAACGCTCGAAAAAATCCGAAAAGCAATCCTCAGCCTGGGGGATTTCCGTAGCCGTAGGAATCGATTTATTTAGCGATGGTTTAATGGTGGGGACGAGTTCAACCATTGCCTTAAGTTTGGCCCTGATGGTTGCCCTGGGTCATGTCCTGGCCAATATCCCCACGGGAATGGCAGCCATTTCCAGTTTTAAGCAGGGTAAAACCTCAGCCCTCTTTCGCCAAATCTTATCGGCTTCCTTTATCTTTCCTCCAGTGATTGGTGCAACCCTGGGATATTGGGTGGTCGTGGGTCAACCGGAAGTGATTAAATTTATGCTACTGGCCTTCACTGCTGGTATTTTGACCACCCTGGTTGTCGAAAATATGGTGCCGGAGGCCAGCGAACATGAAAAGGAAAACTATCAAGAAACGCTCTGTTTTGTCGGGGGATTTGCGTTTGTAGCCCTCCTATCTACCTATTTAGGCTAGGTTTAAACCCTGAACGAATGCTGTATTGATCAACAGGTTTAAGGGCTCTTAATTCATGTTGTTTATTGATTAAATAACCATAATGACTGAATTTGCTTATCACGCTTCTCATGAACAATTTAAACCCAGCGTCCTGCTCAAGTATATCCAGATGGCGGAACGGGCTGGATTTACTGCGGGGTCTTCGTCAGATCACTTCAAACCCTGGAACGATCGCCAGGGAGAGAGTGGGTTTTCCTGGGCCTGGTTAGGTGCGGCGATGCAGGCGACCTCCCTACCCTGTAGCGTCGTTTGCGCCCCAGGTCCGCGCTATCACCCGACCATTGTCGCCCAAGCGGTAGCAACCCTCGCCGAAATGTTCCCTCACCGATTTTCCGTGGCATTAGGCAGCGGAGAGGCAATGAATGAGCGGATTACCGGCGATCGCTGGCCGAGTAAACCCGAACGGAACGCTCGCCTCAAAGAAAGCGTAGATATCATTCGCGCCTTGTTTGCTGGAGAAACCGTGAACCACTCCGGGTTATTCACCGTCCAACAGGCCAAACTTTATACCCGTCCTGACTATACCCCTCCCATTTTTGGAGCGGCAATTACGTTAGAAACAGCGGAATGGGTAGGGTCCTGGGCTGATGGACTCTTAACCACTTCTCGTCCTCGGGAAGAACTCCAAAAAGTCGTCGAAGCCTTCCATCGAGGGGGGGGAAAAGGGAAGCCGATGCACGTCAAGGTACAACTGTCTTACGCTCAAACTTTGGAACAGGCAAGGCAGGGGGCTTATGAACAGTGGCGCACCAATATCTTTAAAAGTTCAGTTTTAGCTGAACTCTCTACCCCAGAGGAGTTAGAGGCTGCCGCGCAGTTTGTTAAACCCGAGGATCTCGACGCTCATGTGAGAATTTCTGCGGATTTAGAACAGCATATCCAGTGGTTGCGTGATGATATGGAACTGGGATTTAGCCGCCTAATTCTCCATAATGTCAACCGCCAACAGGAGGAGTTTATCAAAGCCTTTGGCGATCGCGTCTTACCGGCTTTATCTGGCGATCGGGTCGCCAGTTTTGTATAAAATATCAAGCGGGGGTTTAAACCTAATAGAATCAAGTCGGTTTAAACCCGACTGCAAGTCTGATCCAGTAGTGTTTTCAGTCGGTTTCAACCGACTTGAACTCTTAGGCCGCCAATCGATTTATCCCCCGCCGGGTGTTGCCACGGGTGCTTTAGCAACAGAGCAAGATGCTCCCACTCCCTGGACGAATTATCAAATTCCAACCCGTCCTTCTCTAGATCCAAACCGCAAAAAGTGGTCAAATCCACTGGGGAAATTACCGGCAGCTATGGCTGCGGCAACATCGGGATAAGTGGTCCGATAAAACTGTTCATTAAACAGAGGATTTGGTTGCCGTCCCTCTTTTTCCCCTGCGAAGGCAAAATGCTCGAATCCACTGGCAAGACTTCCGTTGGCTATCGCTGCGGCGACATCGGGATAAATAGTCCGATAGAAAGCTTCATCAAAGAAACGGTTAGGATTGCGTCCTTCCCGTTGTCCGAACTGAATGTAATGGTTAAATCCGAGATTGCTCAGATTTCCGGCAACAGCCGCAGCAATATCCGGGTAGGTATTCAGATAGAAACCTTCGTGGAATAACTGAGTCCGGCGATCGCGTTGCTCCCGGAATCCCAAACTGAAAAAGTGGTCAAATCCGCTACGAAATCCCCCGGCCGCCACTGCCGCTGCTACATCAGGATTCTGGGCTAAATAACGCCCTTCATTATAAAAAGCACTCGGTTGTCGTCCTTCAAATTGACCGAAATAGAAGAAGTGATTAAATCCATTAGGGAACACACCGGAGGTTATTGCCTGAGTTACATCCGGATTATTGGACAGGTAAAAGCTTTCATCAAATAAGATGTTTCCCAAAGGAGTGCCTATCATGATCGTCCCCCCACTGGAGGCTAAGAAAGCATCAATTAAATTGATAAAGGGCAACTCTACCCGGGGTCCGGTTTGGGGTGTAATTTTAGCCACAAAGGCATTCAAATTTCCCCCAAACCGATTCAAACTATTGGGTAAATCCCCGGAATAAGTATTTCCCGCCAGATAAACCGTCCCTGCATTATCAACTTCGATGCCAATGCCCGTATCCTCGGCAGTCCCACCCAGATAAGTGGAATATTCCAGAGTACCATTGGCAGCAAATTTCGTGACAAAGGCATCTCCCTGGCCGCTATAACCTTGAAAGCCATTAATCCCAGGGAAATTGGCAGAATTAGTTGTTCCGGTTACATAGAAATTGCCGCCATTATCAACGGCAATCCCGGTCCCATTATCATTACTACTACCACCGAGTAATGTCGAATAAATCAGCTGACTACCATCGTTCGCCAGTTTAGTGACAAAGGCGCTTTCTGAGCCACCGAGATTCGTTTGAAAGGGATTGAGGGGGGGAGGAGACGTGAAGGTGCGGGGACTCCCGTTTTCCGGGGAAAACTGGGTCGCAGATGGGTCAGAGAAGGTGCGATCGGCGATCGTCGGCAAAGAGGGTAGAGGCACGACAACCGGCAGCAACGGTGCATTTACCGTTCCGGTGATATACACATTTTGGTTAGTATCCACGGCGATACTTTCTCCCAGTTCACTCCCCGTTCCCCCGATATAGGTCGAGTAAACTAAGTTGCCATCGGCAGCAAGTTTGGTGATAAAGGCATCTTGCACACCGCCAAAGCTACTTTGAACGGCATTTTGGATCGGCAAATTATTAGAATAAGTCGCGCCGGTTATATAAGCATTGCCGTTGCTATCGGTGGCAATTCCTAAACCTCCGTCATCATTATTACCCCCGAGATAAGTCGAGTACAGTAACTGACCCTCAGGAGAAAGTTTCACCGCAAAGGCATCTCCCAGGCTCAAGGAAAAATTGTTCTGAGTGCCCCCATAAGCCGGTTGAATGGCATTGAGAAGGGGAAAATCTGAGGAAGTAGTTTCCCCGGTGATAAAAACATTGCCATTATTATCGGCAGCAATACTGCGAGCAGCATCGTAACTACTGCCCCCAAACAAGGTGGAATAAACTAAACTTCCGGTGTTAGACAGTTTGGAGATAAAGGCTTGGTGGGACAAGGATGAATTCCCTTGAATAGCATTTAGGATGGGGAAATCATTAGACAAAGTAACGCCGGTTACATAAGCATTGCCTGCATTATCGATGGCAATTCCTTCCCCTTGATTGAACCCATTTCCGCCCAGAAAGGTGGTATAAAGTAACGTGCCATTATTAGAGAGTTTGGAAATAAAGGCTTTTCCCTCAGTAGGTGGCGGGGTGCCTGTACTGGCAAAGTTAGGTGAATTATCACTTGATATCGGAGAAAAGCGGGGTGAAGCATTAGCATTTCCCATTAGATAGATATTTCCATCATTATCTACCGCAATATCTTGCGGTGAGTCAAATTGACTCCCCCCGAGATAGGTTGTATATTCTAAAGTGGGGTCGATCGCCAGAGGGACAGAGGGATCATACTCCCCAATGGTAAAGCCAACTTCTGCATTGCCCAAGAGTTGATAAGCACCACTGACGGTGACTCGTTCTCCGTTGATATCTTGGTACAGATAGGGGGCAGATTCAACTAATTCACCGAAGGGAGTCTCGATGACTAAGGCTCCATCTTCGCGGATGTTCAGGCGATCGCTCCCTTCATAGTTCATCCGAATTTGGCCCGGATCTACACCGGGACTAACGATAAACTCACTCTTGAGTTCTCCCTCATCCCCACGATAAATTAAATCAATTCCATCATAAAGATTTTGATAGGTAATACCCTGATAGGTGGGAACATTTTCATGCCATTGGGACGGGTCATCTCCGGTAATAAAATTAGCGACTCCCGGCAAGGGTGCGAGCTCATCAATGGTGGGGTCCGGATTAGCACCGGCAAATGAAACCTTAACTTGATGAGAGACAGTTTCATCGTCGATGACTTGGGATTTGTTTAAAACAATTTCATCCGGAGTAAAGAAAATATCATGTTGCGCGCCTTGGACGAGAAATTCTACCTCGGGGTCCAGTTGTCCCACATTGGCAATAAAACTTAAAGGAAGATTGCCTAAACTAGAAACCGATGGGTCCGGCTCGAATTCAGAGTTTAGAAAATCCCCATTGCCGATAGGAACTGCGGGGTTTGTAAGTGGAGAAAAAGGGTCGTTTGTGAAATCGGCGATCGGCATCAGGTTTCCAGGCTGATTGAGTGTTGTCAAGGCTAAATTGTCATCCATGTTTCTGGTGGTTTTAAGGGTAAAAATTGAGACAATTAATCAGAAATGAAGGAGAAGAGAATGGCCTGGATTGAAATAACCCCCTAGATCAATCCATTCTCTCCTTCTATCGATTATAAAGAGTCATAAAGTTAGACGTCAATTAACCCACTCCTGCCCGTCCTTCTCTAGATCCAAACTGCAAAAAGTGGTCGAACCCACTGCGGAAACTGCCCGATGCTACTGCTGCGGCAACATCAGGATAAGTCGCCCGATAAAACTGTTCATTAAACAGAGGACTGGGTTGCCGTCCCTCAATTTCGCCATTGTAGGCAAAATGCTCAAATCCACTGGCGAGAGTACCTGCTTCTACTGCCGCTGCTACATCGGGATAGGTGGCGAGATAGAAGCTTTCGTCAAAGTAACGATTGGGATTGCGTCGTTCTCGCTGTCCGAAAGCGATATAGTGGTTATACCCTGAAGCGAAACCCTGAGAGGAGACAGAGGTGAGCGCAGGGATAATATCCGGGTAAATAGTGCGATAAAACTGTTCATCGAATAAGGTAGTCCGGCGATCGCGTCCTTCCGAGAACCCAAAAGACCGAAAATGCTCGAACCCACTGCGGAATTGCCCGGCAGCTACTGCAGCAGCTACATCGGGATTTTCCGCTAAATAACGCGGTTCATTATACAGAAGGCTGGGTTGTCTGCCTTCCACTTGACCAAACCGTTCAAAATGGTCAAAGCCGCTTAAGAAAATACCCCCAGTGACTGCTGCATCCACATCGGGATTGGTGGCACGATAGAAGTTTTCATCAAATACGATAAGAGGCCCAATGAAATAGTTTTGCATCAATGAAATCTCTACCAAACTAATAAAAGGAAACTCTACCAACGGTCCGGACTCGGGAGTAACTTTAGCCAGGAATAAATTATTCCCCCTGAAAGCAGTCCCCCCTTTCGGGTTAGGTAAGTCTGGGGATGAACTCGTGCCAATCACATAAACATTCCCCTGATTATCTAATGCAATTTTTCGACCTGTATCATCTCCACTGCCGCCGAGATAAGTAGAATATTCCACCTGACTTCCATCGGCAGTCAATTTGCTGACAAAGGCATCAGGACTAGAAAAAGTAGACCTTGGATTGAAAGAGCGGAATTTTGTTTGAAAAGCATTTACTGTTGGAAAATCAGCAGAACGGGTTAAACCCGTGACATAAGCATTTCCACTTTGATCCACGATGATTCCATGCCCTTCATCCCAATTGGTTCCCCCTAATAAAGTAGAATAAATCAAGCGACTCCCATCATTGGGAAGTTTAACTACCACTGCACTGGGGTTACCCCCGAGATCGCTTTGAAAAGGATTGACAGTTGGGAACGAAAAAGCACGTTGATTCTCATTGGACTCGGTTGCAGGGGAATTGATAGCTGAATCCGTCGCTAAGGAGCGATCGCTGCTCATGTAGGGGGGTGGGGGTAGTACACCTGGGGGTGGTTCTGTTAACCCCATTGGAATAGGTCGCCCTGACACATAAGTAGTACCGATCAGATAAATCTGATTACTCTCATCCAAGGCAATATCCCCAGGGATCTCCCCATTCGTTCCCCCGAGATAGGTGGAGTAAACTAATCTGCCATTACTAGATAGTTTAGTTAGAAAAATATCTAAAAAGCCGCTCAAATTGGGTTGAATCGCATTTAAAACCGGAAAGTTACTAGAATAGGTTTCCCCAGTGATATAGGCATTGCCTTCGGCATCTGCAGTAATGGCTATGCCCCCCTCATCATCACTACCCCCGAGGAATGTGGAGTAGACTAATTCACCCTCACTCGAAAGCTTTGTCACAAAAGCATCCCCGAGAAGAGATGGAAAAGTAGTTGAGCTGCCATTATATGTATTTTGAACGGCATTGAGTAGGGGAAAGTCACTGGACTGACTGTATCCAGTCACATAAATATTGCTATTATTATCCACCGCAATATCCCGGCTGACATCGCTATCCATGCCGCCTAAAAAAGTGGAGTAAACTAAGCTACCCGTATTAGACAGTTTTGTAATAAAAGCATCTGAGTTCCCGTTTAAAGCCGATTGAATTCCATTTAGGGTGGGGAAATCATTCGCAGTCGTAGTTCCAGTGACGTAAACATTGCCCCCACTATCGGTGGCAATTCCTTCACCGAAACTGGCATTATTGCCACCGAGGAAAGTGCTATAGAGTAACGTCCCGTCATTGGAGAATTTAGAAATTAATACATTCGGCGGAGTGCTAGTCGGGGGAAGGTCCGGAGTAGGAAATTGTCCAAAGGGAGTCGTTCCTATTACATATAAATCACCGCGATCGTCTATGGCAATATCGGTATTCCCGTCAAATCTGGTCGGTGCAAGATAGGTTGTATAGTCTAAAGTGGGGTCGATCGCCAGAGGGACCGACGGATCATATTCCCCAATGGTAAAGCCAACTTGTGCATTGTCTAAGAGTTGATAAGCACCACTGACGGTGACTCGTTCGCCGTTGATATCTTGGTACAAATAGGGGGCCGATTCGACTAATTCACCGAAGGGCGTCTCGATGACTAAGGCTCCATCTTCGCGGATATTGAGGCGATCGCTCCCTTCATAGTTCATCCGAATTTGGCCCGGATCTACACCGGGACTAACGATAAACTCACTCTTGAGTTCTCCCTCATCCCCACGATAAATTAAATCAATTCCATCATAAAGATTTTGATAGGTAATACCCTGATAGGTGGGAACATTTTCATGCCATTGGGACGGGTCATCTCCGGTAATAAAATTAGCGACTCCCGGCAAGGGGGCGAGTTCATCAATGGTGGGGTCCGGATTAGCACCGGCAAATGAAACCTTAACTTGATGAGAGACAGTTTCATCGTCGATGACTTGGGATTTGTTTAAAACAATTTCATCCGGAGTAAAGAAAATATCATGTTGCGCGCCTTGGACGAGAAATTCTACCTCGGGGTCAATTTGGCCTACGTTTGCAATAAAACTTAGGGGTAGATTGCCCAAACTAGAGTCAAGATGGGGATTGGAGGTGTCTAAAAGAGTGGGAGAAATATCCGATGGGGAAATAAAATCTGAGTCGGGTTCAAGTCCTATTCCGGTGTTACCCATAACCGGGATATTTTGAATAGGAGGAAGCCACTCCAGTGGGGAAGTGGGGGTACTTGGAATAGTAGGAGTCAGATCTAATCCTGACTCCTGGAGTAGATTATCCATTTGTTAGGGAAATTCAATTTAATGGAGGTCTAAAAAGTAGACTATTTCCCCAGTAAATTCGCTCAAATTTAAAATAAAATCTATCTACAGATAGATTTTATTTTAAATAGGCCCCGATTAGTTGGGAGTATGACGCCCGATAAAGGCCCCATAAGGGTCATAAAGTTCCAAGGGAAGCTGGGCGTTATCGGCGATCGCTTCTAAAGCAGTTCGCAGAGTATTCACGTGCAGATCCAACCCTTGACGGACTTTCGGGTCAGGGTTTGTTTGGGCAACGGTCGCCGTTTGTTGAATTTTTCGGATATAGTCCGCACTTAACCACACACTGATCACCGTATCAGTCAGGGTATATTCACAAACTTTGGGATTGCCTTGACAGGTATTGTTCAGATCCGCCCGAGTTTTGGCGATGAGGTTAGCTTTTTTGAGTTCCTCTTGCGCCACTTCTCGTTGTGCCTTGAACTCCGGGAGGGAGGCTGCGGTTTTGGGGTAGGAATAGGTGCCGGTGGGGACTTGTTCCGCCGAGGCAATAGCCTGATTCCAGTAGTCTACTGCCTGGGACCATTGATTATTGCGGGTGGCATTTTCGGCGCGATCGGCGGCGAGAATGGCTTCTTCATAAGCCTCCGTCGCAATTTTCTCCTTGGTTTTGCGATCGCGAGAAAGTTCAAGCTGCGATCGATAACTCGGCAGGAGTTGACTGGCTTCCTGATGGGCCATCGTGCCTCGTGGCAGGGCCTCTAACTGTTTAATCACCTGTTCCCAACTGGCATAGATGGTTTCCCAGCTTTCCACAGACTGAGCCACACCACTGCGAGCTTGGGCGACTTTAGCCACGGATAGAATCGCCTGCATTTGTTCGCGTCCGGTTTTTTCAGCCTGAATTCGCCCTTGAATTTCAGTTAAATTGGCGCGATAAGTCGGTAATTTTTCTACTGCTAGAGGATACACCGGACTATCGGGGGGGACCGATTCCAGAAGGGCGATCGCCTGTTGCCAGTTGGCGGCGACCCCCTCCCACACCTGTAGCGGATGAGGCGGATTTTTCCCTTGAGCAACGGCAGTTAAGGCGCTATCCAAGGCATTGACCATTTCATCCAAACCGGCAGTCAGGTTGCGATTTCGCCGGAGTAGGCGTTGGGCGGTGCCGTAATCTTTGGACCAGAGGGGAATGGAGGCTAACAGTTGACTGGCGGCGGTGAGTTGCCCTTTGGCAGTTTGAATTTGTTGTTGATATTGAGCCGCTTGCAGCAGTTCTGCTGAATCCTGGGTCAACTCGTTGGCGGCGATGATTTCCTGACAGGTGCCGATCGCGCAAGGACGAGACAAAGCGTAAAACGTGGCTGACCCCAGAACTAGGGCAACGGACGCACAAGCACTAAAGGGCAGTAACCAGGAACTGGGCTTGTTGTCCGACTTCCGTTGCCGTTGCTGTGGGCGTTGCCGTTGCTGTGGGCGTTGCCGTTGCGGTTCCGGTTCCAGTTCGAGTTGCTCCTCAAAGGCTTCCTCGGGCGGTGGGGTCTCAAAGGGATTGACGGGAAAGGCGGCGACGGCCAAATCCATTGCCTGCCTTGCCTCTTCACTAACCGGAGGAGCGGTTTCTCGGCGATTGGGGGGGCGATGGGGAGGGCGATCGAGCAGGAGTATGGGTTGGCCCCCTTGCGGATCCATGACCGCCCCGAGGGGTTGGGGCGTTTTGAAGGCATGGTAAGCGTAGGGGTTTTTTTGACCCTTGATTCTCAGATAAAGTCGCAATTGACCTGGGAGATAGCCCACCAAAGCCAAAATCGCTTGTTGAATCGCTTTAAAGGTCGGTGGCAGGTCCAGTTTGACCTCGGGAGTATGTTCTCCGAGGACGATTAAATTTCCTTGCTTGTAGGCGCACCGAATTCGCAGCGGCAAATTTTCCGGCAATTCAGCGTGCAAGCGTTCTTCGATGAGTTCGGCGATCATTTTTAAATCGCCTTGGCGGACTGCGGTTGTCATAAGTTTTTACCCCCGGTACACATCCTGTTAGTGCAGGTTTGGTGCTTACCGGCACGGGTTACGAACTGGCAAGCCTTCAAGTTAATTATTAGATAGCATACAACATCGTCAAAAGGGTCATAAGTTAGCTTTTTTTGACGCAACGGGGGTGAGCTGGGGGATGCACGGACTAGCAAGGGTTTGGCGGAGTCGGGGAATGGGGGCGATCGCCCCTGTGCGGTAACCGAATGTGGTATTCTATCAAGTTTGGTGGGTTTGAGACTTAACAAATCCCGATTAGAGATGGCAAATCCCCTAGGGAACAACCGCGATCGCAAGTCGGGTCAGTCCGATGCGCTCCTACCCTCACCCTCAATCCCTACTGGATTGGCACTTTCATCAAAAGTAGGCCACACTACAAACGGAGTAAACCCCAGAATCGAGAGGCCCACAATTGCGATAATTTAAACTGGCTTTTATGCCCTTGATTGTTCAGCCTTTGATCGTTCACACCCACCGTTTTTCATACATTCATGGATTTATTAGAGTATCAAGCAAAAGAATTATTCAGGGAAATGGGCATCCCAGTTTTGCCCTCGCAACGGATCGACCATCCCAAAGACTTAAAGGGACTCAAGATTCCCTATCCCGTTGTCCTCAAGTCCCAAGTCCGTGCAGGAGGACGAGGCAGAGCAGGTGGTATCAAGTTTGTAGCGAATACGATTGATGCGGTGGCAGCGGCTCAAAATATTTTTCACCTTCCCATCAATACGGAATATCCCGAGGTGCTCTTAGCTGAGGCTAAATATGACACCGATCGCGAATTTTATCTCGCGGTGGTCCTCGATCGCGCTGCCCGTCGTCCCCTATTGTTGGGTTCGCGCCAAGGGGGGACCAGTACGGAATTGGCGATGGAACAGATGCAGCAGGTGGTGGTAGATGAGGGCTTTTCTCCCTTTTATGCCCGTCGTTTAACCCTGAAGATGGGTTGCACGGGTCCTCTGATTGAGGCGGTGAGTGATATCGTCGAAAAGATGTATCTGTTGTTTGTGGAGAAGGATTTGGACCTGGTGGAAATCAATCCCCTGGGGATTAGTCCGGTGGGGGAAGTGATGGCCCTCGATGGCAAGGTGACGGTGAATGATGAGGCTCTCGGACGCCATCCGAGTCTGTTACAGTTGCTGCCGAAGACTCAACCTGATGAGGGATTGCTGGCGGGGTCTGGTTCTGAGGTGATGGCGGTGCCATCGGAATTGAATTTTGTGGAACTGGATGGGAATATTGGCCTGTTATGTAATGGGGCGGGCCTGACGATGGCGACTCTGGATTTGGTGTATGCGGCAGGAGGCAAGCCTGCTAATTTTGTGAATATCGGTGGAGAATGTCGTTGGGATTTGACCCCAGAACTCCTGTGCGATCGCATCAAGCTCGGGTTGGCCCTGGTGAGTCAGAAGAAAAATGTCAAGGTGGTGTTGGTGAATTTGCTCGGGGGTTTATGCTCCTGCACTCAGGCAGTAAAGGCGATCGCCGATTACCAAAAGCAGAGTCAGCGCGAAACGGCCACGGGAAATCCTCAAACTCAGGTTAAGGTGATCGTGCGCTTATATGGGAGCGAAATTGACCAAGCGCGCGAAATTTTGCAGGCGGTAGAAGTCACGGTGGTGGAAAACTTGGATGAGGCGATCGCCTTGTCCGTCTCGTTGGCAACGAATGGGTAAAGGAGGGTTGATGAATTTTACGCCGGATACCAAAGTTTTAATTCAAGGCATTACGGATGTGATCGGTTCCACTCATGCGGCTTTAATGAAAGCTTATGGAACCAATGTGGTCGCTGGAATTAGTCCGGGTTGTGGGGGCCAAACGGTTCAGGAGATTCCGGTTTTTGATATGGTCGAACAGGCCCTGCGCCAGGTCGGTCCGGTGGATGTGACGGTGATTTTTGTCAAACCTTACGCGGTTTTGGATGCGGCGTTGGAGGCGATCGCTGCTGGCATCCGTCAGATTATTATCATCACCGAGGGAATGCCGCCTCTGGATATGGTCAAACTCGTGAGAAAGGCAGAGGCAACGGATACCTTAGTCCTCGGCCCCAATACCCCGGGGATTATCGTCCCAGGAAAAGTGTTGCTGGGTATTCATAAGAGCGATTTTTATACCCCGGGTTCCGTGGGGTTAATCAGTCGCAGTGGTACTCTCACCTATGAAATTGCTCTGCAACTCACTCAGGCTAAGTTAGGACAGTCGATCGCCATCGGGATTGGCAGTGATGCGATTTTGGGTTCCTCCTTTGCCCAATGGCTGCAAATTTTGGATGAAGATGACCACACCGAGGCGATCGTTTTAGTCGGCGAAATTGGCGGCAGTAGTGAAGAGGAAGCTGCACACTATATTGCCGCTGCCATTGATAAACCCGTGGTGGCTTATGTCGCCGGTCATCATGCACCGAAAGGCAAGCGCCTCGGTCATGCGGGGGATATTATGGCCGCCCGACTTTCTACAGGTAAAACTTTTAACATTGTTGGCGCTGATCCAGATACGGCTCAAAGCAAAATTCAAGCTTTTAAGGCGGCAAAAATTCCCGTGGCTTCTAGTCCAGCGGAAATTCCAAATCTGGTTAAAAAAGTCCTGAAACAAAAGAAAAAGTAAGGGTAATTTTAGGATAAAATTTCTCCCTTGAAGGGGAGAAATTTTAAAAATTTAAGCCCGCCTGATCGGGCTAAATTAATCCATTATTTAACCCATAATTGGATTTTGACTTGTCCCTCTTGATTGTGTCATTAAATGGATAGTGAAACGGTTAGTGCCATTCAATATTTAGAAATTAAAGCGGCCTCTTTATTGCTGTATCAAGGGGTTTTTCGCACTGAACTGGGGAAATCTTTTCTAAAACTGATCCAGTTGATCTATGAAAGTTCGGGGGGAGGTGCTGGAGGCCGGGTGGGATTAAATTGTCTCAAGGCTTATGGCTGCTGGTTTAAACGCTTGGCGGCAGAAGAAATGAGCTGGCAAGACTATCTGCTAAATCGCATCCTGAAAGACGAAAATCCGTTTACTTATCAGGTGCAACGGAAGCCGTTTGAAGAAATTCCTCCGCCATTAATTGCAGCAGTCAAACATGATTTAGAGGGATTGCAATGTTTCTATGACTGTGACGGCGATCGCCTCCGTCAGTGGGTAGAAGCCGCCAGTGGTATCCCGATGCCTCCCGTAGTCTGGAATTCATCCGCCACCGAATCCGAAACGATGGATCAATTGCCCCTGGGTTCACCAGAACGGGCTATCTCCGCCCTCAAATCCAAAAAAAAATGGCCTGATACTCTCCAGGAGTTAGTTGCCTATTACCAAACACAAGGTACCGGGCAATTTACAGAGTATCAAGCCTTTACTTGGCAGTCAGGGAAACTAAAAACCATCCCACACCCTGACCCGGTGCGGTTGACGCAATTAGTGGGCTATGAGTTCCAGCGCGAAACTTTAAAAAAGAACACGGAATTCTTATTAGCCGGTAAACCCGCTTTAAATGTTTTACTCTATGGCAGTCGAGGAACGGGGAAATCTTCCTTAGTCAAGGGATTATTAAATGAATATAGTAAGCAAGGGTTACGATTAATTGAAATTCCCAAATCTCAACTTCAACATTTACCCGAAATTGTCGATGAACTCCGCGATGCCCTTGAGAAATTTATTATTTTTGTAGATGATTTATCCTTTGAAGAGGATGACGATTCTTTTAAGGCATTAAAAGTAATTTTAGAAGGCACTCTGACTGCCCGTCCTCCTAATGTAGTGGTCTATGCTACCTCTAACCGTCGTCATTTAGTCCGGGAGTTTTTTGAGGAAAGACCCCGCCCTTCTCAGGCAGATGAAGTTCATGCTTGGGATACCCTTCAGGAAAAACTTTCCTTTAGCGATCGCTTCGGATTAACCCTAACCTTTGAACCCGCAAATCAAGACAAATATCTGGCGATCGTCCGTCATTTAGCCACAGAAGCGGGATTAAAATTATCTCCCGAAGACTTAGAGTTTCAAGCCTTACAATGGGCCACTCGCCATAATGGTCGTTCCGGACGCACCGCCCGTCAATTTGTGGATTTTCTCCAATCAGAACAAGGGATATAATTAGGGAGCATCTCAATTTGGAAACAATTGAAATGCTCCCTAATTACATCTCCTCATTAAACACCGGATGGAGCTTTTGAATTAAAGATTGCTCCCACATTTGCAAGGTTTCTGAGGGTACCATTCCAGGCAGGAGGGTAAAAGTTCTAATCAGAATTTCAATGCCCAATTTGTGCATTTTTCCAAACATTGGCACTTGATGATTGGACTTCCATCGCTGACTGATACTGGTAGTGGCAATGCCAATATAAACTAAATTTTCCGTCCATTTTCCCTTAGAATCATAGATGATAAAATAGACGAAATATAAGCCAGGGAAATCCGGGAGTTGATGGAGTCCCTCCTCATTGACCACATCTTTAAAATCAACATATTGCAAATGATATCCCGCCCACTCGGAAATCTGTTCCGGAGTCAGGGAGTCAAAAGGATTAAGGGTAGAAAGGGGAACGAGAGAACTTTCAGTAGCCATACTTCGGGACATATCTTTTAAAGCGATCGCATCAGTCATCATGATTTGCTGATATTTCCGCCAAGTGATTGAGGATTAGGTTACTCTATATCCTTGACGGAATGATTTATCGTAAGTTTATCTGGGTCAGAACTCCAGGGTTCTCCGGTTTAGGGCGATTACCCCAGGAATACTCCAAGCTTGAGGCCCCGATGGACAAACCGATTGTATGTTGACACCTTAAGGAATGCCATGATTTCAACTGATCCCACGTTATATTTTATTGCACTTTTGCCCCCGGAGGCAATTCAAGAAGAAGTCACCGGATACAAACAGCACTTTGCTGAGAACTACCAAACTCGTCAGGCCCTCAAGTCTCCCCCCCATGTGACTCTACAACCCCCTTTTGAATGGGAGGTGGAGAAACAGGGACTACTCGAAGAGTTCCTCAGAGGGTTTGCGGAGGTTCGTGCCCCTGTGCCGATGGTCCTGTCGGGGTTTGGTTCGTTTCCGCCCCGAGTGGTTTATATTAATGTCAAGAAAACACCAGAATTATTGTTGTTTCAGTCGGAGTTAGCGACCGATCTCAACTCGTCCCTGGGAATTTATGACCCGAAATCTAAGGGGCGATCGTTTTCGCCGCACATGACGATCGCCTTTAAAGATCTTAGACGGCATCATTTTAATATGGGATGGGCCGAATTTAAAGACCGAGAGTTGTACTATGAATGTTCAGCCAGTCATCTGACTTTACTGGTATTTCAGGACAGGCGGTGGCATATTTGTGGAGAATTCCCCTTAAAATTACAGGTTGCTGAACCCTTAGCTGAACCGAATTAAACCCCACAGCAACCCGTCGAGATTCTACTCATTTTATTCCCGCTTAGGCGGGAATTTCAACCCAATCCGGTTGGTTAAAATCGGTTTTTCTATAGGCGAATCCGCTAAGGTGTAGTTTTTTACTCAACGGGTTCAGAATTAATTGACCATCGGGCGATCGCTTCATCATCTATCCCCACCGAGTGAGCATCGCTTCCCTCTTTTGACAGAGTGCACCGGAGTTCCCCCTCGCTACAGTGGTCAACAGACTTATTTGTTATTCGCGAGTTGCCCCTAATAGGGACGACTTCGATTGATTTGAGGAAAAAATTATGTCATCCACATCCGATTCAGTTCCCAATTCTGAACCGCGATCGCCTGAAAATGCCACCATGAGCGATACTGAACGTTGGGGTTCCTTGATTGGCGGCGGTGCAATGGTTTTAATGGGATTGCAACAAGCTTCATTACGCGGGGCTTTACTCGCGATCGCCGGTGGTGGTTTAGCCTATCGTGCCGCCACCGCTGAAACCAGTCTGAAATCTACCGTCGAGTCCGCAATGCAAAGCACCGATAAAATCTCCGTTGAACAAACCGTCACGATCGCCAATCGTACTCCCGATGAACTCTACCACATCTGGCGCAATTTTGAAAATCTGCCCTTATTTATGAAGCATCTCCAGTCCGTTCGAGTTCTGGACGAGAAGCGCTCTCATTGGGTCACCAAAGCGCCTTTAAATACCACCTTAGAATGGGATGCCGAAATTATCACAGACCAGAAAAATCATCTGATTGCCTGGACTTCTGTCGAAGATGCCGATATTGAAAATTCCGGATTTGTCCGCTTTCAAACCGCCCCCGGAAACCGAGGCACTGAAGTAAAAGTTGTCTTAGAATACAAACCCCCCGGAGGCAAACTTACTGATGCCTTTGCCCACCTGGTCGGTCAATCTGCTGAACAGCAAATTCGCGATGATATTCGCAATTTTAAAATGCTGGCAGAAGCGGGAGAAATTTCCACTATAGAAGGTCAGCCTTCTGGCGCTTCTTAATGTAAGCCTAATTAAAATGAGGATTTATTCCTAAAGAAAGAGGCAGTCTTCGCTGATTATTGTTCCAATGAAAATAAGTTTTTACCAAAAACTTGAAAACCATTAAAACCAATTGAGCTTATGAATTTAAACAGAACTTGGCTAAAAAATATTCGCCTCAATCGCACGATTGGCTGGTGTCTAGCCACCCTCACCTTACTGTTCGGATTTGTATTTGGAGGCGTCACGGATAATAGCGCCCAGGCTGCTAAATTAGTGACCCCGGACTATAATCCCGAACAAGTAGACTCAGCTACGGTTAAGAAGATTAAAAACAGTGCGGAAGATTTCCCCAGTGAAGAAATTGGGGATACAGGTTTGAAAAATATTCGCAACTTGGGGAAAAATATTCCTAAAGTGATCGAGCAGAATATTGACGAAACCCTCAATCCGGATAACCCCAATGCTCCCGGAACTACTTCCGCCACTCCTCGTTCCAATAGCCGGTAATTTGAGAGGGATGTTTCTACTCTGTAGAAATCCCAAGCTTTCCGTTGGGGACTGGATGAATTAGGGAGGGTTTTTTTCCGGGGAAATTGGGAAGAACCCCACCCTAACCCTCCCCTTACCAAGGGGAGGGGACCGGATTGATTTGGGATGGGTTTTTTCTGGGGAAATTGGGAAGAACCCCACCCTAACCCTCCCCTTACCAAGGGGAGGGAACCGGATTGATTTGGGATGTAGAGCATCGGGATCGCGATATTCACAAAATATCGGGTTCATCAATGCGGTAAGCGCTATATAAATCGCCCATCATTTAAAAATTAGGAGAAAATCACACAATGAAAGCAGTTTGCTGGCATGGTAAGAACGATGTGCGGGTTGAGAACGTTCCTGACCCCAGTATTTTAAATCCTAGAGATGCAATTTTAAAAATTACTTCAACGGCGATATGTGGGTCTGATTTACATCTTTATGATGGGTATATTCCCACCATGCAAAAGGGAGATATTCTCGGCCATGAATTTATGGGGGAAGTAGTCGATAAAGGGTCAGAAGTGAAGAACCTGAAGAAAGGCGATCGCGTGGTGATTCCCTTTACTATTGCTTGCGGTCATTGTTTCTTCTGTAATCGGGATCTGTGGTCGTTGTGCGACAACTCCATCCCCGATGGTAAAATAGCGGAAAAGGCTTACGGTCATACCCCTTCAGGATTATTTGGATACTCCCATATGTTGGGAGGATATGCCGGAGGGCAAGCGCAATATGTGCGAGTTCCTTTTGCAGATACGGCAGCTTTGAAAATACCCGACGGAATGACCGATAAACAGGTTTTATTTCTTACAGATATCTTTCCCACGGGCTATCAAGCGGCGGAATATTGTAACATTCAACCGGGGGATACAGTGGCGATTTGGGGTTGCGGTCCTGTGGGACAATTTGCTATCCGGAGTGCCTATATGTTAGGTGCAGAACGGGTGATTGCCATTGATCGGGTTCCGGAACGGTTGGCGATGGCGCGAGAAGGGAAAGCGGAAACGATTAATTATGAAGAAATTGATGCCGGGGAAGCGCTTAAAGAAATGACTGGCGGCATTGGACCGGATTCCTGCATTGATGCGGTGGGATTAGAAGCTCACGGGACGGGATTGGATGCATTTTATGATAAAGCGAAACAAAGTTTACGCTTGGAAACCGATCGCCCGACGGCATTGAGACAGGCGATCGTTGCTTGTCGCAAAGGCGGTACTCTATCGATTCCCGGGGTGTATGGCGGATTTGTGGATAAGTTTCCTTTGGGGGCGTTGTTTTCTAAAGGATTAACGGTGAAAGCGGGACAAACTCATGTCCATAAATACCTCAAACCGTTACTTGAGCGCATCCAGAATGGGGATATTGATCCAACCTTTGTGATTACCCATGAGATGAGTTTAGAGGAAGCACCCCAAGGGTATGAAATATTTAAGCATAAGCGCGACAATTGCATTAAAATTGTCTTAAATCCTTAACTCTCAGATGAGGGTGACTGCATGGAGTCATCTATGCAGTTTTCGCCCTCTATCTTGTGAAGTGCGGAACTTAAAAGCGGGCGATTGTCATGATGGCGATCGCCCGCTATCGCCGCAGGGATTCTCTATCCTTCCCTCTTTTTGTCGTGATAACTCACTATGAAACAACAGCCCTCAACTCCGAAAACACGCCCTTCCGACGAGTGGATCGAAATTGGTAAAATCATTGGCGTGCAAGGTCTCAACGGTGAAGTGCGGGTCTATCCCTCCACGGACTTCCCAGAACGGTTTGAGGAACCGGGACAGCGATGGTTAAAGTATCCTAATCAAACCACTCCTCAATCGGTGGAATTAGTTCACGGTCGATTGATTGAAAATAAGGGAATCTTTATCGTCAAATTGGCAGAGGTGACCGATCGCAATCAGGCCGAAGCGTTGCGCGGTTCTATATTCTTTGTTCCCCAAGGCGATCGTCCCCATTTAGAGGAAGATGAGTATTACATCCAAGATTTAATTGGATTAGTGGCGATCGACCAACGCACGGGAAAGGAAATCGGGACCGTCGTCGAAATTCTCAGCGCAGGTCATGATATTTTGGCAATTAAACCTCCGGTTGCACCTCTTGAAACACCTGACATTTCTGAGACTTCCGAGGCTCCCGCAAAACGAAAATCTCAGCCCAATATTTTAATTCCATTTGTGAAAGAAATTGTCCCAATTGTGGATATGGCAGCCGGTCGCGTGGAAATCAATCCACCCCCGGGTTTACTAGAAGTGAATAATTAGATTTATTGCCAAATTCTTAAAAGCCCCCCTTAATCTAACAACCAAGGGGGGCTTTTGAGAATTTGGCTCCCCGTCTATTCTCCCGAATCTCCTTACTGGGTAAGTATTTTTACGAAAAATTAAAGAGCACCGGACACAGAGCAGGGACGAGAAGAGTGCTTCTTCCGAGTTAGATTAATTTTTATTAAATTTGAAAGACTTTGTATCATTTTTGGGAAGGTTAGATTAAAATAGAATCGGACTAATCTTAACGCAAGTCTCAGCATTTAAAGGCTGTCAAGACTGGGGTTAGGATGAAAGGTTTTGAACTCGCCGATGTAATGGCAGGTAAAGACTGCGGATCAAAGGCGATCGCCACGGGGAAGCGCTCAACCTCCAACTCACAATCAAACCCTCATCCTCAATTTCCGACCTGGGAGAATCATCATGGCTGTCAACTTAATAAATAACTATGAATTCCTGGAAACCCTGCACTCAGGAGGCAGAACAGTTATTTATCGCGCTCGAAACCCTGAAGATGGGTCCAAGGCGATCGTCAAGACCCTCAAATCTGAATACCCCAGCCTCGCGGATATTACCCGCCTGCGCCACGAATATCAAATTTTAGAAAACCTTCACATCAACACCATTATTCAACCCCTCGGGTTAGAAACCTATAAAAACGGGTGGGCGCTTTTCCTAGAAGATACCGGGTCGATATCTTTAGGTGAGTGGATAGTTTCTCACTCTCTTTCTCAGATTAAATTTCTCGAAGTCGCAATTTCCCTCGTGGATGCTATCAGCGAACTCCACAACCATCACATTATTCATAAAGATATCAAACCTCAAAATATTATTATCAATCCCCTCACCGAAACGATTCAACTGATTGATTTCAGCATTGCCTCACGCCTCGAACGAGAAAGTCCCACCGTGAGTCATCCCGACTTACTCGAAGGGACCCTCGCCTATATGTCTCCGGAACAAACCGGCAGAATGAACCGCAGTATAGATTACCGGACTGATTTTTACTCCCTGGGAGTAACCTTCTATGAACTGTTAACGGGAACCTTACCCTTTACCAGTAACGACCCCTTAGAACTGGTCCATAGTCATATTGCCAAAATCCCAATTCCCCCCCATCAAGTCAATCCAGAAATTCCCGAAGCAATTTCTGCCTTGATTATGAAATTGCTCTCCAAAACCGCAGAAGAGCGCTATCAAAGTGCCGCCGGATTAAAATTTGACCTCGAAACCTGCTTAATCCAGTTACAAACCACCGGAGAAATTACCCAGTTTATTCCGGGTCATGCGGATCAAGCCGGACAACTCGCCATTCCTCAAAAACTTTATGGACGGGATGCCGAAATTACCACCCTGTTAAACACCTTTGAGCGGGTTGCGAATGGCAGCACTGAACTCATGCTAGTTTCCGGCTATTCCGGGATTGGAAAAACGGTTTTAGTCGCTGAAGTTCACAAACCAATTGTCCGACAACGGGGCTACTTTATTAGCGGTAAATTTGACCAATTCAAACGAAATATCCCCTTCGCTTCTCTGATTCAAGCCTTCCAATCCTTAATTCGGCAACTGCTCACGGAACGAGACGCCCAAATCCAGATTTGGAAAGAACGGCTATTATCCGCTTTGGGAAACAATGGACAAGTTATTATCGATGTGATTCCCGAAGTCGAACTCATTATCGGCCAACAACTCCCCCTCCCGGAACTAGCTGCCACCGAATCCCAAAATCGATTTAGTCGAGTCTTCAAACAATTTATCAGTGTATTTACCACAAAAGAACACCCCCTAGTTGTCTTTTTAGATGACCTACAGTGGGCCGACTCCGCCTCATTAAAACTGATTGAATTATTAATGCTCGATAGCGAGAGTCAGTATTTTCTCCTCATAGGAGCCTATCGAGATAACGAAGTCTCCCCCGTCCATCCCACGATTCAAACTATTGAAAGAATAGAACAAGCCGGGACAGTCATTCATAACATTGTCCTATCTGCCTTACAACTGAATCATGTTGAAGAGTTAGTGAGTGAGACTCTGAAGGAAACAGTCCGGTCCCAACCCTTAGCGGAACTGTTATTTAATAAAACCGGAGGAAATCCCTTCTTCCTGACACAACTGCTCTTAAGCTTGTATCAAGAAAATTTACTGGTTTATCACTTGAACAGTGGGGAATGGCAGTGGAATATGGCTCAGATTCACGCCATTGGGATTACCGATTATACCGTGGTTGAATTAATGGGTCGCAATATCCGCAAATTGCCGAAAGCGACCCAGGAAGTGGTCAAGTTAGCCGCTTGTATTGGGAATAGTTTTAATTTAGAAGTGCTGGGAATTGTCAAGGAGCAATCTAGTTCATTGACCGCAGCAGAATTATGGTCGGCCCTGCAAGCGGGGTTAATTTTACCGTTAAGTAATGAATATAAAATTCCCTTGGTCTTTAGTGCCGAGGAATCCTCCGGAATTTCCTTAAGCGATGTCCGGGTAGATTACAAATTTTTGCATGACCGAGTACAACAAGCGGCCTATTCTCTGATTCCCGAAGAGGAGAAAAAACAGACGCATTTAAAAATTGGAAAGCTGCTTTTACAGTCTACCAATGAGGAAGAACGGAAAGAAAATATTTTTACCTTGGTTAACCAACTCAATTATGGGACGGATTTACTCACCTCGGAATCGGAAAAATATCAACTGGCCGGTTTGAATTTGATGGCAGGACAAAAAGCCAAAGCAGCTACGGCTTATGAATCTGCGGTTAAATATTTAAAGGTGGGGTTGAGCTTATTAGAAGAAGGCTGTTGGGAAACTGACTACCCTCTGATATTATCGCTTTATAATGAGGCCGCAGAAGCGGTCTATCTGACGGGGGATTTTCCCCAGATGCAGCGATTGATTGAGGTAGTCTTACAGCAGGCTTTATCCCTCCTGGATAAAGTCAAGGTGTATGAAATCCAGATGCAAGCCTATTTAGCCCAAGGGCAGGTATCAGAATCCCTCAATTTGGGGCTATCAGTCTTAAAAGAATTAGGAATCGACTTGCCCGATGAGCCCAATTTTTCGGATGTTCAGCAAGCACTTTCTCATACCTCATCCGTTTTGGGGAATAAGGAAAATGAAGAGTTACTGAATCTTCCACTCATGAGGGGTCCTCATCAATTGGCCACGATTAGCATTCTGTCCCAAATTTGGTCTTCCGCCTATATGGGGTCACCCTTAATGATGCCTTTAATCGGGTGTAAACAGGTAGATTTATCGGTGGAATATGGGAATGCGCCAGTTTCTTCTTTGGCCTATGCTTTATATGCGTTTTTCTTGTGTGGCTTTGGGGAGATTGAGCGAGCTTATCAGTTAGGGCAAATGGCTTTAGGGTTGGCTTCTCAATTTAATTTAAAAAATATTGAAACCAAAACGGGTGGAATTGTTTATGCAGGAATTGTTCCGTGGAAAGAACCGTTGAGCAAGACTTTAGAGCCATTGCGCTCTAATTATTTTTTGGGACTAGAAAGCGGCGAATTAGAATATGGACATTATTGCATTTATGAGTACAGTTATTACTCATTTTTTGCCGGGAAGCCGCTGGGGTCGCTAGAGCGAGAAGTTGCAAAAATTAGTGAGGCCCTGAAAAATGCTAACCAAGAAAACTCTCTGGAGTATCAGAAAATGGTGTGGCAAGGGATTTTAAATTTAATTGGAGAGGCAGATAATCCAGAGATACTCAAGGGAAAAGGCTATGATGAAAAGATGATGATGACTCCGGAGAGCCAGACGGACAATCAATTGGGGCGTCATTATTTTTTAACCTATAAAGTCATGCTTTGTTGTCTGTTTGGCAATTACTTAGAAGGGTTGCGGGCTATTGCGATTCTTGAGGATTCATTGGGCGCAACTTCAGGACAGGTGACGGTCACTATCTATTATTTCTATGAATCTATCCTCCGGTTGGGTCTATATGAAAATGGAGCGGATGCTGAGAAAAATTTGATTCTGGCGCGGGTTGAAGAAAATCAAGCCAAACTCCAGAAATGGGCGACTCATGCACCGATGAATTTGTTACATAAATTCTATTTAGTAGAGGCGGAACGGTATCGGGTTTTAGGGAAAAAGTTGGAGGCGATCGAGATGTACGATCGCGCGATCGCCTTAGCGAAAGAAAACCATTATATCCAGGACGAAGCTTTCGCCTGTGAACTGAGCGCCAAATTTTATCACTCATGGGGTAAACAAACGATTGCTACAGCCTACATGACTGATGCTTACTATGGTTACATCCGCTGGGGTGCGAATGCGAAAGTCCAAGATTTGGAACAAAGGTATCCTGAATTATTGGCTTCAGTCTTGAATCCGGCGAGCAATATACAGACGACTTCCACGACTGCCTCCATCACCCAGGAAACGATCACGTCATCCAGTGCGATCGATACAAGTATTCTGGATATGGCATCGGTGATCAAAGCGTCCCAAGTGATTTCTATGGAAATTGTGCTGCCGCATTTGCTGGATAAATTGATGAAAATTTTAATTGAAAATGCGGGTGCAGAACGGGGAACCCTGATTTTATCCCATGAGGGGAAATGGTTAATTGAAGCCAGTGGGACGAAAGAAGACGTACAGGTGCTACAATCCCTCCCGGTTGAAGAAAGTACAGACTTGGCGATCGCCGCTATTAAATATGTAATTCAAACCCAGGAAGATGTCATTCTCAAGGATGCGAGTACAGAGGACTTCTTGAGTAATGACCCCTACCTTCAGGTCCACAAAACCAAGTCATTACTCTGTTTACCGATTCTGTCCCACGGTCAACTTAAAGCCATCTTATATTTGGAAAATAATTTAATTTCCGGGGCTTTTACAACTAGGCGGGTCGAGGTCTTAAAAATGTTGTCATCCCAAGCCGCGATCGCCTTGGAAAATGCCACCCTTTACCATACCCTAGAACTGAAAGTTGAAGCCAGAACTCAGGAATTAAAAACAAAAAACGACCGTTTAGAAATCGAAATCAAAGAACGGCAACGGGCCGAAAAAGCGGCTGATGCTGCGAATCGGGCCAAGAGTCAATTCCTGGCCAGTATGAGTCATGAACTGCGAACTCCCCTCAACGGAATTTTAGGCTATGCCCAAATTCTCAACCGAGACAAAACCCTGAGTCAAACTCAGAAAAGTGGGGTAAAAATTATTCACAAGTGCGGCGAACATTTGCTAAATCTAATTAACGATGTCTTAGATTTGTCCAAAATAGAAGCTGGAAAAATGGAATTGCAAACCAGCCCATTCCATCTACCGGAGTTTTTACACAGTATTGCCGATATCTGCCGGGTTCGCGCCGAAAGTAAAGGGATTTCCCTGATCTATGAACCCTCCTCTCACCTGCCGCTAGGGGTTTGTGCCGATGAAAAACGGTTGCGCCAGGTGTTGATTAACTTACTCGGGAATGCGGTCAAATTTACCGAAAGCGGTGGAGTCACCTTTAAAGTGGAAGCTTTCCCTCCGCAGACCCCAGATTCGGAACCTCCTCTGATTACCCTGCGATTTCTAGTCCGGGATACAGGAATTGGGATTGAACCGGAGCAAATCGGCAACATCTTTTTACCCTTTGAGCAGGTGAATGGAACTGTTCGTCAAACGGAAGGGACGGGATTGGGACTGGCGATTAGTTCTCAATTAGTCCAAATGATGGGGAGTTCGATTCATCTGGAGAGTGAGGTGGGAAAGGGGAGCCAGTTTTGGTTTGAAGTCGAATTGCCTCGGGTAGAAAATTGCCCCGAGGAACTCAACGAATCTCTACAAATTATTCGAGGATTTGTGGGCGCACCTCGGAAAATTTTGGTGGTGGATGACCGATGGGAAAATCGATCGGTCTTGGTGAATTTACTCACTCCCCTCGGATTTGAAGTCCAAGAAGCAATGGATGGGCAAGATTGCCTAAATCAAGTGTCTTCTTTTCAACCGGATTGCATCATCATTGATTTGGTGATGCCGGTGATGGATGGGTTTGAAGCGATGCGTCGGATTAGAAAAATGCCCGAGGCGAAAAATGTGATAGCCATCGGGACCTCCGCGAGTATTTTTTCGTCCCAAGAACAATCTTGTTTGAATATTGGCTGTAATGATTTTCTACTCAAACCGATTCGAGATGATCAACTGTTGAGTTGCTTAGGAAGCCATTTGGATTTAGAATGGATCTATGAGGAGCAAGCAGTTGGGAGTGCTGAATCCAGTCTGATCCCTGCTTCTATCCCCCCTCACTTGAGTGAAGCGATCGCCCCTAAAGCAGAGGAATTAGCTATTTTATTCGATTTGGCAATGAAGGGCGAATTGGTCACGATTCAAGAACGAGTGCAACGCTTGGTAGATGGGGAACCACGTTATGCACCGTTTGCAACTCAGGTGATTCACTTGGCTAAAACCTTTGCCGAAGAGGAATTACTAGCTTTTGTTCAAGGGTATATGGAGGCAGGACAATGAGCGATCGCAGTCTGGAGTTAGGGACCATCTTAATCGTCGATGATATGCCGACCAATTTAGGCTCGGTGGTCGAGTTTTTGAGCGAATCTGGGTTTAAAATCTGGGTCGCTCGTAGCGGAAAAAGCGCCTTAAAAAAAGTCGAGTATTCTCAACCGGACTTAATCCTGTTAGATGTGCTCATGCCCGAAATGGATGGGTTTGAAACCTGCGAACAGTTGAAACAAAATCCGGTGACCCGAGATATTCCGGTGATTTTTATGACGGCCCTAGACGATACGGAAAATAAAGTCAAAGGGTTTAATGCTGGTGCAGTAGACTATATTACGAAGCCGATTCAACATGAAGAGGTCTTAGCGCGGGTGAAAACCCATTTGAGTATCCGCCATCTCACCCAAAAGCTGGAAGCGGAAATTGTGGAACGCGATCGCGCCAGGGCTGAACTGGAATGCCTTGCCCAAGAGTTGGAAAACCGGGTGGAACACCGGACCCAGGCATTGCTGGAAACCAACAATCGCCTCAACCAAGAAATTAATGAACGCAAACAAGCCCAGTTTGCCTTACAGGAATCGGAAAACCGAGAGCGACAGAAAGCCCTCCAACTCGAACGCTCCCTGTTGCAACTCCAGCAAATGCAAAGCCAACTGATTCAAATTGAAAAGATGTCGGCTTTAGGACAATTGGTCGCCGGGGTTGCTCATGAAATCAACAATCCGGTGAATTTCATTTATGGCAACCTCACCTACGCTCATAACTATACTCAAGACTTGATCGAAATTGTCGAGCTATATCAGCAGCATTACCCGGCACCGATTTCTGAGATAGAAGAAGCGATCGAATCCACCGAACTTTCTTTTCTTAAGGAAGATTTACCGAAGATTTTGGACTCCATGCAAGTAGGGGCCGATCGCATTCGGGAAATTGTCTTATCCTTACGGCATTTTTCCCGGCATGAGGGATTTCAGATGAAGTCGGTTAACTTGCATCAAGGACTGGACAGTACCTTGATGATTTTAAATAACCGCCTGAAAGCCAAACCCGATCGCCCAGAGATTGAAGTGATCCGCGAGTATGATTCCCATTTACCGGAGGTGGAATGCTATGGCGGCGAACTGAATCAAGTGTTTATGAATATTCTGGCCAATGCGATCGATGCGATCGATGAGTGGAACGACCGGAGAACCTTCGCTGAAATGAAAGCGCATCCCACACGCATTGTAATTCGCACGGAAGTTACGGGCAAAAATCAGGTGACTATTCGCATTTCCGACAATGGACCGGGAATGTCCGAAGCGGTCCGAGGCTGTATCTTCAATCCCTTTTTCACCACAAAACCCCCCGGGAAAGGAACTGGAATCGGACTCTCGATTACATGGCAAATTGTGGTAGAAAAACACAAGGGAAATCTACGCTGTACCTCTTCCCCCAATCAAGGCACTATCTTTGAAGTGGAAGTTCCCATTTCCCATCAAGTTGAGCTGTTATCCCTATCTGCTTAGAGGGACAATGCTAACTCGCGCAAAGACTTAGGGGGGGGAATTTAAAGACCTCATTCAACTAGTCGGCTGTCAGAGAGAAAACAGGGCTTTGACAGCCGACTAGAGATTTGCACGGCATATTGGTTGGGGACAATTTCGGCAATTTGATGAGAGTTTTAATGACCGGGAATCATCCCGATCGCAGTCTCTGGGTCATACAACCGAATGCTATTCAGCCGGGCGATCGTTTGCTCCTGCCCCCAAGTATTGGCAACCCTATAACTTCCGAGACTCATCCTTCTTTTCCTCACCGGGTTAATCCTAATTTTCTCATCACACGATTGACTAGACTCGGAGGGGTATTGTAAGGTTTGGGTGGGGTGGTAAACTGAGGTCGCTGGGACGGTTCGTGCAAGTACCGATAATGTAAAAAGATATCGCGATAGGGAACATCGATATTTTCTCCGGCACAGAGGCGATCGAACAGTTTGGAAGAGAGGCCAATATAATGGAGATAGGTCAACTGTTGTCCTTTATCATAAACTGATGTATCTCTCATCTCGAAGTGGGGAGAGGTCACGGAGTTGCCGGTGACTTGTTCTTTAGGCAAATGAAACACTAAATTATAAAAGGGAATTCCTAATCTCATTCTCATATAATTGAGAAGCGTTTGATCCGGGGCATTGGGATACAAAACCTCTCCCTCTCCCTCCGATAATTTCGACAACAACCCCTGACGCTGCTGCGCGTCAAACAACCCACGCTTACTGCCGTAGAACCCGGAGCAAAAAATATCTCGCTCAATTTCTTCCGGTTTGAATAGTTGTCTTAATTTGTCGGACTGACCATTAAAAACATGAGATAGATCTTTATACTGGAAGTCATAAACGACAAAATCTTGTTGCTCTAGGGCATTGAAAATGAGCTCTAAGGAATTGAGGACGACAATATCGGCATCACAGTAGATAAATTTTTCAAAGGGACTTTCGGGATCGAAGGCACAATAGCGGCGATGGGTGCCGCTGCGATGCACCCCTTTGATGCCTTGTTCTGCCCAGGATTTCTTGGCCGTTGGATGGGTAGTCCATGCCTGATCTGCGAACTCGTCCCAGCGAGAAATTCGTTGGGTATCCGTGAGGAGGGTGACGTTAGTTCGGGTGTCTATTTCGGCTCGAATTTTCTCAATGCGATCGTCGTAAGGAACCACACAAACGGGAAAGTTTGGCCCCACATTGACTTCAATGCTGTTTAAAAGGGCGACAAGCTGGTTATAAACGACGTCATTGGCTAAGGTATAAATCCCTTTAGTCATGGCTGAAACTCTCCGTTTTTTCTAACCTTATTTTATCCAATTCATCACCAGAGTTGGTCCGGGACCGATGCGATCGCCCGATGTCCGGTCAGACCCCGGGTCACACCCCCCCGTTGCTGAGGCGATCGCCCCCTTAGCTTTTCGGTTAAATCTTGACACTTACCCTAGCATGAATTGACCCGGATTTCAATGACCCTGGCTTCTACTCCCAGTCAGCGGTGGCTGAGTTGTTCTGGAACCTACCACCGCCCTCTGAGTCCGATTCTGACTTATTTCTTCACATAATAATCCCGGGTTCCCTTGGCGCTGAGGGCTTCTCCGAGACGGTTTAACCCATGCACATAGGCAGCTGTTCGCATGGAAATGGAGAATTCATCAGCAATCTGCCAAATTTTCTCCGTTTCTTTTCGCATTCTCTTCTGCAAACGTTCCTCAACTTCCTCCAATTCCCAATACAAACCGCTGCGATTTTGCAGCCATTCAAAATAACTGACGGTTACCCCTCCGGCATTGACTAAAATATCGGGAACGACATAAATGCCTCGGTCTTCTAGGATGCGATCGGCCCCGGAACTAATCGGTCCATTGGCAACTTCAAAGATATATTTTGCCTTGATATCTTGCACATTGGCTTCTGTGATTTGATTTTCCAAGGCAGCGGGAATTAGGATATCCACCTCTAAGGCCAACAGTTGCTCATTGGTGATAATTTCATGTTCTACAATATTACAAACCGTGTCTTTACAATAAACGGCTTGAATCCCCGGGTTAGATTTTTTGTAGTGGAGAATGCTGGGAATATCTAGCCCTTTTTTGGCATAAATTCCCCCTTGCGAGTCGCTGACGGCAACCACTTTGTATCCCGCTTTAGCGAGGAGTTCGGCCACTACGGAACCGGCATTGCCAAATCCCTGAACGGCAACGGTGGTTTGATGGGGAAGTCGGTCAAATTTGGCCATGATGGCTTCAATGACATAATAGGCCCCGCTGCCGGTGGCGGTATCGCGACCTAAACTGCCGCCTAGGGTGACGGGTTTGCCGGTAACAACGCCGGGATTGAGGGAACGACTGATAATATTATATTGATCCATCATCCAGCCCATGATGGTGGGGTTAGTATAAACATCTGGGGCGGGTATATCGATATTCGGGCCAATAAAGTCGGCGATCGCATCAATATAACCCCGAGTTAATCGTTCTAATTCCAGTTTAGAAAGTTCTTTTGGATTGACGGTAACGCCGCCTTTTGCACCGCCAAAAGGTAAGTCGAGAACTGCACATTTAAAGGTCATCCAAAAGGCGAGGGATTTGACTTCATCCATTGAAACATTGGGATGATACCGGACGCCTCCTTTTCCCGGACCTCTTGTATCGTCGTAGCGCACCCGATAGCCTTGAAAAATCCGTAAGGAACCGTTATCCATTCGCACGGGAATGGAGACGTTTAAACTAGCTTTAGGATATTTAAGATATTCGAGGGCGTCTTCGGAAATCGAGACGTATTTCATGGCCCGTTCTAAGCGTTTGCTGGCATCGGCAAAGAGTGAATCGGACATTTTAGTGTTCTCCATATTGGCGATCGCGCTGGTCCTCAAACCCTGAATTACCCTAGGTTTCTACTCACCGAGGGAAATTCAAGTCCTGTGAATCTGACGATGAGCCTCTTGCAGGAGTCCAAAGAGACCCCCTTGAGGCGTTTTCAGTTATTGATAAGCCTAAAATATAAAATTATTAAAACCGATATTTTAGGCTTATACTGTAAAAATACAGGGCAGTTGGGTTTGTTCTCAACGCACTACTGTAGTTTATTATACAGTTTTTAGCAAAATTTTAGGATATTTAAACGGGGCGATTCCGGCCAATTTCAGGGATAATTCGTTGAGACCTGTATCGAACTCGTCGATCCCCATGAATATTTAGAATAAAAGTGCATTTAATGCCCGGAAAAAGAACATCCTTTAAAAGGCAGGTCTAGGTGGGGAGTAACCATGCAGAGGGAGAGAAAAGCCGAAAGGGCCAAAGGGGATGGCAGGCAGATCACCGCCTAAGCATTTAAACTAGGAACAGGGGATGCAGCAAAACCCCAGCAAGGTAGGATGCGATCGCAACCCACTTCGAGAGTTGCGGCGAAAACCGATCAACGATCGCCGAGGGTTCAAACTCCGATAGCTGGACTGGATGAGCGGAAACCATAAGATTCCAAGAGACTAAATTGCCAATATGATGATTCCACTCCTAGCGGCGCTATCGGCCTCAGCAGCAGGGGGTCTGCGGATTGCCCTACCGCTGCTGTTAATCGGTTTGTTAAATGCGGATGAATTATGGTCCCAAGTTCCCTTCCTGTCGCAGATTTCCCCCCAGGTGGCGATCGGGGTTCTGGTGAGTTGGTCCTTATTTGAACTATTCGCCTCGAAACAACCCTGGGGACAGCGCCTCCTCCAAAACGTGCAACTGCTGTTTAGTCCGTTTGTGGGAGCAATTATGGGGATGGCGATCGCCGCGGCGAGTTTTCGGGACGACAGTGATGCCCCCACCTTTATTGTGGCCTTGATTGGCGTTATCGGGGGATTATTGGCCCTAGTGCTCCAACTGGTCCAAGTCGGGTGGTTCTATCGCCTCGGGAAATTACCCCTTTGGGCGATTCTCGCTCAAGATGCTTTATGTGTTTGTCTCGTTCTCTTCGCCTTCGACTCACCGACAGAGGGCGGTATTATTGCCTTACTCCTATTGTGGTTAGCGATTCGTTCCTCCCAGGAGTGGTATCGGTGGTATATCCAGCAAGGTGCGCGGAAAAATCCGCGTCAGAATAAAACCGAACCGGATTAAAGTTCGGCCACCCGGGGACTCTGGGGAATCTCTATCCCTAATTAGGCCCTGCCGGTTACTGAGAAATCCCTCAGTCTCCGGCAGCAACTACAGCAATCCGATAAAATGTAACGGTCCATGACCGCTGATTAATTCAATTAATAGTCCCATAAACCCCAGCATTGCCAGTCGTCCATTCCAGACTTCCGCAGCGGTGGTCATTCCCCATTCCCAACGTTCTTGGGGATACATTTTGAAGTTTTTCTGAGGACGCATCACCTGATCCAGGGTCAAGGGTGGTGCATCGATCGCCTCTACGACTAAATTGGCTAAATCCTCGATAAATACCGGATGGGTATTCAACGCCGGGACGCGATGGAAATTTTCAATTCCCGCCTCTTCTGCCACTTCTCGATATTCCATATCGATTTCTTGGAGGGTTTCGATATGTTCCGAGACAAAGCTAATCGGCACCACCAGTAAATCGTTGACCCCTTCTGCTGCTAATTCGGCGATCGCATCTTCCGTATAGGGTTTGAGCCATTCCACCGGACCCACGCGACTTTGATAAGCGAGGGTATGACGATTGGGACGATTCAGGGTTTGTACAATCAGTCTTGTACATTCCTCAATCTCCTGCTGATAAGGGTCGCCTGCTTCTTCCACATAGCTGACTGGGACCCCATGAGCACTAAAGAAAATGTGCACTTGGTCGGGATTTTCAAACCCATCCAGTTCTCGGGCGATCAATTGCGCCATCGCTTGCAGATAACCGGGACGCTGATACCAGGAAGGGATAACCGTGTGTTCTTGGGGGGCCACAGAGGGGTCGTCGGACCAAATTTTTTCTAATAATCGGAAACTGGATCCGCTGGTGCTGATGGAAAATTGAGGATACAGAGGGAGAATGACTAATTGTTCGACGCCATCGCGCTTGATGCGGGCGATCGCCTCTTCCGTGAACGGATGCCAGTAGCGCATTCCGATGTACACCTGCACCTCCTGTCCTTTGTCCTGTAAACTTTGTTGCAGGGCGATCGCTTGCTCCTCGGTAATCCGACGCAAAGGCGAACCCCCGCCAATTTCCATATAATTGGCTTGGGATTTTTTATGCCGCAGGCTGGAAATCAGCCATGCTAGGGGTTTTTGCATCCACGGAAAAGGCAAGCGAATGATTTCCGGGTCAGCAAACAGGTTGTACAAAAAGGGTCGAACATCTTCAATTTGCTCCGGCCCACCTAAATTTAGTAACAGTACCCCTACACGGCCCATAGCAGTCACAGTTTCCTTAGTGTTTTCATTATTGTTTACTTATTTTAACAATAATACCGTTGATTAAGTCACAGTTTGAGTTAAATCGGCATTTTTATCCATTTTTATTCAAGGGGGTATCCGTGGCTACAATTTTAAGAGACTGGAGTTATCGCTATCAGTGGCTTTACGATGGCATCTCCCGCATCGCCGCCCTCAGCGTCGGAGGGGAATCTCGCTTTCGTCAGTTAGCCCTCCAAGGGCTCACCCTCCATCCTGAGAGCAAAATCCTAGATTTGTGCTGTGGGAGTGGTCAAGCCACCGCCTATCTCGTCCAATCTTCCCAGAACGTCACCGGCTTGGATGCCTCTCCCCTTTCCTTAAATCGGGCGCGAAACAATGTCCCCGAAGCCTCCTACATTGAAGCCTTCGCCGAAAATATGCCCATTGGCGACGGTGAATTTGACCTTGTGCATACCAGCGCCGCCCTGCACGAAATGGATCCCCAGCAATTGCGGCAAATTCTTCAGGAAGTGTATCGGGTCCTGAAGCCGGGAGGAACATTTGCGATCGTGGATTTTCATCCGCCCACCAATCCCCTATTTTGGCCTGGATTGGCTCTATTTTTCTGGCTCTTTGAAACCGAAACCGCTTGGCAATTACTCCAAACTAATTTACCCGAACTGTTGCAAGAAATTGGCTTTAAAGTTGATTCTCCCCGACTCTATGCCGGGGGCAGTTTGCAAGTGATTCATGCTCAGAAATCCGCAGTATAAGGACTAGAAACCGGGTTTCTGCGACAATTGTTGTCTCTTGCCCTAAATTTATGAAAGAAACCCGGTTTCTTTAACTTTGGGGACCAGAAACCGGGTTTCTGCGATAAGTGTTGTCTCTTGCCCTAAATTTATGAAAGAAACCCGGTTTCTTTAACTTTGGGGACCAGAAACCGGGTTTCTGCGATAAGTGTTGTCTCTTGCCCTAAATTTATGAAAGAAACCCGGTTTCTTTAACTCACGAAACACATAGCAATCGTTGCTTCGTTTGGCTTGTCGAAATTAGCGGCAAGGGTGGGCAAAGGCCCACCCGATTGACGTTACTGCAACCCTTCTTTTAACTGGGTTTTAGCCGTCTCTAATGCTTCTTTTAACTGGTTCGGGTCCCGTCCCCCCGCTTGCGCCAGGTTCGGGCGTCCCCCGCCACCGCCACCACAAATTTTGGCGATCGCACCAATAAATTTACCCGCTTGCAATCCTTTGGCATTCACTTCTTTGCTAAAGGCAGCCACTAAACTGACTTTATCAGAACTGGGAACTGAACCCAAAACAACCGCCCCATTTCCGAGTTTTTGGAGTAACCGTTCCGCCGCAGTTTTTAACGCATCTGCATCCACTTCGCCGAGATTGGCAACAATCAGTTTAAACTCACCAATAAATTCAGCATCTACAAGTAATTGCTCTGATTTAACAATGGCTAATTCGGATTTGAGGGAGTCTAATTGCTTTTGAGTGGCTTTTAATTCTCCTTGGATGCTATCGATCCGATCGCAAATTTCCTCGGGTTTCACCTTAAACCGATCGCTCAATTCCCGAACCACGCGATCACGCACTTCCAAATAGTCCAAAATCGCCGGTCCCGCCACCGCTTCAATTCGCCGGACCCCGGAGGCAACCCCCGATTCTGAAACAATCTTAAACGCGCCAATTTCAGAGGTATTACTCACATGAGTTCCCCCGCACAATTCCATTGAAACCCCGGGAAAATCAATCACTCGCACTTCGTCGGCATACTTCTCACCGAACATGGCGACTGCACCTTTTGCCCTCGCCTCCGTCAGTCCCATAATCTCAATTTGCGCTTGATGCGCTTCCGCAATCCAAGTATTCACCCGGTCCTCAACTTGTTTCAACTCCTCCGGAGTCAGGGAACGAGGACAATTGAAATCAAAGCGCAAACGGTCAAAATCAACCAGGGAACCCGCTTGAGAAATTCCCTCATCCACCAGCAATTTTAAGGCCGCTTGCAGCAAGTGAGTTGCGGTATGATTGGCTTGAGCGCGACGACGACAAGCGCGGTCAATTTGAGCGGTAATGCGATCGCCAACCGAGATGGTTCCGCGTTCAATCCGTCCGAAATGAACAAAGAAATCCGATTCCTTTTTCACCTCTTCAATGCGAACCAAGCTATCTTGACCCGAGAGAAATCCCCGATCGCCAATTTGTCCCCCGGATTCAGCATAGAAGGGCGTTTTATCTAAGACGATTTGAACGCGATCGCCAGAGGTTGCGGATTCGACAGAGTTCCCCCCCATCAAAATAACCGTTATTTCTGAGGTGGTCACAGGTTCAGAATAGCCTAAAAATTCCGTGGCGTTGATCTGTTGGGCGAGTTTATCTAAACTGCCTTGTACCGTCAGATCAATGGTTTCATGGGCCGCTTGCGATCGCACCCGTTGTTCTTCCATTGCTTCCTCAAACCCAGGCAATTCCACCGTCATTCCCCGTTCTTCCGCAATTTCTTGGGTCAGTTCTAGAGGGAAACCATAAGTATCATAGAGGATAAACGCATCCCGTCCCGGAATTTCTTTGGGGTTTTTCTCCATCAATTCTGCTAACAGTTTTTCACCCCGTTCTAGGGTTTCCAAAAACCTTGTTTCTTCCCGTTGGAGTTCCGCCTTCAGACTCGCCTCGCGATCGCGCAGATTGGGATAGGCCCCTTCTCCCAGGGCGATCGCCGCTTCTGCCACCTCGGGAGTAAACACACCTTCAATGCCAATTAATCGTCCATGACGCACCACCCGACGAATTAACCGACGCAGAATATACCCTCTGCCAATATTAGAGGCAGTAATTCCATCGGCAATCATCTGCACCACGGCGCGAGAATGGTCCCCAATCACTTTCAGAGAAACTTTGGTTTTTTCATCCGCCTTGGCGTAATCAATTCCCGCAATATCCGCCGCTTTTTTGACAATCGGGAAAATCAGGTCCGTTTCATAATTGTTGGGAACTTTTTGAAGGATTTGCGCCATCCGTTCTAACCCCAATCCCGTGTCAATATTCTTTTTCGCCAACGGGGTGAGATTGCCTTCCGCATCCCGGTTGTACTGCATGAACACCAGGTTATAGAATTCGATGAAGCGGGTATCGTCTTCTAAATCTAGGTTGTCATCCCCGAGTTCGGGATGAAAGTCATAATACAATTCCGAACAAGGACCACAGGGACCCGTGGGACCCGACGCCCAGAAATTATCCGCTTCATCCATCCGCTTAATCCGATGGGGAGGAATGCCGATTTTGTCCCGCCAGATATTGAACGCTTCGTCATCTTCGCGGAAGACACTGACAACAATGCGATCCGCAGGAAGTCCATAGACTTCGGTGGAGAGTTCCCAGGCAAAGGCGATCGCCTGTTCTTTGAAGTAATCCCCAAAGCTAAAATTGCCCAACATCTCAAAAAAGGTATGATGGCGGGCAGTGCGTCCCACATTTTCGATATCATTGGTGCGGATGCACTTTTGGGACGTGGTAGCGCGAGGGAATTCCGGAGTGCGTTGTCCGAGAAAAATGGGTTTAAACGGCAGCATCCCGGCGATGGTGAGTAAAACCGTAGGGTCTTCTGGGACTAAAGAGGCACTCGGCAGGATTTGATGACCCCTAGCGGCATAAAAATTGAGAAACTTGTCGCGGATTTGGTTACCGGAGAGGGATTCAGGAACAGCAGGCATGAGTTAGTTAACGACTTTCATTGAGTGAACAGGTACTCTATTGTTGCATTCGTTGAGAGGCGATCGCTACATCAGTGGATTGAAGAGGAGTTGTAGAGGGTTAGGGTCCCTGAATCCGGGGGACTGGGGAAGGGATCAGAGGCGATCGCACCGCATCACCTCCCCTTCTCCTGTCTCACGAGTCAGAACATCACTCCCAAACAATTTCCCACCCTGAAAAAACCCAGTAGATCACCTACTGGGTTTCACTGTTCCGCTCAAAATTGATATTCATTAACTGGCAACAGAGTCTGTTCTCATTTCCTGGGAACTGGGTTGTGTAAATGTTGCACTAGAACAATCATCTCTTCTACCGCTACCCCGAGGAATCGTACATTTTTTTTCATCCGGATTTTGTTGAGTGACTGAAACAACGGTATTGGTATGATTTGAACTGATAAATTCCGTAGTCTTACTGAGATTGTCTTTAACTTGAGGCACCCCAATTACCGTACCAATAACTAAACTAAAAAAAACAACAAAGGTTACTTGCTTAAGCATGAAAATGGCAGGGGTAAATTGGTCACTCCCTCCTACCAGTGAGCATAAAAATTTCAGGAATATTTTTTAAAATCTTATGAATTAGTGCTTTTTTTGTCATTTGCGACTTAATAAAAACAGAGAAATACTAGAAAATCCGGTAAATTTTTAAAACTTTTTTCCTCAAGACAATCCGGGAAAACGCCCTCCCTGATCCGCGCAGTTACAAGGGTAAAATCCCCGTGAAATAGGGATTTCGCGAGACAAGCATAGTCTCTTGGACCCGTTTAAGACTGAATGAGACTCTGGATATCCTGAGTAAAGACAACAGACCGACTGTAGCGATCGTCTCGTTTTTACACCCAGCAACGCCGTGTTCAAGAGTGCAGCGCCTTCACCCAATCCGTAGGGTCTATGGTATTAGTTTGTATTAATTTTGACAGAGTAACTGGCCTTCCCACTTCCGAAAACAGAAACATCACGGGTTATTCTAGTTCAGGCAACCGCGATTCTTCAGTTTTCTGGAGGAATTGAGTGGAGCGAAAAAATTAGTTTATTCAGTTGTCTCAACACTATTCTAATTTTTTAAATTAAAACATAGCGGGATAGGTTCCTGAAACTGAAGAGATTTTTTAGAGGGCGATCGCAGCTTATTTTCTAAATACAGCCTCACCCTAACCGCTAACGACTTGGCCAAAATGGGTGGAACAGCATTGCCAATCTGTTTACACTGACTGTCTTCGCTGCCTTGAAATTCAAACCAATCGGGAAAACTTTGCAGACGTGCGCCTTCGCGAACCGTTAACCGTCGTCTACGTCCTGACGGTAAGCGAATTCTTAACATATCTCCGGTGGGTGCGCTGAGATTGCGACAGGTTACAGTTCGGGAGGGTCGATCTAAATGTAAATCTCTAGGGTTGACACATTTAGAGGCTTTTTCATATTTTCTAATATATTCATCCATGCTGGGCGTGAGAAATTTAGAGTTTGTAGGTGCTATAAATGCCAATTCTCCGAGGGCTTCTCCAGCAGTGTAGGGATGAGAGTGATGAGTTTTTTCCGGCCATTCCCATCCACCTTTATGGGCGATACAAAATAATCTCTGTCGGCGTTGAGGGACACCATAATCACTTACGGTTCGCTCATTTTTGACCCTACTCCCTGAGATAGGAAACCATAAGTGAAGGCTCACCACAAGTGGCAGGGG